>CANPZU010000001.1 GCA_947588825.1 uncultured Clostridia bacterium
GATGGAGTTCCATCGCGCCGCCGCGTGAAAAATTCCACCCTGCTGCGCAGCAGGGTGGAATCTCCACTAATTTGTTTTTGTTTTTTTCACTGTCTACTTGACAGGGGGCGCTTCATATGAAGGTCGGGCTCACTTTCGCGTGCCTGAATCTCAAAAAGTTAGCCACAATCCTGTGGAAAAATGGTAAGGGGCCTTCCTGTTTTCATTATTTTTGCAACGTTTTGGTCCGCTCTTTCAATTATTCACGCATTTATGCAATTCTTCTTACATATTACAACAAAGCGGCTTTGTGCGTTTAATCACAAAACCGCTTTGTCTTCAATCTGCCACCGGCTTAGCCGGTGGTTATGACTGTTTTGATTGTCTTAGAACATGCGCCGCTTTAAAGGACGCAGTTTTTTATTTTTGGTACATTGACAAAGGTTTTAGGTTGATTTGCGCAAAAGACAGTTAGTTATAATGATTTTCAATCGCTTTTTATTCAAGCTCGAAAACGCCGGTATAAAGCTGGTAATATACGCCCTTATCGCTAAGCAGCTTTTCATGACTGCCGCGCTCGATTATGCGGCCGTGGTCAAGCACCATTATAACGTCCGAGTTCATAATAGTCGAAAGCCTGTGGGCTATAACAAAGACGGTTCGCCCTTCCATGAGCTTATCCATGCCTCGCTGCACTATCGCCTCGGTTCGAGTGTCTATTGATGAGGTCGCCTCGTCGAGTATCATCACGGGAGGATTTGCGACCGCCGCGCGCGCTATGGCGATAAGCTGTCTTTGACCTTGTGAAAGATTTGCGCCGTTTGAGTTCAGCTCGGTCATATATCCCTCGGGGAGGCGGGTGATAAAGTCGTCGGCTCCGGCGAGCTTTGCCGCCTGCATACATTCTTCGTCGGTGGCGTCAAGTCTGCCGTACCGTATGTTTTCCATAACCGTTCCGGTGAACAAATTGGTGTCCTGAAGAACTATGCCCAGCGAGCGGCGAAGGTCGGACTTTTTTATCTTGTTTATATTTATGCCGTCATAGCGTATTTTACCGTCCGCTATATCGTAGAAGCGATTTATAAGATTGGTAATTGTGGTCTTTCCCGCGCCGGTGGCTCCGACAAAGGCGACCTTTTGACCGGGTTCGGCGTAGACGCTTACGCCGTGGAGAACGGTCTTTCCCTCCTCATAGCCAAAATCGACGTCAAACAGACGCACGTCTCCCTGAAGCGGGGTGTATGTGACGCTGCCGTCGCCGTGAGGATGTCTCCAAGCCCATTTTCCGGTTTGTTTTTCGGATTCAAGTATATTGCCATTCTCGTCGACGGTGCAGTTTACAAGGCTGACGTATCCGTCGTCCCGTTCAGGCTCCTCGTCCATGAGCGAAAAGACTCTTTGAGCGCCTGCAAGTCCCATTATAATGGCGTTCATCTGCTGGGTGAGGTTGTTGAGGTTGCCCGTGAACTGCTTTGTCATATTCAAAAATGGAACGAGAATGCTTATGCTGAAAGCAAGACCCGAAATACTGACATTTGAAATGCCCGAAATAAGGAAGACGCCGCTTGCCGTAGCGCATAGCACATAGAGCACGTTTCCGATATTGTTTATTATCGGCCCAAGACTGTTTGCATACGCGTTGGCCTTGAAGGTGTCGTCGTACAGCACCTCGTTTATCTTGTCAAAGTCGTTTATTGCCGCTTCCTCATGGCAGAATACCTTGATTACCCTTTGTCCGTTCATCATTTCCTGAACGAATGCCTCGGTTTTGCCTATTGATATTTGTCTGCGCACAAAATACTTTGACGAACCCCCGCCGATCTTTCTTGATACTAAGATCATGGCGGAAACTCCGACAAGTATGATCAAGGTCATCCATACGCTGAACCATAGCATGATGAAAAATACGGTGAGCACAATGACGGCCGACTGTAAGAGCTGCGGCAGCGACTGAGAAACGAGCTGTCTCAGGGCGTCTATGTCGTTGGTGTAGTAACTCATTATGTCGCCGTGCTTGTTGGTGTCGAAAAAGCGTATGGGCAGATCCTGCATGTGCTCAAACATCCCACGGCGCAGCTTGCACAAAAATCCCTGGGTGATATACGCCATGAGCTGGGTGTGCAGGGTTATAAAAATCACCGAAAGAACGTACAGACACGCCAAAAGCAGAACGGTCGGGAAAATACTTGTTTTGATAGTATCCCAGTTAAGGTCCCCCGTTTTCAGGGCGGTGTCGACCGCCTGAAGAACTCTCTGTACAAACAAAGAGGGAATTGAGGATACCGCCGCGGAAAAGACTATGCATAAGGCGGTCAGAGGCACAAGTACGGGGTAGTACTTAAACAGCAGCCGTATGACTCTGAAGAAGGTATTTTTATTGAATTTTGGTTTTTTGTTTTGTTCAGTCGTCATTTATACTCCCCCCGTTTGTCTGCTGAATATATATTTCTCGGTAGATATCGCAGTTTTTCATAAGCGACTCGTGATCTCCCACGGCCGCCATTTCTCCGTTGTTCATGACGATTATCATGTCCGCGTCTTGTACCGAGGCGACGCGCTGAGCGATTATTATTTTGGTTGTCTCGGGAATATACTGCTTAAAGCCCCTTCTTATGAGCATGTCGGTTTTGGTGTCGACGGCGCTGGTGGAATCGTCGAGAATGAGTATTTTAGGCTTTTTGAGGAGCGCTCTCGCTATGCACAGACGCTGTTTTTGTCCGCCCGAAACGTTGGTTCCGCCCTGTTCGATCATTGTATCCAATCCTTCAGGGAAGGAATTTATAAATTCAAGAGCCTGCGAAAGCTCGCACGCTTTGAGTATTTCGGCATCGGTGGCGTCGGGGTTGCCCCATTTCAGATTATCGCGTATGGTTCCCGAAAAGAGCACATTTTTTTGCAGTACCATCGCGACCTGGTTTCTGAGCGCTTCAAGATCGTACTGACGCACGTCCTTTTTTCCTACCATGACCTTTCCGACGCTCGCGTCGTAAAGTCTTGGGATGAGCTGAACTATCGTTGATTTTCCCGAGCCGGTGGTACCGAGTATACCGACGGTCATTCCCGAATCGATGTGCAGATTGACGTTTGAAAGCGCGTACCTTTCGGCCCTTTCCGAGTATTTAAAGCTGACGTCGCAAAAATCGATCGAGCCGTCGGAAATAGTCGTTATCGGGTTTTCGGGATCGGTCAGGGTCGATTTTTCGTCAAGTATCTCAACAATACGCTTGATCGACTCGGAGGACATTGTCAGCGTGACGTATATCATGGAAAGCATCATGAGCTGCATAAGTATCTGCATGCCGTAGGTGAGCATCGCTGTGATGTCTCCCACGTTGATTACGCTTCCCCCGCTCGTTATTATCAGCTTGGAGCCGATAAACAGCACAAACAGCATGTTAAAATAGACGCATATCTGCATAAGGGGAGTGTTGAGCGCTACAATGCGCTCCGCGCGCGTGAAATCCTCTCTTATCGTCTCGGCTGCAAACGCGAATTTTTCTTTTTCGTATTCCTGACGCGAGAAGCCCTTAACGACCCTCATTCCTCTCACGTTTTCCTCGATCGATTCGTTTAATCGGTCGTATTTCTTGAATACGCGCCGGAAAGCGGGCATCGCGTTGCGCGCCACAAGAAGCAGACCGAAAACGAGAAACGGTATGATCACCACAAACGAGGTGGCAAGCGCTCCTCCCATGACGTACGCCATTACGATCGAAAAAGTGAGCAGCAGCGGCGCTCTTATTGCCATCCTTATGAGCATCATGTAGGCCATTTGAACGTTGGCGACGTCTGTGGTCATCCTTGTCACAAGCGAGGAGGATGAAAATTTGTCGATGTTTTTAAAGGAATATGTCTGTATTTTCCTAAACATGTCCCGGCGCAGATTTTTGGCAAATCCGGCCGACGCCTTCGCACAGGTAAAACCTGCGCTGCCACCGCAGATAAGGGATATTACCGCCATTATAAGCAGTATAATACCGGTTTGCACCACTCCTTTAAGCTCGGCTCCCTGCTGCACCTTGTTTACAAGATCGGCGGTAATAAAGGGTATAAGGGCCTCGATAATAACTTCTCCCGTTATGAAAATAAGGGTCAGTATGGTCGGACGCTTGTACTCCCTTATGCAGGCTAAAAGCTTTTTTATCACTGATTTTTCACCTCTTATATAAAACATACAAAGTATAATTATAAAGCATAAGAGAATGATTTTCAAGACTGAAAAGTAAGTTTTTTGTTAACTTGCAGAAAGCGCCGAAAAACAAAAAGATCCCGCAGAGCATTAAAACCGCTTTTACGCGGCGCGCTTTTGCGTCCTCTTTGCTTTTTACCGCGATAAAGCAAGGCGCGCGGCACAAAATTTATTGTGTCGCGTTGTTGTCCTTTTGAGTTTGCCGCTCGAAAGATCAGAGCAGTCTTTTTTATTTTGCCGTTTGTGAAATAGAATGAAATAAATAATGAAGGGGGAAAAGAATCGTATTGCGCGGCAAGCTGCACAAATCTTAAGGATGCGTTTTGAGAGGCTCTTATGTGGTAAAGCTGAAGGCGATTTTAATGTCGGGCGGTCAAAACCTACGCGGTCAAGTTTTATGATATGACTTAGGAGAATTTTTTATTGTTTGACTTGGCGGCATATCCTTTGCGGCCGCCCGAGTTTTGTAAATATGGCTTTTATCAGATGGGAGTAACTTTGACCGCGCTTACCGAAATATCGTCCGCCGAATCCGTTTCGGCTTTGGCGCGTTTTGCCACGGCTTCGGCGATATCCTTAAGAGGCATATCCTTACAGGAGAGCAGGAGGTCGGGCAGCCAAAGCGCGTCCTCAAGGTCGGGGGCGACGCCGTCGCTCACGAGTATGACGATGTCGTTTTCAAGCAGCTGCATTTCAACTTTTTCGGCGTTTATTTCTTTTGTGAGGCCAAGCGGCATGCTGTGCGCTTCGACTTTAAAAATATTTCCTCCTCTGAGCACATACGAATCGGGAGCTCCGCACTTGATAAAGCAGGCCCGGGCGTTTATCGTGTCAAATTCAAGAATGTCGGCGGTGCAGTGGTATTCTTCGCTTCTTGCCCGCAGGAAATTTGACAAAAGCTTAAGGGTCACGGGCAGACAGTTTCCGGCTCCGAGCATTTTTTCAATAAACATGTAGGATATTTCCGAGACGGAAGCCGCCTCCTTGCCGCATCCCATTCCGTCGCAAAGCGTGACATAGGAGTAGCCGTTTACGCTGTCAAAAAAGCCGCTTTTGTCCCCTGATATCTCTTCTCCTTTTGCGCATACAGATGAAAAGGCTTTTTCAAGCTTGAAGCTTTTTCGCGAGGTGAGGGTCATCGAGACGAATTCTCCGCTGAAATTGAATTCCGGCTCTGTGAGCTTAAGGCCGGTTCCGTTTTCGAGACTGCGGCGTATCTCTTCCGACGTAACCGCGATGCTGCCTATTTCCACCCCGGAGGCAAGGATCGTCTTGCACCGTTTTCCCCAAGCGCCGTATGCCATTGAGGATATGCCCAGTCCGCGAATTATTTTTGCCGCTTTGTTTTGCAGGTCGCTATCAAGGACATAATCGCTTTCATCCGCCACACTGTCGCGCAGCAGCTCGGATATCGCTTCATAGTCGAGAGCAAACAGCTCGGTTTTGTCTTTTTTTATTGCGTCCTCCACCATGTCGGCGCATCCGCGGTTTATGTCCCAGAGTATCTTTTCGATGTTGCGGCATCTTTTGGCAAGAAATTCGGGCAGATCGCCCTTTTCAAGAAAGCCCTTGTTTCTCATGTTTTCCGCGATTATATTGATTCCCTCGTTGGTTTCGTCGAAATTTTTCTGCCAGCAGTAGGAAACGAGCGAGCACTTACGGCAATATTTGTCGAAAACGTCGTCGCACAGCTCGTGAAGTTCAAAAAGACCGGGACTTCTCAGATTTACCGAGAGCTTTACAAACACCTTTGAAATATCGTCGAACGCCCTTGACAGAAAGGCGAATTTTTTTCTTTCGCCCTCCCTCTTCTTTTCTTCCGAGATCGCGTCGTTTATCACGTTTGTAACCTGCTCGTCGTTCGAAGGAAGGAGCTTTGAAAAAAGTCCGGTTTTATAAAGAGGTATGTATATAAGAGACGCGAATATCATGTCTCCCGCCAGTGCGAAAACAGACCCGACGCCCTCGAGATAGGCTGCGCAGCCGATTGCGCTGGCAAGCGATATGAATACTCCGGGTATCACGCCGAACACTCTGAAAGCTCCCGCCGCAAATCCCGCCACTGTGAAGGTCACGGGACTTATAAAGCAGGCGATTCCGCAGACAAGACCGCATATCGCGCCGCGGAGCGTTCCGTAAGCGTTTGCCGCCACAAGTATTACAAGAAAGGAGACCGACACCGCAAATGAGTAACCGAAAAAGGTGTGTGAGGAGAGCGAATATATAAATACGAAAAGAAGAGCGCACATGCCCGCCTCCTTAAGCGCGGAGGGTCCCTTGTCTTTTAGCGTGCTGCCAAAGAGCAGGGAAAGCAGCGGGGCGCACACCGTTACAAAAATAAGGGAAAGCAGTCCGTTTATACCGCTTTTTTGCAGACTGTCCGCAAAGGAGTATACCCCCATCAAAAATGCGCATGAAAAGCAGATTATAACTCGTATTTTCGTTTCTTCCTCAAATATTCTTCTCCCCTGCACGTCACTTTTCGGAGAGATAACGGCGCGCGATATGATAGCCAGGGTGTATATAAGTATGTGCGCGAACGCCTCGCCGGTTGAGGAGAGCGCTCCCGCTATCGCACCGACGTAAACAAAAAACGTTCCCGAGTGACCCGCGCAGCACAGCAGTGCAAGCGCAAAGGGATAACTGTCAAATACCGCCCTTGTACCCGCAAAGAGAAATCCGGAAAGCGCACAGAATATGCAGTACCCCGCACGGCGCCGTATCCTTGCGGCTTCTTCCTGGCTCAGCGCTTTACCGCCTTCTATTCTTCCTCCGATCGCGGTAATGAGCTTTGTCCCTTTTTCCTTCAGTTTATTTACCCTTTCTTTGGCTTTTATCAGAATATCCATTTTTTCTAAATACCTTGCCTTTCCGCAAATGACCTTTACTTTGTTTTTGTTCTTTTATTTTATACTTTGACGAAAACTTTGTCTGTCAAATTGTGAAGGTCGTATAATAAAAAGTCGGGTCGGCAGATGTTAAAAAGCATCGTCGACCCGTGTAAATCTTTTCAATTTGTTTTTTATTTTCGAATTATGAAGATGAATTTATTTCATGCGCACCGAATATTTTCGGCGCTTCTTCATATTATTTGTAAGATACGCTTTTTGCGCCGTTTATCTGCTTTGTGGAGACAGTGCTCAAGAAAAGGCAGGTACGTCGTTTTGAGTCGTTTATCTTTTGTGCTTTAAGCGGCCTTTAAGCTTCTTACGTTCATAGCTTTAGCACTTAGCAAAAAAAATATACGTGTAAAATTAAAAAACAAATTCCGATAATTTGATTTTGACAATGCAGAAAAACCGCGCGTTAAAAAATAAAAGTACGGCAGGCGCATGAGCGCCTGCCGCACGTAATGTATTTATATCCTTTTTCCTTTTTCAGGAGGAAGCGATGTAGCTGTTTATCCAGCTTACGTCGGGGGAAAGCGAACCGGTCGCCACTATGGTGTTATCCGGCATATACGCCAATATGTAAGCCTCGCCTGCGCATATTTCCTGCGCTCCCGCGATCTCCGCCGCGCTTCCGACGCTTCCGCTGATGGTAGAGCCGGTTATGAGCAGATCGGAGTCTGCGGTCATACCCACCGTGAAGCTGCCTCCCGCGCTTATTGACCTTAGATTGCTCCAGCTTGATACACTGCGCATACCCATAAGGACGCTTCCGCAGGAGAGGGCCTTTTTATCAGAGGTGATTGCCACCGAATGGAGCTTGCCCGCGCTTATTAAAACCACGTTTTTGAATGATGATACGTCGCATTGAGAATTGGTGTTTTTGCCGCACGCCCGCACAGTGCCGTCGGCAAAGAGAAAGAGCGTGTGCTCATAGCCGGCGGATATCATCGTCACCCCGGTCAGAGCCGCGACATTGCATTGCCCATAGGTGTTGTCTCCCGCGGCCGCCACCGTTCCGTCGGCCATTAGAACGATAGTGTGGTATTTTCCCGCCGAGATCATGACGACGTCTTTGTAGGAGGAAACGTTGCACTGGCCGTATGTGTTGTCGCCGAAGGCAACGACCCGTCCGTTTGAAAGAAGTATGACAGTGTGATCCTCTCCCGAGGCGACCGACACAGCCTGTACCCCCGCCGGAGGCGTGTATATCTCGCCCATTCCGTAAAGCACGCGTCCGTTAGGCGCGATTATCGCCGCCGTGCGTCCGGCGCTTATTTTGCTTGCAAGCACATTTCTTTTTCTCTCGGCGGTCAGATATTCAAAGTAAGAGGGCAGATTTTCCTTTACCATGCCGTCACTTATATTTGCGCACAAACTGCGCAGAGTGTCGGGATCTCCCGAGGCCGCCGCGTATTTTGCCGCCCTGTCGTAATCGCCCGACGATATATAATAGCTTGCCGCTTCCTTGTTGATTTTTTCAGTGAGGTCCTCGCTTTTTATCAGCAAGGCAAGCTCCATCGCTCCATCGTAATCCCTTATTTCGGAAAGCTCCTCAACGCCACGCTGTGCGACATTTAAGGCAAGCTCGGAATCCGAATAGGACATTGCGGTGTTGTACGCTTCAAGATATCGACCCGATGAGACAAGAAGCTCTGCCTGCTTTGCAAGGGCGCTCAAAAGCTTTTCTCGATCGTTCAATTGGGACGCTATATCAAGCGCCTGCTCGTAGCTGCCGTTTTCAATATATTTGTCGTAAGCGAGCGAGAGAAGAACATTTGAATCGTCATATGTGGGAAGCATTAGAGAATACTCGTACGCCTTTGTATATTCGCCGGCGTCCTTGTAATAGTTTACCGCCTCAAGCAGTATCTCATACAGTACCTCAGTGGGGACACTCGGGTCCTGCGCCGCCTCTATCGCATGGTCGTACGCGTGCGACGCGGCATACGCGCGAGCAAGCTTTGTTTGATTGTTTTCGGTAATGGGCGCGGTTGTTGTGATATTTGTCTCTTGGTCTTTTGAGATTTTGCCGGTGTTTTTTCCGCCATCCTTCGATTTGCCGGCAAGCGTGAATATAAGAACAATGGACAAAAGCAGCACAGTCAGAGAAAGAATACCGACAATAGCTATTTTGGCTTTGTCCGCTTTTTTAAAAAAGGAGAGTATCCCCGCGAAAAAACCATTTTCTTCTTCACTGTCGCGCTCGCCGACGGCAAGAGGAGCGCCTTCGCTTCGAAAATAATCGAAAAGATCGTCCCGCGACGCGCCGCAGCTTTGGCAGACGGCGTCCTCGGAGATTTCGCCGCAGGTGCATCTCCACACCACTGCCGAAAGCTTTTGCGGAATGAATTCCGCGCTCTCTCCGAACACCTTTTTGGCCTGTTCGGTTTCGGAGCGGTTGAGCCTCTTTGTAAGCGGGATCGGCTTTGTGGGCATCATGAAAAAGTCGGCGCGCAGATAGTCAAACACCGAACCGTCCGCAAAACGTATCTTGTTTACATATATCTCAAAATCAACAATGTCTATATCGTCAAAAGCACCCAGCATCACCATCATGGAGACGTCCTCTCCGTTTGGCAGACCGCTTTCGCCGAAGTTCACAGTTTTAACAAGGTATTCGTTGTCGTCAAAGAAAACATTATCGCCGTTTGAGTCAAGGCATCTTATTACAAAGGTGGCGCTCTCAATAGCGTCGTTATCGACCTCGCTGTTTCCGGTGTTTTCAAGAGTCAGCTTTATGCTGTAACGTCCGTCCTCGTTGCTTTGTTGCAGCAGGGAGCTGCTTATAACGGCGGGACATCTCAGCGATATTCGCCGATCGTACTCTTTTATGGTACGGTTACCCGTTTTCATCAAGCTTTCTTCCTTTCCTGAAGCTTTATTCGTAGATCACATAAACCAAATCGGAAACCGAAATGTTTATCTGCATGTATTTTTCATGTGAGGATGAGTAAAATATGTCGCTGTCTCCAAGTTGAATAAGACCGCATTGCTCGATAAGCGCAAGCATTTGAGAGTTGCTTGAAACCGGGACTCTGCTTCCCGAGGTGTCAGTAAGACTGAGCCGTATGAGCGCTCCGCTTTGCGGGGAGGCCGGACATTCCTCGGGTACGTCCGATATTCCGTAGCCTTCCTCAATTGAAAGAGTATAGCCCGCTCTGTTTATCGTAACCGATTTTTGATATAGGGCAAGAAGTATCTCCCTTTGTACAAGCACCGTTTCGGATGTCACCTTTATGGCGCTGTCCCGGGCATATGCAAATTCGTTTACATCTGTCAGCTCGGTGTATCTTTTTGCCGCGCTGTCGGCGTCTATTTCCCATTGAACGGGCAGCTTGGCCACAATTTTAGTGTCGGTGTAAACAAGTCCCCCGGCGCGGCAGTAGCCGACAATACCTGAGCTTGAGTATACCTCGTATATAAGGCCGTCCTCCGTTGACGCCTCTATTATGTCGCCCTTATTTCTTACTGCTACAACGTTTCCCGATAAAGATGCGCTTCCGTATATGTTAAGTATGCTGCTGCATACAAGCATGCGATGCCTTTCCTTTGCGGCGATTGCAGAAATCGAAGGGGAATTGTTTGTAGCGCTTTTTGCCGGTAGGTATACGGGACTCTTCAGTGCCGTTGAGGCAAAAGCGCTTACCGTTGTAATAGCAAGAAGCAAAATCAGGCCGACCGATCTCTTAACTGTTTTCTTCATATAAATAGTTCCTTCCGCTTTGCCGATAAATTCGACCTTTTATATTCTCATTATACATTTTCTGTGCCGAAAAGTCAATACTTTGCAGCCGCTAATGGCGGGCGTCACAAAAAAGTTAAAGCTCAGAAACAAATATATGCAATTTAAAGGTGTCTTAGGACGGAGGTTTTCGGAGAATTTTTTGAAAAAATACGGGCAACTTAAACTTTTGCGCGGGTCATTTGTTTTAAACCTTAGCGCAAAATCCGCGCCGGCAGGGCAGATTGTACTGCTATGCGCCGTCAGGACGGCAAAGTCAAGGTTATTTATTATACGGCAAGCGTCGGTGAAAGTTCGCTTTTTTGAAGTTTATTTGTACGCGCCGCGGCTTGTTTTGGCTTTTTCTCCCGCTTTTTTGGCTGGCGGGGCGATAGGGCGGTGGGGCGGTGGGGCTGTGGGACGGTAGGGAGTAGGAGGGGGGCAAATCCCGATAGCGCCCGCAGACGCGAAATCTCTTGCGCAAAATATCTTTTTTTCCGTGTCGACACGAAAAAAAGCGACACCGACCGTTTGTTTTGCGGCCGGTGTCATTAAAGTTATTTTCTATAAATATAATATATAAGCATGCAAGCAAAAGGCTACTGAGCGCTGCCGTAGTAATCGGGGGAAGCGTAGCCCATTATGCTCGAATCGCCGAATTTGTAAGTCATAAGCTTTACCATATTGGCGCAGTTGCCTTCCATGACCTGTACTCCGCTTTCGGTTACGGCTACCACGACGCCGCCGTGCGAAGCGCTGGAACCGCCGAAGAAAACTATATCTCCGACTTTGGGTGAGGCGTTTTTCCTGCTTTCGTAAAGTCCTCTTTGTATGTAAAAGTCGCGCAGGCTTTCGGAGCTGCCGATTTTTGGAATAATATCGGTGCTTATACCCGCCTGATTTGCACACCAGCATATAAAGGTTATACACCATGAATAGCGAGCCGTATTTGAAGATGAGCCGCTGACCTTTTTACCGTAAAACCAGGTGTTATACTTTACATTGTTGTATTTTGCTTCTTTTGTGCCGTATTCGCCTTTGACTATTTCAACAAAGCGAAGCCGCGGGTCTTCGATATCTTTTGCTTCGGACGTCGCCGAGGAGTTATCCTCATTTTCGGGGGAAATTTCCGTGCCTGTACTGTTGTTGTCGCTTATTTCGTCCTCGTCGTCCTCGTCGTTTGTGTTGCTGTTTTCTTCGTTCTTATCGTTGCTTATGTTATTATCTGTATTATCCGTGTTTGTGTCGTCTTTGTCATCCGTTTTGTCGTTGCCGTTTGGCACTGTGACGTTGTTTGAATTGCCGTCGGGCGCGTCGAGATTATTATTTGGAGGAAGCGTGTCGCCGCTGTTACTGCTGTCGTTTTCGTTACTGTTTTTTGAGGGAGTTGTGCTCTCGTCATTTTCGGGATTTTTTTCAGTTGTTGCGGGAGGGAGAAAATCTGTGCTGTTTGTATCTATATCGTTATCATCATTATCATCATTATCTGTTTTGTCATCCTCGGGCGAGTTTTGGTCCGAGACTGCGTCGTCTGACGGAGAAATAATGTCGGGTATCAAATTGTCGGACGCAATTCGGCACGTTTCAACGGCGGGCATGGGCCCGTCCATTATAGCGGCATAAGAAGCTCCTTCCAAGCCTTGTATCCTCAATACACCCGACGTCAAAAGACAAAGTGTCAATAGGGATAGTATTACGGCAAGAGATATTCGTGTAATCAGAGTTAATTTGTTTTTCATTTTAAAAGCTATCCTTACTGTTTTTTGCGAAAAAACACATCGTTAAATAGTTTATCACAAAACGCGTCTGATTTCAAGTTCTTTTTTCCATATATATGCTTGTACCAAAAAATATAATGTAAACAATTTGTGAAGTTTGACACAAAACAAAAAATAAATGTTTAAAAAAATAACTTGTAATTTACGCATTTATATGTTAATATAATATCTATACTACGCCGTTTTTTTCCGCTTTATAATAATATATGAAAAAGCGCGCGGTATGACAAAACCCGAAAAGGCGGCGGTGAAAGGAAAAAACATGACGATTTGGGAATCGATAATATACGGAATAATACAGGGACTGACCGAGTTTTTGCCCGTGTCAAGTTCCGGGCATCTCGCCATTCTTCAGACAATATTCAAAAGCGGCTTTGGAGAAGACTCGCTTTCCTTCAGCGTGCTGCTGCATCTGGGCACTTTGCTTGCGGTGTTTATCGTTTACGCGAAGGATATTTGGGAGCTTATATGCTCGTTTTTTACCCTTTGCGGCAAGCTTATTCACAAAAAGCACAAAATGGAGGACTTCACGGTATCCGAGCGCATGGTCATATTCGTGCTGATTGCGACACTGCCTCTTATTCCGGCGGCGCTGCTTGACAAATATATTGCCGCGCTTTCGGGATATGTGTGGGCGGTGGGACTTATACTCATTGTCAACGCCGTAATGCTCTATATTTCCGACAAGCTTGCAAGAGAGAATCTGTATCCCGAGGAGGTAAAGCCGAAAAACGCGCTTGTCGTCGGTCTTGTTCAGGTATTTGCCGTTCTTCCGGGACTTTCAAGATCGGGTTCCACAATAACCGCAGGTCTTTCGCAGGGCTTTCGCCGTGAATACGCGGTCAAATTTTCCTTTATTCTCTCCATTCCCGCGATTCTCGGGGCGTGCGTGCTTGAGCTTCCTGATTTTATAAGTCAGACTCTTGCGGAAAACGACACCTCTCTTCTCCTTACATATATCGCGGGCGCCCTTTCCGCGATGATTGTCGGAATACTCGCCATAAAGCTTCTTATAATGATTTCGAAAAAGAGCAATTTCAGGGTATTTTCGTATTATTGTGCGGCGGCGGGCGCGTTGGCGATCGTTCTCGGAATAATCGGTCTGTTTTGAGGGTCCGGCTTCGGTCAAAAAGTTAAATTATACAATGGCAATGCGCATTCGGTTGTAAGGAAACTTCTGAAAGCGCGTGAAAGAAAGGTTATAAATGGCGGAAAAGAAAAAGAGCACATCGTCAAAAAGCGTGCAGAAAAAAAGCGGTTCGAAAGAAAGGACCGAGCTTGCAAGTTACAGCAAAGCAAAATCGGGAGAGCTCAAGCTGCCCCGCAACCCGGACAGTCCGGGAAGTCAGATACTGCTTTGCCTTATCGGCATAGCGGGAATACTGCTGTTTGTGTGTTTTCTCCTTACCGATATGACGCGCGGCTTTTCGGGACTCACCGGTCCCGTGGGGTATTGCGTGTGTGTGTTCTTTTACGGGCTTTTCGGAGTAGGGGCCTATCTTGTGCCTATAATGACCTTCATATATGCGGCAATGTGGAAAAGCTCTTTTCGACGTAACAGACTTCTTTCTAAATTTATACTAACGCTGCTGTTTATTATATTCGTCTCCGCGCTCGTGCATCTGATATTTTCGGGAATGAAGGACAACGGCATATCAAACGTTCCGTTTTACGATCTCGGGCGCATGTGGAAACTCGGAGTCGATCTTATCGGCGGCGGGGTATTCGGTTCACTGGTAGGCGGCGGACTTCGCGCCTGCCTTAATGTCATTTCATGGCCGGTGATAATTATAGTCCTTATCGGCATAATAATGTTTATTTTCGAGCTCACTCCCAACATGATCGCTTATTATATAAGACAGATACTTGACGCGTCAGATGAGCGTCGTGAGACAAAAAAAGAAAAAAAGGAAGAAAACGACGAGAAAAAGCGCGCCAAAAAGGAGGAAAAGCGCGAGGCGCGTATGGGTGCTCGCCGCCAAAGAGAGGAAGAGCTTTTGCAAAAAGAAGCCAATCTTCGTGAAAGAACCAACGGTTTTTCTGATGTAAGGCTTTCTTCTGACAGTGAAAACGTCAAGTCTCAAGCTTCCAAAAAGGCAAACAGACCAAATTACGATCCTTTGTCCGGGGACAAGATCGAGAACGATCCGCAAAAGGAAAACGGGGACGCGGAATTTATAGCTCACAAATCAAGCGTCGGGGCCGAAAAGGAGACAAAGGCCGCCGAGGTGTCAAACGAGCGTAAATCGATAGAAAATATAGACATTGACGACGTTTTCAGCGAGAAAAAAGTTGTCGGCGACAAAGGTTCTCGCGCGGGAGGCCGCCTTGCAAAGGGCGATATTGACATAAACGGCAACGAAAAATACAGCCCCAAGGATGACGGGCAAGAGAAAAACAGCGAGCTGTCGGACGTTTTTGCTCATGAGTACGATACAGTAATAGAAGGCAAAGCTCAAGGTATAAACGAGGAGATAAGCGACATTTCGGGCAATCCTCTCTCGGAAAAAGAAAGCATAAGCGCCACAAGGGAAAGACTGCTTGAGGACGATTTTGACGATTTGTTTGAGATCGAGGGCGAGAAAGAAGAAAAGAAGGTATATGTGTTTCCGCCCGTCACTCTGCTTGAGGAAAAAGCGCAAAAGGAAGAAGGAGATTCCGACGAGACGCTTGAGAAAAACGCGCAGCGCCTTGTTGACACGCTCCATTCCTTCAGGGTGGACGTCGAAGTCTCCAATATTTCAAAAGGACCGACCATAACGAGATACGAGCTTGTACCGGGTCCGGGTGTGCGGGTGCGTTCAATAGCCAATCTCGTGGACGATATCGCGCTCTCACTTGAAACGCAGGGCGTCAGGATCGAAGCTCCCATACCCGGAAAATCGGCGGTGGGCATAGAGGTGCCCAACAAGAACGCCGCCACGGTATATCTGCGCGCTCTTATAGAATCCGACGCATTCAAAAACGCAAAAAGCAAGCTCACCTGCTGTCTTGGCCGCACCGTTTCGGGCGAGCCGGTGTATCTTGATATCGCTAAGATGCCTCATCTGTTAATCGCGGGAGCCACCGGCTCGGGTAAATCGGTGTGCATAAACTCGCTGCTTATAAGTCTTTTATACAAGGCCACCCCGGATGAGGTGAAGCTTATCCTTATAGACCCCAAAAAGGTCGAGCTGGGAGTTTACAACAAGCTGCCCCATCTGCTCGTTCCTGTCGTAAACCAGCCCAAGATGGCGGCCGGCTCGCTGGCGTGGGCGGTAAGCGAGATGGAGCGCCGCTTTGAGCTTATTGAAGAAGCGGGAGTTCGAAATATCGAGGGATACAACAAGGTAACGGCAAACGACCCGCAAAAGGAATTTTTGCCCCAAATCGTCATCGTGATAGACGAGCTTGCCGATCTTATGATGACCGCTTCCGACGACGTCGAAACGTCTATAGTAAGGCTTGCGCAGAAGGCGAGAGCCGCCGGTATGCACCTTATAATCGGTACGCAGCGTCCTTCGGTGGACGTCATTACAGGTCTTATAAAGGCAAACGTACCTTCAAGAATAGCGTTTACCGTCGCTTCAAATACCGATTCGAGAACGATTATCGACATGGCGGGCGCGGAAAAGCTGATAGGGCGAGGAGACATGCTTTACGCTCCGGTAGGGGCGATGAAGCCGATACGCGCGCAGGGCTCCTTTGTCAGTGACAGCGAGGTTGAAAGGGTTACCGATTTTATAAGAGAACAGATAAGCGGAAGCTACAACGAGGAAATAATAAAGGAAATAGATAAAAACGCAAAGCAGTGCGGTCAAAAGAAAAAGAGCGAGGCTGCCGAAGAATCGAGCGGCGTGGCGCAAGGACTTGACGAAAAATTCTATGAGGCGGTCGAGTGGGCGCTTGACGAAGGAAAAATATCCACATCTCTCTTGCAGCGGCGCATTCAGATAGGATACGGCAGAGCGGCAAAAATAATTGACGCAATGCAGCAGATGCATATAGTAAGCCCTCCGGACGGTCAGAAGCCTCGAAAGGTACTTATAACAAGGCAGGACTGGAGCGAAATGATGATGCGTATGGATTCTGCCGCCGACGCCTTATCCGCTTCGGACTCTCCCGCATACGCCGAAAAGGATACAAACGAACAGGAGTATGACGATGACGCCCCATTTTGATGTTTTGGACGCTTGAAAGGATAGACAAATGGGAAAGCTTATAGTAATAGAAGGACTTGACGGCTCGGGAAAGGGCACGCAGTCAAAAAGGCTCACCGAGTATTTAAAGGGCATTGGAAAAAGCGCCATGAGAGTGGATTTTCCGCAATACGGCACAAAGGGAGCCACGCTTGTCGAGGGGTATCTTGCGGGCGAGCTTGGCAATGATCCTTTAAGCACTGGCGCTTACGCCGCGTCCCTGTTTTTTGCCATGGACAGATACTGGTCCTATCGAACGCGCTGGGGAGACTTTTACAAAAGCGAGAATGGGATCGTGACTTGCGATCGTTACACAACCGCCAACGCCGTCCATCAGTGCGCCAAGCTGAAAAGAGAAGAATGGGATGTCTTTCTTGACTGGCTGTGGGACACCGAATACAACAAGCTCTCTCTCCCGGTCCCCGACAAGGTGATTTTCCTTGACATGAAACCGTCTGTCTTTTTGAAGCTTATAGACAGGAGAGCGGTAAGCGAAAACAGGGGAAAGGACATACACGAACATGATATAAATTATCTTGAGCGCTGTTATGAGGCTTCCCTTTACGTCTGTTCCAAGCTTTCTTGGGAGCATATAAAGTGTCATGAAGGGGAAAGTCCAAGGTCCATGGACGATATTTTTTCAGACATTCTTTCCTCTCTCAAAGATATTATTTAAAATCGAACCGATTTTCCCGTTTGAAAAAGAAGAATGCGCAGCTATGCATTAAGAAAAAGAATAAAACAATTAGTATTGAAATAGTATTATAGATTATAAAAAATAAAGAGGTGCACGTTATGGTATATGTTTTTCTTGCCGACGGTTTTGAAACAGTGGAGGCGCTTTGCCCTGTGGATATCATGCGCAGGAGCGGCCTTGAGGTTAAGACGGTCTCCCTGAACAAAGACAAACATGTTACAAGCAAGCAGGATGTCACACTGATTGCCGACTTGTCTATAGATCAGATAGAGAACCTTGACGGGGTCCGGCTTCTCATGCTTCCGGGCGGTATGCCGGGAACGACAAACCTTAAAAACAGCGAACAGCTTTCAAAGCTGCTTCTTGAGGCGGCAAAGCTCGGTATAAAGCTTGCCGCAATTTGCGCCGCGCCGTCTGTCCTTGGCTCTCTCGGGCTGCTTGAAGGGAGGGAAGCGGTATGCTTTCCCGGCTTTGAAAAAGAGCTTAAGGGAGCAAAGCTCTCAAATAAAAAGGTTGTCTGCACTTCGGACCGCATCACGGCCGTCGGAATGGGAGTGTCGCTTGAATTCGCGCTTAAGATAGTTGAGTCATTGTTGTCAAAGGAAAAAGCCGAAGAGATACGTCGTTCGGTGCTTGCCGACTGAGTTAAGGATATTACGAACAAAAAATATGTATAATGTACGAGACGAAAAAATCCGGCTTCGAAAAAGCTTTATTGAAATGAGGGAAAAACTCGATAAGTCCGAAAAAGCGCGTATGGATCAAAAAATATACGAAAATTTTGTCGGACTTGTCTCCTACAGATACGCAGATACGCTGCTTATGTATTATCCGAAAAGCGGCGAAGTGGACACTCTGCCGATAATCAAAGGAGCGCTTTCCGCGGGGAAAAAGGTTGCGCTTCCCGTCTGTGAGACGGCCGGTTTTCAGATGAGCTATTCTTACATTGAATCGCTTGACGATCTTGAGCGCGGAGCGTACGGCATTCCCGCGCCCAAAAAAAGCTGTAAAAAATTTATAAAGGATGAAAAACACAAAAGCTTGTTGATCGTCCTGCCCGCCCTTTCTTTTGACACAAGGGGATACAGACTCGGGTACGGCAGGGGATACTATGACAGGTACATGGAGGGGTTTGACGCCTCTTCGGTGGGGCTTGTTTACTCGCGCTTTATTGTGGACAGGCTTCCGATCGGCAGGTATGACATCGCCGCCGATCTGCTTGTGACCGAAAAGGGAGTGAAGATAATTGAAGCTTATAAATAAACCCTCCTTTCTCGCGCCTATTGTGGTGACGGCAATGCTGTTTATCATGATGATATCCGATATTCTCGGCATAACCGACGCTGACAGCGCCTCGGCGATACTCGTTTCCACCGTAGTGCTTCAGATAATAGTTTTTGTACTTCCCATGGTCTTTTACGCCAATCTCAAGGACATGAAGTACACAAAGGACGTCATGCTCCGACCCTTTGCCCTTTCCAGGCTCGGACTTATATTTGCCCTGCTCGGAGTCATGCTCACGGGCTCCTTTCTCATAAATATACTGCTGTCTGCCGTTTCGGGCTCTGAAGGCGGCGCGAATTCGGCTCAGTATCTTGAAATAGGAGGCGAGGGCGGTATGCTTCTTACCGTGCTTGCCGTGTGCGTCGCCCCCGCGATATGCGAGGAATTCGCCTTTCGCGGAGTACTGCTTGCCGATTACAAAAAATACCGTGCGCTTTCCGCCTGCCTTGTCACATCCGTGCTGTTTGCCGCCGTTCACCTTGACCTTGCCTCATTTATTCCAAACGTTTTCTGCGGCCTTGTCCTTGCGTGGCTCGTCATGGTGACGCGTTCTCTTATAGCTTCGATGCTGCTTCACGCGCTGTATAACATATGCGTCGTTTTTGTGATACCGTATCTTTGGAGAGTCACTCTCGAGCCTATGGGTACGCTGTTTGTGGTTTTTGCGTTGGCAGGCGTGTTCATTCTGTGCGTACTTTTCTCTTTGGGAGAGGCGCAGGCGATATACGCCGAGTACGCGCGCGATCCTTTTATGGAAAAGGATATTCCAAACACCAAGATCGTCAATGTGGACGAGCTTTGTCGGGTATTCTTTTCTCCCACGTTTATTGTCTGTATGATCGTCTTTATCATAGCGTCGCTGCTTTTATGATGATCCGATATATAAAAGAGTACATAGCTTGTCTGTGTAAATTAGCCGGTAAAAGCGCCTTTTATCGCGTTTTCGGTTTATGAAAGATCCTGCGAAAGGAGAGATTTATTATATGAACGAAGAAGAAAAAAAGCCGGAGTCGGGGCAAAGCGACAATTTGCTTGATTTTGATAAACCGAGCGCGGGCAAAATGTTTGAAATAAGTGCCGCCCCAAGTCGGGAAAAAGAAGATAATAAAACTGAAAGTCCGGCAAAGGAGAGTCAAGAGAAAAAAGAAAAAGAAAATGATGAAAATGTAAAAGTAAACGAACAGAAAAAAACAGACGCGGCGGATAACGGTCAAGACGCCCCAAAGGACGACATTCTGCCGTCCTACATGTCGGATCCCGAATATGACCCGATTATCTTTCAAAAGTCTGAGGACATTGCCGAAGGACTGAATTTTTCCCCCGCCGAGGAGGATCTGTCCGAAGAAATTTCAGGCGAAGGCGACAGCTCTCTTGCCTTTTACGATCTTTCAATCGAGAGCGAAGAAAAGAAAAAAGTAAAAAAGAAGATAAAATATAAGGTTGTCAGAGAGCGCGGAGGATCTGTGCGAAGCATAGCGTTCACCGTGTCGTATATAGCTTTTGTTCTTGTTTGTGCGGTAGCGCTGGGCTATTTTATAATTATTTGCATGAACGACGTTTTCGCCTTTTCCAAGGATGATTCCGAGATCCCGGTTACCATTTCAAGCACGAACATCACCGTCGATCAGCTTGCCGATATGCTCCATGAAAAGGGAATAATCAAGTATACTTTTTTGTTTAAGCTGTACGTGAACGTCAAATATGAGGACGGTATAACCGTCAAGGAAGGGACCTTCACTCTCAGCCCTTCGTTTAACTACGATAAAATAATCAACGCCCTTAATCCGAGGCCCAAAAGGACTGAAATAACAATCACCTTTCAGGAGGGCATAACCACCGACGAGATAATAGATATTTTTCTGTCAAACGGTATCGGTACTAAAGAAGGCTTTGAAAAGGCGATTGCCGAAGGCGACTTTGACTACTGGTTTCTAAATGACCTTGAAACTACAGAGGACAGGTATTACCGACTCGACGGTTATTTATATCCTGACACGTATAATTTCTACTCCGATTCATCCGAGGAGGAAGCACTGAAAAAACTTCTTAAGAACTTCAACAAAAAGTTCGGAGATAAATATAAACAAAGAATAGACGAGCTCGGTCTGACGGTCGATCAGGTTGTCACATTCGCCTCGATGATAGAGGCTGAAGCATACTGGGTAAATGATTTTCCCTTCGTAAGCGCCGTCTTTCACAATCGTCTGAAAAGTACCACATTTAACGGCAAATTTGATAGCGACGCCACAATTCAGTATGTACTTGCTCATGAGTTCGGCGGCAGACATGAACAGCTTAGCGCCGAAGACCTCGCCATCGACAGCCCCTATAATACAAGGCTTTACGAGGGCTTTCCTCCCGGTCCGATATGCAACCCTTCGCTAAATGCTCTTAAAGCCGCCATTTACCCTGACGAGGACTGCGGATATTACTACTTCGTAGCTGACAATGAAAAATATTGCCGCTTTGCCAAAACTCTTGCGCAGCATAACAGTAATATTGCGGATATCCGCAAGGAAAACGAGGACAATTGATCCATTGATCATTATAAATAAATATAAATGAAATCGGCGTCTATGGCTTGACTTGCCTGCTATTTTCGGATGTCGCCGCAAACTAAATTAAATGTGGTGAGGCTTTTGGGGCAACGACTCCAAAAGCTTCGCCCTGCTGTGCCCTCGGCATTAGTTGCAGCTTGGCGGTGAAAGCTTGCTAAAGACTTGGCAGCAGAAGCTGTCATAAAAAGGCAAGGGCGTCCGTCGCGAGGGTGTCACCGGCGCGCCTTTTTGTTTTTTTCAACTTTTACAAAAACGTGCGTAAATAGTAGCAACGGTCTGCGGCGTTATCTCCGGGCAGGCACATTTGATCATAAACGCAAGATCGGGATTTTTGCGTCGGGTCGGTTTGTTTTTTGACTTTTGCGTTTTATAAATATTCGAGCAGAAAAAATAAATGTAATTTTCTGATTACATTACCTTTAAAATGAAAAATACACATAATTTATTCGTTATAATATACAAAATACGTCGCATAAATTTGTTCAATCTTCTGAAATTTTTAAAATCGCAAAAAAAATCAAAAAAGTTGTCAGTTTTTCGCTCTTTTTTTAGTTTATATGTATGAGGGCACTTATATGCTCAGGCGAATTTTTGCGATTTCGCCGGGGGAGCGATTACATTTATTTTTCAACGGTGTCTGTAATCCGTTCGGAAAAAACACAACGCCGATTGTTTTACCCCTAACTTTCGGTACTTTTGAGCATAGCGGGCTGCTTATGCCTCCACAACTATCTGACCGCAGGTGTCGCTCAAAGGCCTTGGATTGAAATTCATACGATTTCTTTTCTTGTCCGTCGCTCCCTTTTTTATCTGTATTTATTTTTTACTACGGCCGCGCTCGAACTCGATCCTGACATGCCGGCTTGCCGGGTAGCGGCAGATTTTGATTTGCCTTTTATCAAAGCCGGTCTGTTTTATAAATCTTAAGACGGCTTTTGCCGGTCCTGTTTGAACGGAAGTACGCGAAGGCGGGTATTATTACTATGGATAAGAACATACAAAACGCGCCGGCAGCCCCAAAGCCGCTTGTTGATAAAGCGGCAAAAACGCCTGAGGAAAGCGAAAGGAGCCAAGGCTCTGACAGTAGCGTAGAATCCGACCGCGTTTTACTTAAGAAGTCAGGCGATATTCACAAAGGACACCGCGAGCGCACCCTTAGCACATATCTTGAAGCGGACCGTCCCATTCCCGATCATTTGCTGCTTGAAATGCTTCTTTATTTCAGTTTGCCGCGAGTGAACACCAACGAAATTGCCCACGAACTGATAAATCGCTTCGGCGGTCTGAAAAAAGTGTTGGATGCGCCCATCTCCCTAATTAAGGATGTAAACGGCGTAGGTTCGCACAGCGCATATCTTATACGGCTTGTTTTGGTGATGGCAAGAAGATACGCGGAGCTTGATTCATCTCTTTCCGCTTTAAAGGGTGTTAAAATGAAGAAGCGTGAAGAATTTGCCGATGTGCTTGTCCCAAAATTTTTTACTTTGCAGGATGAGCGTGTTTGTCTGATGATTCTTGACAATCAAAACCGTTTAATTACATGCGACTTTATAAGCAGCGGCGATCTCCACTCGGCGGATATGAATCCGCGCGTCATAATCGAAAAAGTGCTTGCCTGCCGCGGATCTAAAATCGTTGTCGCCCACAATCATCCGTCGGGAAACGTTGAACCCTCCGAGGCGGATGTCGCGGTCACCCTCAATTTGAGAAAAGCGTGCGACATTTTTTCGATCGAGCTTATTGAGCATTTGGTCGTATCAAACGGACGGTATTCCTCGGTTTTTGATACTATCAAAACTTTGAGCAGCGTTGAAACCGTCTCCGAATGGTTTTTTAAAAGCCATAGCGATATAACATCGAAAGAGCATAAAAACGGCGATGCGTGAGTTTGCCTCCGACCGTTAAGGACCGCCGCCTTCTGTGCGGCCTCCTGCCTTTTTTAAAAGCGCAAAACTTCAATTTGCCGGAAATTACATAAGCAAAAAGAGACAGCCGCATGTGAGCGGCCGTCTTAGATTGTAATGCGGTGTCAAACTTTTTGCGCCCTTTTCGGGGCCAAGCCGGTACGAGCCCCTTATAGGGGTTGTTCAAACCACCGGCTGCGCCGGTTTTCCTGACAGTTGTGAATATTTTGAAAAAACACCTGATATTAATTTCGTATAAAACCGAGAAAATTGATGTCGTACTTATTTTGCTTTACTCTTGTGCCGTTTCACCATGTATAAAACAGCACCAACCGTCAACAAAGCAATCACACATAGAGCACCTGTCCACAAAACCTCAGTAACATTAAACTTGTCAATAAGTTCATTATCCGTATTTGCGTTCTTGGGGCTTGTGTTATCTATTATACCATTGGATATTGACACATTCATATTTTTTTCAATATAATTGAAAATATCAATAATATTATCAACACGGCTGCAACCGCTTACCATAGGAGCAGAACTCCCATACCCCGTAAAATCAAACATTTCGCCCGGATGTTCTTTTTCCCAAGCTTCTTGATCCGTTATTAATTCATTATATCTATCCAAATTATCTTTAGCCATTCTTTTAAGCGTAGTTTCGGTCAAAACAACATCAATTTCGCTTGAGGAATCTACATTTTGGTATCCGACGGGAATTATAACTTGCTTTGCGTTAATGTCAACATAAAAGCAGTCCGCAACATCGTCAATTACCACATATTTTACATCATAAACCGAAACAGGTTTTGATTCGTTCATGATATTTTGAATTCGTGAGGCATGATCAACATAACTGCATGACGACATATACATGGTTTTGTTTTCTGACTGAGAATGCTTATCTAATGCCATTGAAGGAGTAAATCTTATATTATACGCGACATCACTCTCGACATAAAACATTATGTTCCCGCCATACTCGTTATCTGAAGTGATTAACTTGGCAATATATACGTTTCCTCCATTAATATCGGTAAAATATTGTTTTTTTCCTTTAACCATTGGCGTAATATTAAGCGTGCCGGTTTTTGCGTATTCTAACATATCAACTGTATATACAGTTGTGATGGACTCTTTTACTATTTTTAATCCATCGTTTTCGAGCGCTTTGAAATAGTCGAATGACTCTTTTTGAGTCAACTGATAGATCGAATCTTGATTAGATCTCGAAGCATATACCATATTGTTTTCTTTCTCCAAAGCGAACACTGAATACGGAATAAATGTTAATAACATTATAAACAATGTAAAAAGTGCAAATATTTTTTTCATAACTTCCACTTCCTCGTATAATAAGATATCTGCTAATCAAAACTGAACGGAGGTTATAATTTGAGTAAAACGATAATAATATTAGTTGCTTTAGCAATTTTGCTATCTGGATGTAGTGCTAATGGAGCACACGAGGTTGATAAATATAAGGATTATAAATGCTTTGATTATCATCTTGCATGTCTTGACGCACACGAACAGAAGATGAATACAACTGTCGAGTTTGACGATATAAAGTATACAATTTGGTATAGAAAGCCTGTAGGAGAATCTGATGAACAGTTTATTTGTGCATCGGTAAAACAGCAACATCCTTTATCATCTACAGAAATTGTTATTATGCAAAACCCAGATGAACATATTGATGTATTTTCAGATTGGACCATAGAAAAGATTGAACTTTATTGCATAGATCTAAGAAGCTCAAAACCATTATGGGATGAAGAGGAACCAGCAAGAACTCCAGCAAAGGTTCTGAATACAAACACTGATGCAGTTGTTTTGGATGAGTTTATCAATTTCTTAACAAGTGAGGCCTACACCGAGAAGTATATTCTGAATGAAAATTACAAGCGAGAGATACCTGATGATGACTACGTGATGTATATTCGAGTACATTTTAATGAATCGGAGAACATTGTATGGGATTCGCTCGTTAATTGTTATGTTTCTGAACTAACATATGCGCGAGATATCATTATAGATAAAGGTAGATGTCCAGAATGTATTGCTGCTCCAAGCTCTCTTACGGTATCGATTGAGGATTTTCCCAATCTGCAAAAATGGATATCTGGAACGATAGATGCCCTAATTAATATGGACTAAATTTCATTACACCTCGATAATCGTCAATTACAGATAAATATAATTGAATGCGCTTATCTTCGCTTATTCCGTTTTCACAATAAGGAAGCTCAAAACGCTCGTTAGTATAATATTGTTGTCTGAACATCTCGACTTCGCCCGTCGAACCTGCAAGAGAGTGGTAGCGGTATTGTGTGCTGAATGCGAAATAATTCATAGTATCGTGAAGAAGCGGAGCTTGCAAACAAGTGTCAAAGTGAAACCATTGCCCATCTACACAGATCATTGACCATGCGTGGTCTGCCCCTTTAAATCCGTCTTTTCCCAAAGAACGTGCCGAAATCGTTTCAAATCCGATCTGATTTGCGAGCAGATTAAGATATTCGGCATAATCTGCGCACATTCCAAGTTTATATTTGATGCTGTTATAAAGATCGGCATTAACACCGTATGTTTGATAGGGACTTCCGTAAAACATATGATCCGAAACATACAAATACAGCTTTGCAATACGTTCCCAATCGCTATCGTTTTCTTTAATCAGCGACAGAGCTTCATTCATAATATTTTCAAAGGCATCGTAATTTTCCTTGCAGGTTGCC
This sequence comes from uncultured Clostridia bacterium, assembly GCA_947588825.1. GTDB lineage: Bacteria > Bacillota > Clostridia > Oscillospirales > CAG-272 > CAKSQF01. The sequence goes on from CANPZU010000001.1 coordinate 25,924, forward strand.
GCGTCTGCGATAAATTGGAAAATTGCCGTGCCATTTTCATACGTGAAAGGTTCGTTTGAAACGCCGTAGGTTTGAATGATGCTTCTTACCGGAATAAATTCGGAAAGCAAAAAGCCCCAAATATTCCAAAATTCATTTTCGGATTCAAAGCCTTCAACAACACCGTCGTGAGCAAGAATTGAATCTATTGTTTTGCAATAGAGGGAATATTCGCGCTCAGAAAAATATTCCCGCGCATCTGCGGATATCATATACTTATTATATTTGAATAGCGGTTCTTCGTTGTTTTCTGGAGGTTTAGGATCTTCCGTTGGTGTGTCCGGCGTGTCATCGTTATTTTGTGGTTCGTTACCCGTAAAATGAATGGCGTTACTCTGTGAAGTATTTGATTTTGCAGGCATGCCATTGGTCTGCGCGGTATGACAACCCGTTAGAAAAGCAAGAATCAAAATAAGGGATTGTATCATTGCAATTATTCGTTTCATAACTATACCTCCGGGTATTTTTCAACTATATCGATAGATGTTAACCCTAAAATTTTATCCTCGGGATATTGTGTTTTTTTGCAACCGGTAAAACAAAGCGTTATCAGCACATTCACAGCAAACAATACATGCTTTTTTTCATCGTTTTCCTTCTCATTATATCAGTATTCACCATGTGCGTTTGACTGTCTTTTATCACAGGTGTTCAAATCCTTACGCCAAATTTCATCATCACCCATAGTACATCATGCCAAGACGATCGGTTAGAGGAGTGCACACAATACAGGTCCTTGAGATTCGGATCCCCTTACTTAATGACCTTCTATATCAAAGAGATTACTGTACGGATAATCAGAAACAAAAAAATAAATAGAAATATACTTTTGGTTGTCATCTATAATTGTTTCATACTTTATCTTTTTGTGCTCAAGATATTCTGACAAAATCTCTTGTCCTTCTTGTTCGCAATAGCCCACAAGTTCAAACTGAATGTCGAGTTTTTCAATCAATGCTTCAATGTCTTTAATTGAGTCTTTTGGAACCAATACGGCACCAAAATACTGGATTCCGTTTCCATTGCCGTTTAATTTACCATAAACACTTTTGGTTTCAATTACATCCGCATATTCAGAGATAATGTCAGTAAACTCATCCATAAGTGTTCTAAGATTTTTTTCATTGATATGTCCGGATCCAAACACAACAGCCCCGACACATACTGTTAATGCCATTAGAACAGTACCTGCAATAATCATTGCTTTTTTCATAAATTTCTCTCTTTCAAGGCGGGACTTGAATAAGCCTCACCGACTTTCGTGCATTATTATATCACGGACTTATTGCCAAGTTGTTGCCGAAATAGCAAAAATCCCACATATTTTTATCTTCGGGCGATTTTTACAAATTTTAAGTGATATAAAATTCGCGGTCATTTCCGCTCTGCCGTGTTAAGCGTACTTGAATTCTCAAATTAATATCGCAAACATTGTCAGATACCGTCCGCTATGCAGACGATACGCGCAGCGCAAAGCATGTGTCGCCCATGTAAATTAAAACGGTCAAGCTCGATTCTTTGAAAGAGCTTGGCCGTTTTAACAAGCGTTTTGGAGATATTATTTGTCATAAGTAGGTTTTTATTATATTTTCGGCTATTTCTCGGCGGGAGACGCATCTGTCCATCGCTTGCTTTTCGATATAGCGGTGGGCGTCGCTTTCGGTCATTTTAAGGCGTTCGATAAGAAGCCATTTGGCGCGGTTGACCATACGTATCTCTTCCATTTTTTCTTCGATAGACACTGTTTTCTTTTCCAGCTTTCTGATACGGCAGAGGGTCGATGTCATAAAGTCAAGCGCTTGAGAAAAAAGCTGCTTTGACATGGGCTTGGGAAGCACATATACGCCGTGCTCGTATACCCTGTTATAGATGGAGTCGTAAAGCACGGATTTTACCAGGATAAGACAAATACCGCCCTTTTCACTGCATATATCCACGGCAAATCTTGTGCCAACGTCGTCGGGTAGGGGAGAGTTTATTATGACGAAGTCGTAATGTCTTTCAAGAAAGATGCGTTTTGCGTCGCTGACGCTTGATACAAAGCGTACGGGGTCATACCTCAGGTCGGGCAGGAGAGCCGAAAGCGTCAAGTTGAAGCTTTCCGAGGCTGACACGATCAAAACGCTGTAGACGGGTTGTTCTAAACTCACTTTCTGCTCTCCTTTTTATTGATCGGTTTTATATTTTAATTAAGGCCGTTTGCCGCCTTACAGTACATATCCACAAGATTTTTTGGAAGACACTCGTTGACAAACGGGCTGATTTTTGCGATTCGTGCCGCTTCTTCAAGGGAAGAGGGAAGCTTATTATACAGTTTAAGAGTTTCGGCATCCGCGTCGGCAAATATTATATTCGAGGCCGGGGGAGGGGTGAGGGCGTTCTTTATACCATACAGCGCGGCATGGATTATCAACGCAAACGCAAGATAAGGATTTGCGGTGGGGTCGGGGGAACTCAGCACTGCTCTGCGATGCTCGCTCGGGGCTTCGGGGACGCGTATTAAGTGCGAGCGCTTGTCATTTGCCCAAGAGATGTACCCGGGCGCCTTGAATTTTCCAAGGCGGCTGTAGGAAAGCTCGCAGGGATTTAAAAAGACGGTTATATCGGGTGCTTTTTCAAGTATGCCCGCGATTATAAAGGGCAGAAGATCGTCCTTTGCTTTTTCGGTCAGGCTCTTTGCGGATATGTTGACATAAAAGCCGTTTCCGGGCTTGTCTGCAATAGGTTTTGGAGAAAAGTCCGCCCAAATGCCGTTGCGGTAGGCGACTGTTTTGACCACGGTTCTGAAGGTCATCGCGTTGTCCGCGGCGGAAAGAGGATCGGAATAGCAAAAATCGATCTCGTTTTGTCCCGGACCCGCCTCATGGTAGGAGCTTTCGGGGCGTATTCCCATCTGCTCGAGGGTGAGGCATATCTCGCGCCGCACGTTTTCGCCCTTGTCCTGCGGGGCGATATCCATATATCCCGCCCGGTCGTAGGGTATATCGGTGTGCTCTCCTTTTTCATCCAATTCGAAAAGATAAAACTCGGTTTCCGCGGCGACGTTGAATTCGACGCCCGCCTTTTTCGCGGCCGTCGCCGCATTTATGAGCAGACTTCGCGTGTCGCATTCAAAGGCGCGCCCGTCGGGGTGCGTGATACTGCAAAACATGCGCACAACCCTGCCGTGATCGGGGCGCCAGGGGAGAATGGCGAGAGTGGAAGGATCGGGATGGATGAGCAGGTCGCATCCGTGCCTGCTTCCGAATCCTTCGATTTCAGACGCGTCTATGGCTATACCGTGCTCAAAGGCGTAAGGCAGCTCGCCGGGCATTACGGATATGTTTTTTTGAACTCCGTACACATCGCAAAAAGCGAGGCGAATAAATTTCACGCCCTCCTCTCGCACAAATTGCAGGACCTCCATGGCAGAATATTTCATCTTATTTACCGCGCCTTTTTGTATCAGCAGCATACATAATATAAAAGGCTTCCTTTCACCGAAATTAAAATATTATCAGTTTGGCACATACATGCGCTTGTAAGGATTTTTTGTGTCGGGTGTAATCAGAGTGAAGGGGGAGGACATAAGCTCGGTTTCCTCGGTCCCGAAAAGCGCGCAAAACTCGCGTATATCGTCCCTTATTTCATTTATGTCGTCTGCCGAGGCTTCCTTCACATTTACCTGATCGGGAAATGTTATGCCGCGGCAATCTCCGCGCAGGTACATTTTTCCCCCGTGCATTCCCGTGCAGGGAAAGTTTCCGACAATCCTTTTTTCTTTTGTTTCAAGGCCGAGAACTATGATCCTTCCGCCCGCCTGATACTCTCCGAGAAAGCTTCCGGTGCAGCCGCCGATTATCATAACCGGGATTTTATTCTCATAGGCCTTCATGTGGATGCCCGCGCGGTATCCCGCGTTGCCTTTGACAAATATCTTTCCTCCGCGCATCGCGTATCCGGCGGCGTCTCCGATGTTTCCGTGTATTATTATCTTGCCGTCGTTCATGGTGTCGCCGACGGCGTCCTGCGCGTTTCCCTCTACCGTTATAACAGCGCCGTTGAGATAAGCGCCGAGAGCGTTTCCGGGAGTCCCTTTTATAGTGAGGTTAATATCGCCCATTCCCGCGGCGATAAATCTCTGCCCAAGACAGCCCGATAGGGTGACGTCATTTCCGCCGCCGCGGATAAGATCGTTAATTTCTTTATGCTTGAGGTTTGAGACGTCAAAAAACATTATACCACACCTCCGAACTTTTTTCCACGTGTTTCAGACGAAAAGGCAGTGAAAGTTGAAATTTTTTTGAGCAGATCGAAATTTATTGAGTCGAGAGGGGTCCTTTCACGTATAAGCGATGTATATATTCCCACTCTGTTTGTGTCGCCTACGAACATAAATCCGGTAAGATATCCGCCGCGCGTATAAAGCCGTCTTATTTTTCCTTCGGATTTTTCTTCGTACAGTTCGCCTTCGGGAGCGTCGAAATAGCTTCCCGCGCTCATTGCGTGCAGTCCGAAAAAGCCTATTGAGTTCATCGGAATTCCCTTGTCGAAAAGATCGTCGCCTCCCGCCATGTTTATTCCCGCGCATCTGCCCTGCATATAGGCGTTTGGCAGTATGGCAATGACTCGTCTTTGACCGAGAGAAATATCCGTGCCCTCGGTGCAGTCGCCCGCGGCGTATACCCCGCAAAGACTGCTTTCCATGTGCTCATTTACCAATATGCCGCGGCTTGTCTCGCCTCCTGCCTCCTTAACGATTGAGAAATTCGGTCTGACTCCGACCGCCATAACGAGCACGTCAAATTTTACGCTCTTTTGGCTCTTCATAAATGCCACATTATTTTCAAATCTTTCAACGGTATCGCTCAGCAAAAAATTTATTTGGTGTTCCTCAAGCTTTTTTTGCATAAGAGAGGCGCACTCGTTATCAAGAATGCTCGATAGGACCCGTGGCGCAAGGTCGCACACAGTCACGCTGCCAACCCGTTCGCATATGCCCTCGGCGCACTTGAGTCCTATAAGTCCCGCTCCGATTATAAGCACGCGGCTGTCCTTGCTTATTGCCTTCTCAAGAGCGAGGGCGTCGTCAAGCGTCATAAAGGTAAAACGGCGCTCAACGCTTTCAAGGCCGGGGATCGGCAGGATGATGGGGGATGAGCCCGAGGCGACGCAAAGGGAAGTGTACTGTATTTGACTTGAGTCATCCAGAGTAACGGTATGCCCTTCTGCATCGATTTTCACCGCGCTTTTGCCGTACAGCACGTCGCAGCCGTTTTTAGTGTAAAAGTCCTCATCACGGTAATTCATCTTACTTAAAGACGTCTTTCCCTCAAGGTAATAGGAAATGAGGGGCCGGCAGTACACGGGGTGTTCCTCTTTTGAGATGACTGTGATAGGGGAGAGCTTATCCTCACGACGGATTCCCTCGATGCATCCCACTGCGGCAACGCCGTTACCTATTATAACGTAATTTGACATCTTATATCACCTCTCTTCGTATACTATCGCCTGATTCGGACATCCGGCAGCACATGCGGGTTGAGAGCACGAGTTTTCAAGACAGAGCTCGCACTTTGTGAGCGTACCGTTTTCTCCCTGTACAAGCGCCCCGTACGGGCAGACAAGTATACAGGTAAGGCATCCGACGCACTTGTCGCTGTCTACGCATATCACCCCGTCTTTTGAGTGAAGAGCGCCTGATATGCAGCTTTTGACGCATATCGGATCGGTGCAGTGGCGGCATGATACGGCAAAGGATATTTTTTCGTCCCCGTCGATATGTATTCTCGGATAAATCGGTTTTCCTTTAAGGGCCGAGGCCATGTCCTTTTCCCCTGAATTTGCAAAAGCGCAGTTGTATTCGCAAAGATGGCATCCGAGACACCATTTTTCATTTACATATACCCGTTTCATTTTTTTCTCCCAAAGATTTTACGGTCTGAGACCAAGATGTTATTCGCCCGCGTGCGAAATACCGAGGATGGAAAGCTCCTTTTCGGTAAGTCCGACGCCCCGCAGCATGAGACGGTTGCCCCTTAGGCTTTCTATCGAGTTTATGCCCATGCCTCCCATGAGTTCCATTATTTCATGCTTCCATGCGCTCATGAGGCTGACAAGACGTTTGCTGCCCATGTCGGGATTCAGGCGTTTTACCAGTTCGGGACGCTGTGTGGCGATTCCCCAGTTGCACTTTCCGCTCTGACATGTGCGGCAGAGGTGACAGCCCAGCGCAAGCAGAGCGGCGGTGGCGATATAACAGGCGTCCGCGCCGAGAGCGACCGCCTTTATGACGTCCGCGGCGCTTCTTATGCTGCCTCCGACGACAAGAGACACGTTGTTTCTTATTCCTTCGTCTCTGAGTCTTTGATCTACCGCCGCAAGGGCAAGCTCAATGGGAATGCCAACATTGTCGCGTATACGCGTGGGAGCCGCGCCGGTGCCTCCTCTGAAGCCGTCGATTGCTATTATATCGGCGCCGCTTCTTGCGATACCGCTCGCTATGGCGGCTATGTTGTGTACCGCCGCCACCTTTACAATTACCGGCTTTTTATACTCGGTCGCTTCCTTGAGCGAGAAAACGAGCTGTCTTAAGTCCTCTATTGAATATATGTCGTGATGGGGAGCGGGCGAGATGGCGTCCGATCCTTCGGGTATCATTCGCGTGCGAGAGACGTCTCCGACGATCTTTGCACCCGGCAGATGTCCGCCTATTCCGGGTTTTGCGCCCTGTCCCATTTTGATCTCGATCGCGGCTCCCGCGTCGAGATAAGCCTTATGTACGCCGAATCTTCCCGAAGCGACCTGGACTATGGTGTGGTCTCCGTAGCAGTAGAAATCCTCGTGAAGACCGCCCTCGCCCGTGTTATAGTATATGCCGAGCTGTGTGGCGGCCCTTGCCAAACTCTCGTGAGCGTTATAGCTTATCGAGCCGTAGCTCATGGCGGAGAACATGACGGGCATCGAAAGGCAAAGCTGCGGAGGGAGCTCGGTATTAAGAGAACCGTCCTTGTTCCTTATTACCTTTGCGGGCTTTTTGCCGAGAAATACCCGTGTTTCCATAGGTTCACGAAGCGGGTCGATCGGGGGATTTGTGACCTGCGATGCGTTTATGAGTATTTTATCCCAGTAAACTGGCAGATTTTTCGGATTTCCCATGGAGGAAAGGAGAACGCCGCCGCTGTTTGCCTGCTTGTATATTTCCTTTACCGTTTCATCCTGCCAGTTTGCGTTTTCCCGCAGCCGGCAATCGCTTTTCACAATTTTAAGCGCCCTTGTCGGACACAGTGAGACACAGCGCTGACAATTTACGCATTTACTCTCATCCGAAAGCATTATTTTATTTTTTTCATTGTAAAAGTGGACTTCGTTTGCGCACTGTCTTTCACACACTCGGCAGCAGATGCAGCGCGATTCGTTTCTTACCACTTCAAATTCGGGAAATATAAAAATATCCGACATCAGAAGCAGCCCTCCTTGACTTTGATAATGACGGGCTCCCCGCCCGCAGGGGAGTAAATGTTTTGTGCGTCGGGTTCCATGACGCGAATTGCCGCCTCCTCGCTTGCAATAAAGACAAGGTCGTCCTTTTCGCCCGCCACCATGGAGCGCAGCTTAAGGCGGTCGTTAAGCGCCATCAGGCCGCCCTCAAATCCGAGCACAATGGAAAACGGCCCGGTGATGAGCAGCCCGGGAAAGACGGTCCTCAAATATGTAAGGATGTCACGCTCTTTTTCTCCCTTGGTTTCTATGGTGCTCCAAAACGGAGCGGCGATTACACAGGCGGCCTCCTTTAACGTCAGCGACTGAACTCTGAGCAGATAATCCATTATATATGTTATGACCTCGGTGTCCGTTTGCAGGGTGCACTTGTATCCGAACATTTCAATATGGCGGCGATTTGCGTCATATGAGGATATCTCGCCGTTGTGGACCACCGAATAATCGAGCAGCGTGAAAGGATGCGCGCCTCCCCACCAGCCGGGAGTGTTGGTGGGATAGCGTCCGTGAGCGGTCCAGCTGTACCCGTAATACTCCTCCAGTCTGTAAAAGACTCCGACGTCCTCAGGAAAGCCCACCGCCTTGAAAGCGCCCATGTTTTTTCCGCTTGAAAAGACGTACGCTCCTTTCATCTCCGTGTTTATCTTCATGACGGTGCGTGCCACGAACTCCTTTTCGTCAAGCTGAAGAGAAGCAAGCACCGATTTGAGAGGTGAAACAAAATATCTCCATATTATAGGCTCGTCGGTGATGGAAGAGATTTTGCGCGTAGGTATTATCTCCGATTTGACTATTTCAAATCTCTCCTTTAAAAACTGTTCGCAGTTTTTGCGGGTGGCCCGCTCGTCAAAGAACATGTGCAGCGCGTAAAAATCTTTATAGTCATTATATATTCCGTAGGCTGCGAACCCGCCGCCCAGTCCGTTTGAGCGGTCGTGCATGGGCTTCATGGCATTTGTTATCATTTCGCCCGACATTCTCTTTCCGTCCCTTGAAATAACCGCCGCGATTGCGCAGCCCGACGGGATACGCACCTGACCTTCTGTTTTCATGATATATGTATCCTTTCATATTGCCGAGAAAAAAGCAAAGACGTACATTTATCGGCAAAAAATTTGCTTTCGCCGCTAAATGAACGCCTTTGCTCATTTTTATGTATTATACACTTTGAAAACGGATTTGTCAAGTGTTATTTAAATTTCGTCAAAAAAATAAAAAAATTTTAAAAAAGCTATTGACAAGCGCGGCAAAGGGGTGTATAATATCACGCGTGAAGGCAAAGGCGTCTTTAAGGGAAGGAATTTTCCTTAAGGTGCCTTATATTTTTTCTTCATAATTTTCTATTTTCTCACCTTTTGGCAATCGGTACATACTATGGCATTACGGCAGCGTGCGAACATGCGGCTATGTACCATAAAAAACAACATATTAATTATAATAAGTCAAACGAAGGCAAGGGCGTCTTTTTTCAAGTTGAAAAAGCATCCTTGCCTTTAAAAATTTATAAAAAACAAACAAAGGAGTTTTAATCAATGGGAACTGTTTCCGACTATTTTGGAAGTTTGGTTTTTGACGACAGAATCATGAAAGCGACTTTGTCGGCAAAGGTATACCAGTCGCTTAAGAAAACTATCGACGAAGGCGCGCAGCTTGATTTAAGCGTCGCGAACGCCGTGGCGGCGGCGATGAAGGATTGGGCGGTAGCGCACGGCGCCACGCACTATACTCACTGGTTCCAGCCGCTTACCGGCATCACAGCTGAAAAACACGACGGATTTATATCTCCTTCTCCCGACGGCGGAGTCATAATGGAATTTTCGGGTAAAGAGCTGATCAAGGGCGAGCCCGACGCTTCCTCCTTCCCCTCGGGCGGACTTAGAGCCACGTTTGAGGCAAGAGGATATACCGCATGGGATCCCACATCGTACGCCTTTATAAAGGGCAAGACCCTGTGCATTCCAACCGCTTTCTGCTCGTACTGCGGGGAAGCGCTCGACAAGAAGACCCCTCTTCTTCGTTCGATGGAAGCTCTTAACAGACAGGCGCTCAGAATTCTGCGCATGTTCGGCAACGACAACGTAAAATGCGTGCGCACCTCGGTGGGACCCGAACAGGAATACTTCCTTATTGATAAGGCGATGTACGACAAAAGACGCGATCTGCGCTTTACGGGGCGCACGCTCTTTGGCGCGAAACCTCCGAAAGGTCAGGAAATGGACGATCACTATTTTGGAGTGATCAAGCCGAGAGTCGCCGCATTTATGGCAGAGCTCAACGAAGAGCTTTGGAAGCTCGGCGTACTTGCAAAGACGGAGCACAACGAAGTCGCCCCTTCGCAGCACGAGCTTGCTCCCATATACAGTACGACAAATATAGCGACAGACCACAACCAACTCACCATGGAGATAATGCAGAAGGTCGCATTAAAGCACAATCTTGTCTGTCTGCTGCATGAAAAGCCCTTTGCGGGAGTTAACGGAAGCGGCAAGCACAACAACTGGTCGATGGCTACCGACACTGGTGTGAACCTTCTTTCTCCCGGAGAAACGCCTTACGAGAACGCGCAGTTCCTTCTTTTCCTGTGCGCCGTTATTAAAGCGGTCGACGATTATCAGGATCTGCTGCGCATTTCGGTGGCGACAGCCGGAAACGACCACAGACTGGGGGCAAACGAGGCGCCTCCCGCCGTGGTATCCATTTTCCTTGGCGACGAGCTTTCGGCGATCCTTGACTCAATAGAAAAGGACATTCCCTACAGCGCCGCCGAAAAGACTCAAATGAAGCTCGGAGTGGACGTACTTCCCAAATTCAACAGAGACACCACAGACAGAAACCGCACGTCCCCCTTTGCCTTTACCGGCAACAAGTTCGAGTTTCGTATGCTCGGTTCCTCAAACAGCATAGCGTGCGCAAACATCATGCTCAACAGCGCCGTGGCAGAGAGTCTTAAGATATACGCCGACAGGCTCGAGAACGCAAAGGATTTTGAGAGCACTCTGCACGAAATGATTCGCAAGACGATAAAGGACCACAAGTCGGTAATATTCAACGGAAACGGATACGACGACGCTTGGATAAAGGAAGCGACTGAAAAACGCGGACTGCTCAACTACCGCACGACTCCCGACTGCATGCCTCACCTGCTTGATGAAAAGAACGTCAAAATGCTCACGTCTCACGGCGTGTTCTCGCAGGCAGAGCTCAAATCGCGTTACGAAATCATGCTCGAGAATTATTCTAAGACGGTGATGATTGAGGCAAACACGATGGTGGATATGGCAAGGACCGAGATTGCTCCCGCGATAGAGTCGTACATCTTAGAGCTTGCAAATACCGCGGCAGCCAAAAAGGCGCTTGATCTCAAACCCTCATGCATTTACGAGAACGGACTTGTCAACAAGCTTTCGTCTCTTGTCGAATGCATTTCCGCAAAGACCGACGAGCTTGAAAAGCTGCTTATCGAAATAAAGGGCATAAGCGATATCGGGGGCATGGCAAACGCCATACGCGACAAGCTGCTTGTCAAGATGAGCGAGCTCAGACTCCCCTGCGACGAGGCCGAGACCCTTACCGCGAAAAAGTATTGGCCTTTCCCGACATACGGCGATCTGCTCTTCGGGGTGAATTGAGATTCTCTTGAGCGCAATAAATAAATGTAAAAATAAAACATAAAACATAAAAATAAAAAATAAAATAACGGCTCCCGCTTATTTCTTAAGACATGTGAATTTGGAAAAATTCGTGGGGGTAGGGGGAGCTTTTTCAAAAATTACTCTTTTTTAAAAATCGGAGGTGTATTTAATCATGTTGGAGGAATTATCATCGCTGGTCAATGAACAGCTTTTTGCGGTTTGGTTTTTGATCGGCGCTGCGCTGGTGTTTTGGATGCAGGCAGGCTTTGCAATGGTCGAGGCGGGATTTACAAGACCTAAGAACACGGGAAACATTATAATGAAGAACCTTATGGACTTCTGTATCGGTACGGTCGTCTTCATTATAATAGGTTTCGGGCTTCTTATGGGCGAGGACCTTTTCGGATTTATAGGAGAACCCGGGTTTGACATTTTCACAAAGTATGAGAATTTTGATTTTTCAAGCTTCGTATTTAACCTTGTTTTCTGCGCGACTACCGCGACGATAGTTTCGGGCGCGATGGCGGAGCGCACAAAATTTCTTTCATACTGCATTTATTCTGCGGTAATTTCGGCGCTTATCTATCCGATCGAGGCTCACTGGATTTGGGGCGGCGGCTGGCTTTCACAGCTCGGTTTTCACGATTTTGCCGGATCCTGCGCCATTCACATGGTCGGCGGCATTTCGGCGCTCGTAGGCGCCAAGATTCTCGGACCGAGGATCGGAAAATTCAAAAAAGACGAAAAGGGCAAGGTGATAAAGGTTAACGCTTTTCCGGGGCACAGTATAGCCCTGGGCGCGCTCGGTGTTTTCATTCTTTGGCTCGGCTGGTACGGATTCAACGGCGCCGCCGCGACCTCAATCGATCAGCTCGCCTCCATATTTCTCACCACAACGGTCGCGCCTTCGGTCGCGACGGTCGTGTGCATGATCTTCACATGGCTTAAATACGGTAAGCCCGATGTCTCTATGTGTCTTAACGCTTCTCTTGCGGGACTTGTTGCAATAACCGCAGGCTGCGACGTTACCGACGCCGTCGGATCGGCGGCAATAGGTATGGTCGCGGGTGTGCTTGTGGTGTTTGGAGTTTGGCTTCTTGACCACGTGCTTCACATTGACGATCCCGTCGGAGCGGTTGCGGTGCACTGTATGAACGGCATATGGGGAACGATCGCCGTCGGACTTTTTGCCACTGACAGCGCTCCCGGATATTCGATCGCAAATTCCTCGGGCAAAACGCTCACGGGTCTGTTTTACGGCGGCGGCTTTGAGCTTTTGGGATTGCAGCTTGTCGGCTTTGTAAGCGTTGCGGCTTGGGCGGCCGTCACCATTACGATAGTGTTCCTTGTTATAAAGGCGACCGTAGGTATTCGTGTGTCAAAGGATGAGGAAATTACCGGCCTTGACGCTACCGAGCACGGACTTCCTTCCGCGTACGCCGGTTTTGCGATGCTTCCCGAGTATATAGACGGAGAGGAGACGCCGGTTATTGTCGCGGGAGATACGCCGGTTGCCGAGGCGGTTGAAGTGAAGAAAATTCCCACGTTCGAAAAAAAGAGCGCTGCCGGCGGTGTGAAGATAACAAAGGTCGAGATCGTCTGCAAGGAAGCCCGTCTGGAAGCGCTGAAAAACGCCATGGTTGCCATAGGCATTACGGGTATGACCGTTTCGCATGTGCTGGGCTGCGGCGTTCAGAAGGGTAAACCCGAATTTTATCGCGGAGTCGAGGTGGAGCCCTCGCTGCTTCCAAAGGTCCAAATTGACATAGTGGTAAGCAAGGTCCCGGTAAGCTCGGTTATTGAAACCGCGAAAAAGGTTCTTTACACCGGTCACATCGGAGACGGAAAAATATTCGTTTACGATGTTGAAAATGTGGTCAAGGTACGTACAGGCGAAGAAGGGTATGACGCTCTTCAGGATGTCGAATAAAACTTTGACACGGTAATTTGATTATGTCTGTCTGTTTTTTCCCGCGCGGGTGCTTTTATGCCGCTTTTCCTGCCTTGTCTTGCGGCAAGCTGTTCTCTTACTTTCACCCGTGTCGGGGAAAAACAGACTTGACATATAAAAATTAATTTAATAGACTAAAAGCGTTTGAAAAAAGAGAAGTAACCTGAAAGCTTTGCCCTCAGAGAATGCATGTTTGGTGAGATTGCATGGCAAAATTTAGGTGAATAACACTTTTTGAGCTGCAATCTGAAAGGAAATTTCCAAATAAGTGCGCCGTTTCGTCCTGCGTTAATCGACAAAGTCTTGACAGAGGCTCGGAAATGAGATAAAATATAGGTGGTACCGCGAGTACAGCACTTGCCCTATAACACATGCTGAAATTTATTTTGCAAAACAATTGCAAAAACAATAATGCCGCTCGGCGGCGGAACGGAGTTTTTTGTTATGTGTTCAATAATGGGGTATTGTGATGGCGGCGCCATCTTTTCTGCGTTCAAAGAGGGCTTTGAAAGGACCAAGAGCAGAGGCCCGGACGACAGCCGTATAGTGGATACCAAATGCGGCTATCTCGGCTTTCACCGACTCTCGATAATGGGGCTAACTCCCTCGGGTATGCAGCCCTTTTGCCTTGAACAAAGCTATCTCGTATGCAACGGGGAAATATATGGGTTTGAAAAACTCAAGGATGAGCTGATAAAAAAAGGGTATTCTTTTAAGAGCGACTCGGACTGCGAGATACTCCTCCCTCTTTACAGGGAATACGGCGTCGATATGTTTAAAATGCTCGACGCGGAGTTTGCCTTAATAATCTTTGACGCGAAGACGCGGGAGTATATCGCCGCAAGAGACCCTATCGGCATACGTCCGCTTTATTACGGCTACGACGAAAAGGGCGTCATAATATTTGCAAGCGAGCCCAAGAACCTTGTCGGGCTTGCAAAGACCATCATGCCCTTTCCTCCCGGACACTATTACAAGGGCGGAAAATTTGTTTGCTATCGCGATATGACGAAGGTGAGCAAGCCTTGTGCCGACGGGATTAACGAGGTTTGCCGTAATATACGGGAAAAGCTTATCGCGGGTGTAAAAAAACGCCTTGTAGCTGACGCAAAGGTGGGATTTCTCCTTTCGGGAGGTCTTGATTCGTCTCTTGTCTGCGCCATCGCGGCAAAAAATTCAAAAGACAGGATAAGGACTTTTGCCATAGGCATGAGCGATGACGCCATCGACTTAAAGTACGCAAGACAGGTGGCAGAGCACATTAAAAGCGAACACACCGAGATTATTATCACCAAGGAAGACGTACTCTTATCGCTTCGTGAGGTGGTGGAGCTTCTTGGCACCTTTGACATAACCACCGTGCGCGCGAGCGTCGGAATGCATCTTATATGCAAGGCGATCCATCAGACAACCGATATACGGGTGCTGCTGACGGGCGAGATATCAGACGAGCTTTTTGGATATAAGTACACTGATTTTGCGCCGGACGCCGAATCCTTCCAAAAGGAAGCGGAAAAAAGGATAAGAGAACTGCACATGTACGACGTGCTGCGCGCCGACCGCTGCATATCTTTCAACTCTCTTGAGGCAAGAGTGCCTTTCGGCGATCTTGATTTTGTGTCGTACGTCATGTCAATCGACCCTGAGCTCAAGCTCAACAGGTACGGCAAGGGCAAATATCTGCTGCGCCGAGCGTTCATGGAAGGGGATTATCTGCCCGAAAGTATACTGTGGCGCGAAAAGGCTGCCTTTTCGGACGCCGTTGGTCACAGCATGGTCGACTACCTTAAGGAGTACGCAGAGGGAATGTACACCGATGCGGAGTTTGAGGCAAAATGCCGCAAATACACTCACGCGCGGCCTTTTACTAAGGAATCGCTGCTCTATCGGGAAATATTTGAAGAGTATTATCCTGGGCAGAGCCGTATGATTGCCGATTTTTGGATGCCCAACAAATCGTGGAAAGGCTGCAATGTCAACGATCCATCCGCCAGAGTTCTATCGAACTACGGCGATAGCGGAAAATAAAAAGGAGAAAGTAATAATGGAAAAAAGAGAACAGCTTTATGAAGGCAAGGCAAAAAAGGTATTTAAAACAGACGACGATCAGCTTCTTATCGTATCTTATAAGGACGATGCGACCGCGTTCAACGGCTTGAAGAAAGGCACGATAGTCGGCAAGGGAGTTATCAACAACAAAATGAGCAATATGCTCATGCAGCGTCTTGAAAAGGAGGGCGTGCCGACGCATTTTGTAAAAGAGCTCAGCGACCGTGACACGCTTGTTAAAAGGGTGTCGATAGTTCCTCTTGAGGTGATAATCAGAAACATTTCGGCGGGATCCTTTTCAAAAAGATACGGAGTTGAGGAAGGGATAGTTTTCGATCAGCCGACAATCGAGTTTTCTTACAAAAACGACGAGCTTGGAGATCCCCTTATCAACGACTATCACGCAGTCGCTCTGAAGTTAGCCACATGGGAAGAAATCGAAACGATAAAAAAGTACGCTTTTAAGGTCAATGAGGTACTAAAGGCGTTTTGGAAGGAATGCAGGGTCACTATTGTGGACTTTAAGCTTGAATTCGGCAAGCTTGATAACGGGACCATTGTGCTCGCGGACGAGATAAGTCCCGACACATGCCGCCTGTGGGATATTGACACAAACGAGAAACTTGATAAGGACCGCTTCCGCAGAGACATGGGCGGCGTCGAGGACGCCTATGCCGAGGTAATGAAGAGGCTTACAGAGCACATTTAACCGTCAAAAAGATACAAAGGAGATTTGATATGTCAAACTGTGCAATCGTCGGAATCAACTGGGGCGACGAGGGAAAGGGAAGAATGGTCGACCTTCTTACCGAGTCCTATGATGTAGTCGTCCGATATCAGGGCGGAGGAAACGCCGGCCACACCGTTATAAACAGTCAGGGCAAATTTGCCCTTCATCTGCTGCCCTCGGGTATTTTCAGAAAAGGGGTCGTAAACATTCTCGGCAACGGAGTGGCTCTTGATTCGGAAAGTCTGTGGAGTGAAATGCAGGACGTTATGCAAAAGGGCGTGAAGCTCAGCCCCGAAAACCTTAAAATCAGCGAGCGCGCCTCGCTGCTCATGCCTTGGCACAGAGAGCTCGATTCTCTTGAGGAAGCAAGGCTTAAGGACAAAAAATACGGCTCGACAAAGCAGGGAATCGCTCCCTTTTATTCGGATAAATATCAGAAAAAGACGGTGCTTGCGGGCGAATTGTTTTATCCTCGGCAGTTTAGGACGCACCTTGCCGACCTGCTCGAGTGGAAAAATCTCACTCTCACCAATGTTTACGGCGCAAGGCCTTACACCATTGAAATGCTCGAGCAATGGATACATGAATACTGCGATAAGATAAAGCCGTATATTTGCAACACGGGCGATTTTTTAAAGCAGGCGACTCTTGAGGGCAAGAACATACTTTTTGAGGCGCAGCTCGGTTCGCTTCGCGATCTTGACTACGGTATTTATCCTTATACCACCTCATCCAACACGACGGCGGCATACGCCCCGATAGGCTCGGGTCTTCCTTCGGCGAAAATCGACGACGTGATAGGCGTGATCAAGGCCTACTCCACATGCGTGGGAGAAGGACCCTTTGTCTGCGAAATGTTCGGCAAAGAGGCAAATAGGCTGAGACAGGAGGGCGATGAGTACGGAGCGAAGACCGGAAGACCGAGAAGAGTCGGCCCTCTTGATATAGTTGCGACAAGATACGGCGTCAATGTGCAGGCCGCAAGCGAGATAGCACTTACCAAGCTCGACGTGCTCGGCTACATGGATAAGATACCGGTTTGCACTCACTATATTTTAGACAATCAGGTCACCGATGAATTCCCGTTTCCGTCGGCGCTGGATTTAGCGAAGCCTGTTATTGAGTATTTTGAGGGATGGAAGTGCGATATAAGCGGTGCGCGCAGGTGGGAGGACCTTCCCGAGCCGGCAAGAAACTATGTCGATTTTATTGAAAAGCAAATAGGCTGTCCGATAACCTATGTTTCCGTCGGTCCCGAAAGAGACAGTATAATAATACGCAAATAAAAGGAGAAGGACTATGACAAATGTTTACGAATCCCCGCTCTCTTCCCGTTATGCGTCTCCTTATATGCTCTCGCTCTTTTCCTCGGATACGCGCTATAAAACATGGAGACGGCTATGGGTCTCTCTTGCAAAGGCGGAGTCCTCTCTCGGACTGCCTATCACAAAAGAGCAGATATCGCAGCTTGAAGAACATATCGACGATATAGATTACGAGTATGTAAAGGAAGACGAAAAGAAAGTGCGCCACGACGTTATGGCGCATGTGCACGCCTACGGCGCGGTCGCGCCCTTGGCCGCCGGGATTATACATCTCGGAGCCACGAGCTGCTATGTCACCGACAATGCCGATCTTATAATATACAGGGACGGACTTCTGTACCTGCGCGGCGAGCTTCTTAAAGTCATGGCGAATCTTGCGGATTTTGCAAAAAAGTACAGAGCCCTTCCCACCCTCGGCTATACTCACTATCAGCCGGCGCAGCTTGTGACGGTTGGTAAGCGCGCGTGCCTATGGCTTCAGGATTTTCTCTCGGATCTTAATGAGATCGATTTTGCGCTCGGAAATATAAAGTTTCTCGGATGCAGAGGCACGACCGGCACGGAGGCGAGCTTTGTAGATCTGTTTTCCGGTGACAGTGAAAAAATAGATCGCATGAACCGCATGATATGTGCGGATTTCGGCTTTTCGGAATGCTTTGACGTTTGCGGACAAACCTATCCGCGCAAGGTCGACAGCAGAATACTTAATTCTCTTTCCTCAGTCGCGCAAAGCTGCTACAGAATGGCAAACGACATAAGGCTGCTGCAGCACGACCGTCAGATTGAAGAGCCCTTTGAAAAAAATCAGATAGGCTCCTCGGCAATGGCTTACAAACGCAATCCGATGCGCAGCGAGAGAATATGTTCTCTTGCCCGCTATCTTATGGCGGACGCGGCAAACGCGCATATGACGGCCTCGGTGCAATGGCTTGAAAGGACCCTTGACGACTCCGCGAACCGACGCATATCCTTGCCGGAGGGATTTTTGTGCGCGGACGCCGTTTTGCGTCTTGCTCAAAATATAACCGACGGTCTGAGAGTTAATGAAAAGGTGATTGAGCGCGCCGTAATGGAGTACCTGCCCTTTATCGCCACCGAGAATCTCATGATGGAGGCGGTGAAGCGCGGAGGAGACCGTCAGAAGCTTCATGAAATAATAAGAAGCTGCTCGATGGAAGCGACGGCGAGAATGAAAAACGGAGAGGACTGCGATCTGCTTTCTCGGCTTGCAAATGAAAAGCAGTTCACACTTGACGAAAACGAGATGAAGCGGCTGCTTGATCCTTCCCTCTATATCGGGCGCTGCCCTGAGCAGGTGGACGCTCTTGTCAACAAAGTCCTTCCCCTTACAGAGGGTATATCAAGGGAGAGCGCCGAGATAAATCTTTAAACCTTTTAACCTTTAAGATTTAAGAAAGTTTAACGGAGGGGAACCGAGTATGGAAGAAAAAATACTGGTGCTTGATTTTGGCGGACAGTACAATCAGCTCATAGCCCGAAGGGTCCGCGAGCAGCACGTATATGCAGAGATCAAACCTTACAACAAAATCACTCCTGATCAGATCAAAAAAGAGGGATATAAAGGGATAATTTTCACCGGAGGTCCGAACAGCGTATACGACGCTTCCTCTCCTCACTATGACCCGAAGATACTTGAACTTGGCATACCGATCCTTGGAATATGCTACGGCGTTCAGCTTATGGCGTACATGGCGGGAGGAGAGATATGCAAGGCGAGAGAGGGAAGCGAGTACGGCAAGGCTGTGCTTCACACCTTTGACGACAAGCTTTTTAAGGACGTCCCCGAAGAAAGCGTATGCTGGATGAGCCATACCGACTACGTGAAGATTCCGCCGAAAGACTTTTTGATCACCGCCTACACGGCCAACTGCCCGTGCGCCGCGATGTGCGACGAGGAGAGAAATTTGTACGGAGTGCAGTTTCACCCCGAGGTGACGCACACCGAGTATGGCAAACAGATACTTCACAATTTTCTCTTTGACATCTGTGCGCTTAAGGGCGAGTGGCGTATGGAAGATTTCGCAAGGCGCACCATAGAAAAATACAAAAAAGAGCTTTCCGGCAAAAAGGTACTTCTCGCCCTTTCGGGAGGGGTCGATTCCTCTGTGGCGGCGGTGCTTATCGGCAAAGCGATCGGGGATGACTTGACATGCGTTTTTGTCGATCACGGTCTGCTGCGCAAGAATGAAGGGGATTTTGTCGAGAGCACCTTTAAAGAAAAATTCGGAATGAATATAATAAGGGTTAACGCCGAGGAACGCTTTCTCAAAAAGCTTTCCGGCGTTACCGAGCCCGAGAAAAAACGTAAAATAATCGGGGAGGAATTTATCCGTGTTTTTGAGGACGAGGCGAAAAAGCTCGGAAAGATAAACGTTCTTGTTCAGGGAACCATCTATCCAGACGTGATCGAGAGCGGACTCGGCGATTCGGCGGTTATAAAGAGTCATCACAATGTGGGCGGACTGCCCGACGTTATTGCTTTTGACGAGATAGTCGAGCCCCTTCGCGAGCTTTTCAAGGATGAGGTCAGGGAAGTGGGCACCAAGCTCGGCATTCCACACGAGCTCGTATGGCGTCAGCCCTTTCCGGGTCCGGGACTTGCGGTGCGAGTGATCGGAGAGATAAGCAGGCCAAAGCTTGATATACTGCGTGAGGCGGACGCGATATTCCGTGAGGAGATTGCCGCTGCGGGACTTGAAAAAATGACAAATCAGTATTTTGCGGTCCTTGCGGGAATTCGCAGCGTAGGAGTTATGGGAGACGCTCGGACATACGGCTACACAATAGCGCTGAGAGCCGTCACCACCGATGACTTTATGACCGCCGAATGGACCAAGCTTCCTTACGACGTCCTTGAAAGATCGAGCAACCGTATAACTAACGAAGTGAAAGGCGTTTCAAGAGTGGTTTACGATATAACCTCCAAACCCCCCGCAACGGTCGAGTGGGAATAAATCGTAAAGTCTGAAAAACCGCATAAACAAAGGATTTTTGGCTTGAAATTTCCCGATTTGATAGCAAAATGATAGCAGGCTGAAAAACGCATTTATTGTGCGTTTCGGATGGCTTGCAGGTATATCTGAATCAATCTAAAAGGCATTACTGACTTTTGCAGTCGGTAATGCCTTTTTTGCGTTTATTTGTCTTTCAGTTTGTCCTTGAAAGCCCCAACCAAAGTATCGCTTAGCTCTTTGGGCGGGACACTTGCCCGAATTTCGGTATCGTCGTACTTCGGATAATGATAGCGCCATCTGTCGTAATCTTCTCGGCTGATTTCCCCCGCTGCGAGCTTGTCTGCCTGCGCTTTCCAAGCGGTAAGCATTTGCAGCAGTTCGGCTGCGTCCTTTCCCTTGTCGGCGCTGACCTTCATGCAAACTTCGCCGTCTGCTTCGCTGACGGTAAGACCGTAGTTGTCCTCAAGGGTAAATAGGGTGTGCGCAAGCCCAATGTAACTGTCAATATCCGGCACGGTAAGCGCCTGCGGAGAAACATCTAACGCTTGTGCCAGCGCTGCAGTGATCTCCGCTTTGGGAGAACGAGTCCCCATTTCATACTGCGCCAGCCGAACGTCGGCGCTCTTTTCGGGGAAGCCCAGCAGCATACCGAGGTATTTTTGCGTCATACCCCGCATGGTGCGGAAAAAGTGGATTCTTTCACCGATTGCCATTGTGATTTCACTCCTTGCCTATGTACTTTGGCAATAGTATAACATAAACGCTTAGGAAAGTCAAGAGAAATCAAAACAAAAAAGTTTAATATTTTTTTGAAAACCACTTGACAAAAGCAAAAGTGCTTAGTATAATAGAGGAAGACTAAGCGAATACGCTTAGCAAATATCCGTCGTGTGTCACGGTAATGGCACATCCGCTCGGGCAAATCGGGAGGCGGCCAGAAAGAATCCCGACACTAAATAAATTTGTTAGTTAAGATCAAACAGTGAAAATTGAAAGGAGGAACTTTATGGCAGGAACAATGTTTATGCGAGTTGAGGAAGTAGCGGAAGAAATGGGCGTTTCCATTCCTTATGCGTACAAGCTCATCCGTAAACTGAATAAAGAACTACAAGCCACCGGCTGTATTACGATTGCAGGAAGAATTGACCGTAAATTCTTTCATGAGAAATTTTATTCTACTAAAACAACCAATAACGAAAGGAGCAAAGATAATGGCAGCATTTAAGAATGAGAAAAACGGCACTTGGTTTGTCCAATTCCGATACACAGACTGGAAAGGCGAGCGCCAGCAAAAATTTAAGCGAGGCTTTGCGACAAAGCGTGAAGCGCAGGAGTGGGAACGAGAGTTCCTCACACAAAAACACGCCGATGTAACAATGACCTTTGAGAGTTTTGTTGAACTTTATGAAAAGGATATTCGCCCTCGATTAAAGGAAAACACTTGGCTTACAAAGGAAAACATCATTAAAAAGAAAATATTGCCCTATTTTGAAAAGCGCAAACTGTGCGATATATCGGCAAAAGATGTCATTGAATGGCAGAACGAAATCAGAGAACTCACTGATAAGAGCGGAAAGAAGTATTCACAGACCTATTTGAAAACCGTTCATAATCAGTTGAGTGCGCTCTTTAATCACGCAGTTCGGTACTACGGACTGAAATCCAATCCTGCGGCAATAGCCGGTAACATGGGAACGGAAGAACGCAAGGAAATGAACTTTTGGACGGTTGAGGAATACAAAAGGTTTTCTGAAACGATGATGGATAAAACCCTGTCATATTACGCTTTTGAGATGCTCTATTGGTGCGGTATTCGTGAAGGTGAAATGCTTGCGCTGACGCCAGCCGATTTTGATTTCAAAGCTGAAACTGTGACAATTAACAAATCCTATCAGCGTTTACACGGCAAAGATATTATTACAACGCCGAAAACCAAGAAAAGCAACCGTACCATCAAGATGCCGAAATTTCTGTGCGAAGAAATGCAGGAGTATATCGGTATGTTCTATTCCACCGACAAAAACGACCGTCTGTTTCCTGTATCAAAGAGTTACCTTCATCACGAAATGGATCGAGGCGCAAAAGAGGCGGGCGTAAAACGCATACGGATTCACGACCTTAGACACAGCCATGTTTCGCTGCTTATTGAAATGGGGTTTACAGCGTTGGCAATCGCTGACCGATTAGGGCACGAAAGCATAGAGGTAACCTACCGCTATGCTCACTTGTTTCCATCAAAGCAGACGGAAATGGCGAACCGATTAGATGATTTAGGAAAAGGAGCGTTCTAAAATGTCGGCAAAGAACAGAGATAATCACAATCGTTGGCGTAACAAAACCGTGGCGTTTCGGGTATCGCCCGAAGAAGATGCCCAACTTGAAACCGCCGTGCGGCTCTCCGGCTTGACCAAGCAGGACTATATCACCCGTAGGCTACTGGAGCGGGACGTGGTCGTGCAGGGCAATCCGAGGGTGTATAAGGCGCTGCGGAACGAACTTGCCGCCGTTCTCGAAGAACTGCGGCGCATGGAA
Organism: uncultured Clostridia bacterium; assembly: GCA_947588825.1. Taxonomy (GTDB): domain Bacteria; phylum Bacillota; class Clostridia; order Oscillospirales; family CAG-272; genus CAKSQF01. The sequence continues at coordinate 48,636 of CANPZU010000001.1, forward strand.
GCCGGCAGCAGCGTCGATGACGAATTGCTGGAAACCATCGAATTGATCGCCGTGATCCTCGGCGGGATGAAAGGAGAGGAACAGAATGAATGAACAAAAAGAAATGACCGCCCGCAGCACATCTGTTGGCGCAGATGATGGGCAGTCACTCCATGTATCTGTTAATAGTATAACCAATCGGGGCGAAAAAATCAATCCCCTCGAAACAATTTCCATGAGCGAACTGTACGAAACCGTTTATCCGAGCAGGCCGCCGCTGATCGACGGCTTGCTCTACCCCGGCGCTTATCTGTTCGTGGGAGCGCCGAAGCTGGGCAAGAGCTTCCTGATGGCGCAGCTTGCCTACCACATCAGTACAGGGACAGCGCTGTGGAACTATACCGTCCGAAAAGGAACGGTGTTGTACCTTGCGCTGGAAGATGACTACCGCCGCTTGTAGGAACGGCTCTATCGGATGTTCGGAACCGAGGGAGCAGAAAATCTGTACTTCTCTGTCTCGGCGGGTCATCTGGAAAGCGGACTGGACGAACAGTTGCAGAGCTTTATGAACGACCACCCCGATACCCGACTCATTATCATTGATACGCTGCAAAAGGTGCGGGAGGTCGGCGGCGAGAGTTACAGCTACGCAAACGACTATCAAATCATTACCCGGCTGAAAACCTTTGCAGACCGATATGGGATCTGTCTGCTGCTCGTTCACCATACACGAAAGCAACAGGCGGATGATAAGTTTGATATGATCTCCGGCACGAACGGATTGCTCGGTGCGGCAGACGGAGCGTTCCTGCTCCAAAAGGAAAAGCGCACAAGCAACGCCGCCACGCTGGAAATATCGGGACGGGATCAGCAAGACCAAAAGCTCTATCTCGCCCGTAACCCCGAACGGTTGATATGGGAACTGGAAAAGACGGAAACTGAGCTTTGGAAAGAGCCGCCGGAACCTCTGCTTGAAGAAATCGCAAAGCATATCAACGCTGATTTCCCACAGTGGAACGGCACCCCGACGGAGCTTGTAGCTCTGCTTGCGATTGACACTCAGCCGAACGCCCTCACAAAGAAACTGAATGTCAACGCCGGGCGGCTGTTCAACGAATACGGTATCCGATATGAGAACAGCCGCAGTCACGACGGGCGCAAGGTGAGCTTTCAGCTTGTGCAGGCGTGACGGTGCGTGACGGTCGTGTCGATGATTTAGGCAGTGGGTGCGGTGTCAAAAACACCGTCACCATCGACACGCACCGTCACGGCAAAGTTTAGACGGGGATGCAAGGGTGTCCTTTTCAAAGGACAGTCCTTGCCCCTCGGAGAGCGCAAAACCTGCTTGCAGGTTGCATTTTTGATAGGCTCGCCTGTCAAAAGTGCCTTTGCGTTACTTTTGGCAAAAGTAACAAAACCCCGGCTGACGCCGGATAAGGAAAAGGAAGTGATATTTTGAAAAGAACGATCAGTGCAATGGTCGGGAAAGGCTCGGTCAATCACAACAGCCGCAATTTTACGGCAGAAAATGTTGACCCGGAACGTACCCGATTCAATATAGATTACTGCAACGAACCCATCAAGAAAGTGTACCACAAGCTCTTTGATGAGGCTCTCAAAAAGTACAACGAGAAGCAGAAACGAGCCGACCGACGCATCGAAGATTACTACGAAAAGATCAGCACCGGCAGGCAGGAAAAACCGTTCCACGAAGTCATCTTGCAGATCGGAAACTTCGAGGACATGAACGCTCAAAGCGAGAACGGACAGCTTGCGAAGCAGATTTTGGACGAGTATTTCCACGGCTTTCAGGAGCGCAATCCCCACCTGTATGTGTTCTCAGCGCACCTCCACATGGACGAAGCGACGCCCCATATCCACATTGATTTTGTACCGTTCACCACCAGAAGTGAGCGTGGATTGGAAACCCGTGTATCGCTGAAACAGGCGCTCGCCGCACAGGGATTTCAAGGCGGAAAGAAGCGGGATACGGAATGGAACCAATGGGTACAGTCCGAAAAGGAGCAACTTGCCGCCGTCATGGAGCGCCACGGAATCGAGTGGGAGCAGAAGGGTACGCACAACAAGCATCTGGACGTTCTTGACTTCAAGGTGCAGGAGCGAGAGAAGGAACTGGAAGCGCTGAATGAACAGGTTGCGGCGAAAACCGATGAAGTCAAATCCCTCTCTAACCGTGTGGCGATTTTCGATGACGGGCTGGAACGCTTGCAAACGATCAGCGATGGGCTGGATACTGCGCCGGAATACAATCTGCCGGAACCGATGGGACTAATGAGCGCAAAATCCTATAAGACCAAGTTTGTCGATCCGCTGATAAGCAAGCTGAAATCGCTAATCAAATCGGTATTCGCCCGCTGTTTTGCGGCGCTGGATGACTACCACAGGCTCAATGTTACGAACGGAGAACTCTATCGTGAGAACGAGAAGCTGACCAAAATCAACGACCTGCTCAAAGGTGAAAACGACAACCTTCGGGGTGAAAACAGGGATTATAAGCTGCTCCGAAAGGTATTCGGGAGCAAGCAAATCGACAGCCTGTTGGAGCAGGCAAAGCAGTCTAAACAGCGTGAAAAACGCTTTAGAAATAATAATTTTGAAAGGTAGGAACAGACAATGAAAAACCACATCACAGACAAAAAGACGGGGATCGGCTACACCCTGCAAGGCGACTACTATCTGCCCGATCTTGCATTACCTGCCGAGGAGGAACAGTCCATAGGCATTTGGGGGCAGCGGCACTTGCGGTATCTCCGGCAGCACAAACGGCTGCTTTATACCAACCTGCTGACTTCCTGCAAGCTGAACGGCTATCTTGCAGACATCGACCGACAGGCAGAGGAAATGTTTTCCCGGCTGGTAAAGCAGATGGCAGAGCGTGAGGGCGTAACCGAAGCGCTCAAAGCGCAAGATCAGATGGCTTGGGTCGGACGGATGAACAATATCCGCAACCGAGCCGCCGAGGTCGTTTACAGCGATTTGATTTACAACTGATACCCGTTTAACAGGGAATTGCCGCTGTCAACCGATGGCGGCTTTTCCTTTTCAGCAGGTGTTCAAGAAGTCATAAAGTCGGCAGTATAGTCGAAGGGGGTATTCTCAAGGGTTTTGATTTTTGAACAATGTGTGATTTTTTCAAAACTCTCTTGACAACTACTACGGTTAGTGATATACTTATTACGGTAACCGTAACAAAGGAGGCGTAAAATTGCGTGACAATATAAAGGGCGGCGCACTGACGGAAGTAACATTCTTTGTTTTGCTTTCGGTTTATCAGCCGAGGCACGGATATGCAATCATGCAGTTTATTGAAGAAAAAACGAACGGTCGCCTGGTGCTTGGAGCGGGAACGCTGTATGGGGCGCTCACATCTTTGGAAGAGAAAGGGTGGATCATACCGTGCGGCAATGCAGGTGGACGAAAAAAAGAATATCTCATCACAGAAGCAGGAAAAGAAATCTGCAATAAAGAAATTGTTCGATTAAAAGAACTGGTCAAAATAGCCGGGGAAATTATGGAGGAAAATGATGGGTAAAAAATATTATCGCTTCTTTTGGGGCTTTCTGAAAAAACAGGAAAACTGGCTGAATGAAATGGCGGATAAAGGCCATCGCCTGATTCGTACAGGCAGGGCATGGTATGAGTTTGAGGATTGTGAACCGGGTAAATACCGCTATGCAGTAGAATTTGTCGGAGAAAAATCGAAACAGAACGCCAAAGAGTATGTGTCTTTTTTAGAGGATTTCGGCTATCGTGTGTTATTTAAGAATTTGAATCTTGATTATTCTGTGGGGAAAGCTGTTTTTCGCCCGTGGGCAAAAAAAGGCGGTAAAATCGCAACGACCGGAGGCTCTTACAACAAAGAACTTCTTCTCGTAGAAAAGGAAAACGACGGGAAGCCGTTTGAATTGCACACTACCGACGAGGACATCCGAGAGTATAAAAAAACGCTGCGCAGGCCTTGGATTTTTTGTATCGTTACCATCCTTATTGTTCTTTTCATCTCTTTTGGAAGCGGTTTCTTGGCGACGAATTTGGGCTTTGCCAGTGTCAAAAGCGCTACAAGAATCGGTTATGTTGGCAACGAAGGGTATAGCAGTTGGACAGGCAGATATAGTTCTCTTGATGGAACTATGAAGAAAAGCATTCACCCAAAGACTGATATGCTTCACATTGATGTAACGACCGACGGTGGGACAATCTCCATTGAAATACAAGATGCGGATGGGAATGTCATTTTTGATGAGCACGATATCGGAACCGAATCTTTTGATGTAGCCGTGTCTGGAAAGGTTGTTGTCAGAATTATAGCTGACAGTCATAAAGGCAGTTTTGATATTCATTGAGAGTTCTATCACACGGAAAGATAAACAACAATCGAAATCGAGCCGCCGAGGTGATTTACAACTGACTTCCGACCATAGCGGTAGATTTCTTCACAATTCGAGTGTATAATATTTGTTGTTGAATGGGTGTCTGTTCGACAACTCGGGATTTGATGAGGCGAAGATTATGTGCGAAATATGTAAAAAAGTAAGAACGATTGATGATTTTACCACTCCCAGAGTATATCTTGATTGTTTGAAATACATACAATCTTTGGTAGATAGCGGGTATTTTCAATTTGAGTCAAAGGATTGTAATACCGATAAAGTAAAAGATGAAAATGGACGTTGGTTTGCAGATGTTATTAGTCATGTGATTAAATGCAAAAATTGTGGTCAGAGATTTTCTTGTGTTGCCGTTCCATATCGAGGCGGCGGAAGTTTTAGTAAAGAATAATAGTCAACTTCTCGTTTATTAGAAAACACCTTCTCGGACTGGCGCTCAAGAAGTATGTTATGTGGAAAAAAGAAACAAAAAAGTAAATTCCCGTCTGCTGAGAAGCGAAAAATCCCCGTTTGTCGAGAAGTGAATTGGAACTGTATGAGAGGTAAACACCGTGCAATATAATTGGTTTACTGTTGAAAAAATTGATGCTCAGACATTTGCAATCAGCGAATATAAGCATTGGGAAGAAACGCATTGCTATTTACTTTTAGGAACAGAACGAGCCGTTTTGATTGACACCGGTTTAGGCGTTGCAAATATCAGAAAGGTAGTCGAAAATTTGACCGACCTGCCTGTTACCGCTATTACGACACACGCACATTGGGATCACATCGGCGGGCATAAGTATTTTCCGAATTTCGCCGTACACGAAGATGAAGTAACTTGGATTTCCGAGCAGTTTCCTATTCCGTTGCAAGTGGTCAAGAAAAATCTAACGCTGAAACCGTGTGAGTTTCCTACCGGTTTTTGTTTGGAAGAATATCAAATTTTCAAAGGCAACCCCTCAAGCGTGCTGCACGACGGCGACTTCATAGACTTAGGAAATCGAACGTTGCAAGTCATTCATACGCCCGGTCATTCGCCCGGACATTGCTGTTTCTATGAGCAGGACAGAGGGTGGCTGTATTCCGGGGATTTGATTTATCAAGGGTGCTTGGATGCTTTTTATCCGACTACCGACCCGCTTGCGTTTATGTACTCTGCCCAGAAAGTGAAAACGCTAAATCTTCAACGAATTTTTCCGGCGCATCATTCGCTGGATATTCCTGCTTCGCTGGCTTGTGAAATTGCAGACGCTTTTGCGTCTTTGTATCGGTTGGGCAAACTGCAACAAGGCAACGGTGTATTTGATTTCGGAAAGTTTCAGATACATATTTAAGCCGTAAAAATGCGCCAACCCTCTTGCTTTTCTAAGCAAAATCGCTTATAATAATTATGTTCTGATATTTCATTAGCTACACTTGATAGACATTTGGTGATAGCTATTTGATAGCAGAAGGCAGGATACCTAATAGAATGAGGATAATACATATCATTTTGTGTCAAACAAAATCAAAATCCCTAAGCAAAAACAGTTAATATCTGTTTTACACTTAGGAGTGGGAATAAATTTCAAATGCAAATGAAAGAAACAAAAATCTTCAGCAAAAACAGCGCCTTTCAAAAATTTGAAGTGCTGAAACGGAACCGAAACAAGCGATATAAATACCGCGAATTTTTGGTGGAAGGCGTTCGCAGTCTGAACGAAGCGGTAAAAAACGGTTGGAAAATCAACGCTTTTCTCTATGACAGGGACAACCTTTCAAACTGGGCAAAGGACATGATCTCTCATGTCGACTCGAAAATGAATTACTGTTTGACGCCTGACCTTATGAGGGCGTTAAGCGGGAAAGAAGACACATCGGAACTGATGGCGGTCATTGAAATGCGAAAGGACAGGCCGGAGGATATCGCGTTGTCCGAAGTGCCTTTGGTTGTATTGTTTGATCGCCCGTCGAACAAGGGAAATCTCGGCACGATAATTCGTTCCTGCGACGCGCTCGGGGCGGACATGCTGATTGTTACCGGCCATGCGGTCGATCCGTATGATCCCGATGTAATCGTTTCGGCAATGGGTTCGTTTTTCAATTTACCCGTAGTCAGAATCGCGGACAACACGGTTTTGTATGAATATATTTCTAACCTCAAAGCCTTATATCCTGAGTTTAAAATCATAGGTACGACGGCGCACAATGAGTATCCGATCTACAGCGCCGATTTGAGCGGTCCGCTCTTGCTTATGATCGGAAATGAAACTATGGGGTTAAACAAGGCGTTTAAGGATTATTGTGATATGCTGTGTACCATTCCTATGTCCGAAAAATCTTACGCGTCATCTTTTAACGTCGCTTGCGCCGCTTCTATCATGCTGTATGAAATAACAAAGCAAAGAGGCGCGGCAAAACGGTGAAAAATTTTTATTGATAACGGCGAGACATTCAAAACTATAAAACTAAAAAATTTTTACTTTATATTATTTAGCGGCGTCACCACCGAAGACGGCGGCAGTGCGCTCAGCGCGGGAGCATTGCGGCAAATGGTGTTTTCTCGGGCGTTATCGCCTTTGGCAATCCCGCTCTGCTCATAAAAAAGTTAAAAAAGTTTACCAAGATAAACAGTATCCGTAAGAAGGCAAAGAGGTATGATCATGACAAGTAAAGAGAGAAGAGAAAAAGGATTATTATTTATTGCCGATGAGTCAGATTGGGTAAAGATGAAAGAGGCAAGAGGTCTTACCCAGGAACTTAATACCGTAGATCGACGGGATTTTGACAAGATACGTTCAATTGTAAATCGTCTTTTCGGGAAATCCGATGAGACTACATTTGTCAATCCTCCGTTTTACTGCGATTACGGCTCTAATATCGAGGTGGGTAAAAACTGTTTTATAAATTATAACTGCGTGATTCTCGACAATGCTAAAGTGAAAATAGGGGATAATTGCCTGATAGGGCCTAATGTGGCCATTTATACCGCCGGGCATACAATGCATCCCGACGCACGAAGCCTGGGATATGAATACGGGATAGATATTATTATAGGGGATAACGTATGGATCGGCGGAAACGCCGTGCTTTGCCCCGGCGTGCATATCGGCGCAAATGTCGTGATCGGCGCGGGAAGCATTGTCACTAAAGACGTCCCCGATTGGTCTTTCGCCGCCGGGAATCCTTGCCGAGTTATTCGCAAAATAACCGAGGAAGACAAAAAATATTATTTTAAACGGCGAGAAATAGACAAGGAAACGGCGTCGTATTTGTCAGACCGGCGCAAATAACAAAAAAACAGGTATGATAATACGTTTTTACATAAGATACGCGCAACGACATTAAAACAACATATGTTGAAACCAAAACAGTAAAAGGAGGACCAAACAGATGAAGCCGAATATTGTTATAATCATGTCTGATCAGCAGCAGGCTGCCCTGCGCAGGGGCGAGGGTTATGCGCTTGATACCATGCCGAATCTTGATCTTTTTTGCAAAGAGGGAGTCGACTTTGCCAACGCCTATACCACAAATCCCGCCTGCGCCCCGGCGCGGTGCAGTATGCTTACAGGAAGATATACCTCTTCTCACCGTGTGCGTACCAACCACAATCTAAGGGACGCCTTATATACGGCGGATCTTATAGATTTGTTGAAGCAGGAGGGGTATACAACTGCGCTTTGCGGGAAAAATCACACCTATCGGCATCCCGACCTGTGTTTTGATTTTCACGCAGAATCCGACCATCTCGGAGCTGAAAAGGGAAAGGATAAAGAGCCTGACAGCGATATCATGCGGGAATTTCGCCAATTTATGGGGAATACCCGCTTTATTGACTGGCAGGAGCCTTCTCCTTTTCCGCTTGAATGTCAGATGCCGTATCGAAACGTTTCCTCCGCCCTTCGCTTTTTGGATACGCGTCCTAAAGACCGTCCCTTTTTTCTGTGGCTGTCCTTTGCGGAGCCGCACAATCCCTATCAGGTGCCAAAGCCGTATTTTGACCTTTTTCCTTTAGAGGCTCTGCCCGTGCCCGCCTCTTGGGGGATCGATCCGAGCGTCAAAGGAGAACGTTTTACTTGGCTTAAAAACGTTTGGGATCGCGTGCTCGGGGATGATTTGAAACGCATTGAGCGTATGCGCTCAAACTATCACGGAATGCTTCGCCTTATAGACGATCAGCTGGGCAGATTTCTTAACGGTATCAGGGAGCGCTCTCTAAATGAGAGCACGATCATAATATACCTGTCCGACCACGGCGATTTTGCAGGTCAGTACGGTATGATGCGCAAAGGGGGAGATTTGTGCGAGGCTCTTACTCGCATACCTATGATTTGGAAGGTCCCCGGAATGAGGCCGGTCGGCCGTCTTGAAGGCAAATTCGTCAGCATCGCGGATATTTTCCCCACCCTGTGCGATCTGCTCGATTTGCCCATTCCGTTCGGCGTACAGGGAAAAAGCATATTGCCCCTGCTGAAGGGACAGACAAACTCTCTTCCTCGGGATTTTGACACGGCATATTGCGAATCGGGTTACGGCGGACTTTATTTTAACGAGCTTGACCCGCTCACGCCGGAAAAAGAGGGAGCGACCGACGGCGCTTATTCCCGTTTTGACTGTTTGAACACTTGGACGCAAAGCGGAACGCTGCGTATGCTTCGAATGGAAAACTTCAAGATACAGCTTGATATGACGGGCAAAGGATATCTTTACGATTTGAAAAACGATCCCGAAGAGATATTTGACCTTTGGTCTGATCCTAAGTATTCGGATATAAAAGCAAAAATGCTTACCGAGCTTGCCGCCGCTCAAATGCGCTTTTGCGATCCACTGCCGTCGCCCCATTTTCGTTATCGCGTCAAACGCCATCCGAAAAATTACTTCTTTGCAAACGACGGGGCGGCATACGAGTACTTTTTTGATTCGAAAATGCAGACGCTCTCCTCAAAAAAAGAGGACGAAAAATAAAAAACAAAGCTGCTTATACTTTTAAAACGGAGAATGAAACTTATGCGAGAAGAAGAAAAAATAGACGCGGGCGTGCTTTTTTGTCCCGGTGACAGCGAACTGAGGGCGATGAAGCTCAGAGCCCACAATCTGAGCGCCGAGTATAACGGCACCTTTGAGGATGAGACCGAAAAAAGAAGTCTGATACTTCAAAAGCTTGTAGGAAATCTCGGCGAGAACGCTTTTATGCAGGGGCCGGTGTATTTTCATTACGGCTGCCACACAGCTATCGGCAAAAACTTTTTTGCAAATTTCAATCTTACGATCCAGGACGACGCGAGGGTGACAATAGGCGACAATTGTAATTTCGGACCGGGAGTGACAATAGTCACCCCGCTTCACCCGATGCTTGCAAACGAGCGTCTTGCAATGAGAGATAAAAACAATGTAATAAAGCGCATGTGCTACGCAAAGCCGGTATCGATCGGCAGCGACTGCTGGTTCGGCGCAAATGTAACGGTCTGCCCCGGGGTAAAAGTGGGGGACAGGTGCGTTATCGGCGCGGGAAGCGTTATAACGCGCGATATACCGAGCGATTGCTTTGCCGCCGGAGTGCCGTGCAGGGTGATTCGCACGCTCGGCGAAAAAGATAGTATGCAAAATATGCCTGAGGTGCTGTCCGACAACTCTGTGATATAAAGACGCACAAGACATATTAAAATTAAAAACGGAGCTGTTTTTGAAGCTGTTGTGCTTCGCTCACGGCTCCGATGTCAATTGAGTCTTGAATTTTGTGACGCATGAAATTATTCGCCCCGTTTTTATTTTGCGGCGCAAAGGACTTTTGTGAGAAATGCAAAAAAAATCGAGCAATTTTACATAAAAATCAAATTCAATTTGCGCCTACGGGTGCGGGAGGGGAAAATATGACAAAATACATTTTCGTTACGGGAGGCGTTGTTTCCGGACTGGGAAAGGGAATAACCGCCGCCTCGCTCGGAAGACTGCTTAAGGCGCGGGGACTCAAGGTCGCCGCTCAGAAGCTTGATCCTTATATCAATGTGGACCCGGGTACGATGAGTCCCTATCAGCACGGCGAGGTTTATGTGACCGAGGACGGCGCCGAGACCGACCTTGATCTCGGTCATTATGAGCGCTTTATCGACGAGGATCTCAACAAATACTCAAATCTCACCACTGGTAAGGTATATTGGAATGTGCTCAACAAGGAGCGCCGAGGAGAGTATCTCGGTTCCACCGTTCAGGTTATTCCTCATATCACCAATGAAATAAAGGAATTTGTATACAGCGTGGGCAAAAAAACGGGGGCCGACGTCGTTATCACAGAGATAGGGGGAACGATTGGAGACATAGAGTCGCAGCCCTTTATTGAGGCGGTAAGGCAGATATCCCTTGAAGTCGGACGGTCAAACAGCCTGTTTATACATGTGACTCTTGTACCCTTTTTGAGAGGATCGGACGAGCATAAATCCAAGCCCACTCAGCATTCGGTAAAGGAACTCCAGGGAATGGGCGTTAACCCGAACATAATAGTTCTGCGCTGCGACGAACCCTTGGAACCTTCGATATTCAAAAAAATATCTCTTTTCTGCAACGTAGAGCCCGATTGTGTAATAGAAAACATAACTTTGCCCATACTTTATGAAGCGCCTCTCATGCTCGAGAAAGCCAACTTTTCCTCGGTCGTTTGCCGTGAACTCGGGATAAGCGCTCCCGAGCCGCAGCTTGACGAGTGGCGCGAGATGGTGGAGCGCATCAAAGCGTCCGAACCGAACAATGTTAAAATCGGGCTTGTGGGGAAATACGTCGGCCTGCACGACGCGTATCTTTCGGTCGCCGAAGCGCTTCGCCACGCGGGATTCTTCCACAACAGCCATATTGACATACAGTGGATTGATTCGGAGGATATAACCCCCGAAAACTACGGCGAAAAGCTGTCGGACATTGACGGAATACTCATTCCCGGGGGATTCGGCAGCCGCGGAATAGAAGGAATGATACTTGCGGCCAAATACGCAAGGGAAAATAATGTTCCTTATTTTGGCATATGCCTTGGCATGCAAATAGCGGTCATTGAGTATGCAAGAAATGTGGCGGGCATTTCGGATGCAAACTCTGGAGAGTTTGACGAGCTGTGCAAGCACAAGGTGATAGACTTTATGCCCGGTCAGAGCGACGACATTGACAAGGGAGGTACGCTGAGACTGGGCGCCTACCCGTGCGTCATAAAAAGAGGAAGCACGATGGAGCGCTGTTATGGCGTCAATGAAATAAGCGAGCGCCACAGACACCGCTATGAGTTCAACAACGATTACCGTGAGGCGCTTGAATCCTGCAATCTGACGCTCAGCGGCATATCGCCCGACGGACGGCTTGTTGAAACGGTGGAGTTAAGCGACCGTCCCTTTCACGTAGGCGTGCAGTTTCATCCGGAGTTCAAGAGCCGCCCGAACCGTCCTCATCCGCTTTTTAAAGGTTTTGTGGAGGCGGCGGTTGCCCATTCGGCAACATTCGGCAAAAGGAAGTGAAAAAAGATAATGTCATTACATGAAGAGTGCGGAGTATTCGGGGTGATTTCCTCCGGGGCCGCCGCCGATGTGGCGGAGATAGTATATTACGGCCTTTACGCCTTGCAGCACCGCGGTCAGGAGAGCTGTGGAATAGTCGTAAACGACGACGGAGTGTTTTTCTCCCGCAAGGATATAGGACTTGTCGGCGAGGTCTTTACGCACGATACGCTTGCCCGCCTTCCGAAGGGCAGCATGGCAGTTGGGCATGTGCGTTACGGCACCACCGGGGCAAACAACCGCAGCAACTGTCAGCCTATCGAGGTGAACCATCAAAAGGGGAGAATGGCGCTTGCACACAACGGAAATCTCAGCAACGCCGCGGAGCTTCGCAACGAGCTTGAGCTTTCGGGAGCGATTTTTCACACCACAAGCGACACCGAGACGATAGCGTATATAGTCACAAAGGAACGCCTCAAGACTCCCTCGATCGAGGACGCGCTGAGCGAGGCAATGAACAAGCTTGACGGGGCGTATTCGCTCGTGCTAATGTCGCCTCAAAAACTGATATGCGCCCGCGACCCTTACGGTTTTCGTCCGCTTTGCTACGGAGTGACCGAGGACAAAACTTACGTCGTAAGTTCGGAAAGCTGCGCCCTAAAGGCGGTTGGCGCCGAGTTCGTTCGGGACGTCGAACCGGGTGAGATTATAGTGTTCGGCAAAAACGGAGTCACATCGCGAAAGGAGCACTGCGGCAAGAAGGACAAAAAGCTGTGCGTGTTCGAGTATATATATTTTGCCCGTTCCGATTCGATAATCGACGGTGTTTCGGTTCACGCCGCCAGGATGCGCGCGGGTATGGTGCTTGCGAAGGAACACCCGGCCGATGCCGATGTGGTGATTGGCGTACCCGATTCGGGAATTGACGCGGCTCTCGGTTTCAGTCGGGAATCGGGCATACCCTACGGCGTGGGACTTATAAAAAATAAGTACGTCGGCAGGACCTTTATATCTCCCGGCCAAAGCACGAGGATGGATCAGGTAAAAATAAAGCTGAGCGCTATTGAGGAGAGCGTAAAGGGCAAAAGGGTCGTTTTGATAGACGATTCAATAGTGCGCGGGACCACCTGCGGCAGAATAGTTAAGCTGCTGCGCGACGCTGGGGCAAAGGAAATCCACATGCGCATATCCTCCCCTCCGTTTTTGCACCCGTGTTACTACGGGACTGACATTGATTCAAGCGATCACCTTATCGCCTGTAAGCACAGCGTATCAGAGATAGCAAGTATGATAGGCGCGGACACTTTGGGATATCTTCCCGTGTCCGATCTCGCAACTCTGACGAACGGGCATCCGTATTGCAGCGCCTGTTTTACCGGCGATTATCCGACGTCAATACCCGCCGACACAAGAAAGGACAGGTTTGAACAGAAGCTCTCGGAAGTCAATGCGAAAAAAGACAGTTGAATTTTACAAAAAAAACAGTTTTAAACGTACAGAAAGGAAATGATGTTATGCGTGATTACAAAATTGAACTTGAAAAAAGAATTGCTTTTATTAAAGACGTTTTAAAGAACTCGGGCGCTTCGGGCATAGTTTTCGGAAACAGCGGAGGCAAAGATTCCGCGCTTGTAGGTATACTTTGCAAAATGGCGTGCGATAATACGGTCGGCTTGATCATGCCTTGTACCACGAAACGCAATTACGGGCAGGATACCGACGACGCGCTTAATCTTGGACGCCAATACGGTATAGATACCCGCTCCGTTGACCTTGGCCCCGTCAAGGAAGCCGTCACGGCCGCGCTTGCCGCCGCGACCGATCTTAACTCCGCCGCCCTTTCAAATATCGCTCCCCGACTTAGAATGATCGCTCTTTACGCCGTTGCTGCCTCGGAAAACAGACTTGTAGCCGGCACGGGCAATTTGAGCGAAGCTTACGTCGGTTATTTTACCAAATGGGGAGACGGCGCCCATGATTTTAACCCGATATCCGACCTCACGGTTACCGAAATCTACGAGTTTTTAAGGTATATTGGCGCGCCAAAGGCGATAATCGACAAAGCCCCGTCCGCCGCTCTTTTTGAAGGTCAGACCGATGAAGGTGAAATGGGCGTTACCTACGCCGAGCTTGACTCCTATATCATGGGAGGCGCTCTGCCGGATGACAAAAAGGCGATAATCGATAAAATGCATTACAAGAGCGAACACAAAAGACGCGGTATAGTCAAGTATTCGGATGTTTGATAATTTTGATGAGCGCCGCGCGCCAAAACACTTCAAACATTTAAAAATAAAAAATAAAAAATGAATAAAAAAACTTGCGCATGCTTTCGGGACGGACACTGTAAGCATGCGCAAGTCTTTGATTTTATTATTTGGACCTTTCAGGAAAGATGTCAGCTTGTTTTGTTACTGATCTTTAAAGGATGAGGCGTTTATCGCCACCACAAAACCGTCCGAGTTGTTTCCGGATATGCTGTAGGAGGAGCCGACAATGTTGAATTCGGTGGTGCTTCCCGTGCCGGGAACGTAGTATACCCACCATTCGTCGCCGCTTTGCGAGGTAGTCACAAGACGGTTTTCAAAACGGTAATCTTTTATGAATTCGAGGTACGCGGCAAGATTCATGTTGTTATTGGTTATATAGGACGCGTGCGCCTCTCCGACATACCGAAAGGTACTGTAGCTGTCTTCGCCGGTCGAGCTTTTACCGTTGCCGGTATGGATAAACCCGTATTTCGCGCAGTTTGAGATAAACCAATTGTAATAGGTAGCTCTCATTGAGGCGTGACTCAGCGAATAAAGTCCCTTTTCATTGTAAACCTCAAGGTCGACCACATAGCCCGTCGCGTTGAGACAAACTGCGCTTTTTGCGTCGTAATAATACGCGTTGCGCAGCTGTACGTCTTTTTTGCCCTGCTCTTGTACAAAAGCCGCCATCATTTTATTTAAAGCGTCGAGAGCTTCGACATTCAGGTAGTAGCCGGTGTAGCCCTTTACCTTGTAATTGCCGCCTGTCGTGCCGTAGACGTTTTTAAAATTGTAGGTCTTAAGCAGCGCGTCGGCTGTGAGCTTTCCCATCTCGGTCCTTGAGAGCAGGAGATCGGCGCTCATTTTGTAAGAATTGCTCTCGTCGATTTGCAAAAGAGAGCCTTTATATACTTCGCTTGTCGGTATACTCGCCTTTGCAACCGACGGGATATTCGGATCGGTGTTTCCGGTGCTCGGGTCGCTTGGATTGTCGCCCGCCTCGGGAGTAGTCGTCTGCAAGTTGTCGTTATTTTGTTCGTCTTTATCTGATTTTACGGTTGAAGAGGTGTTTTCGGCGCTTTTATCGCTTGTTGTATTTTTGCCGCTTGCAAACACCGCGACTGCCACAATCAGCACCGCCACGACAAGGATAAGCAGCATGGCGGCAAGTGCCAAACCGGTTGATTTCGGTCTGTATACGTTGTCTTTTTTATCGTTCATAAATCATCCGCCTTTCTTTAAATATGTAAAACGCGGCGTGAGAAAGAATCAGTTTTGCTTTTGCACGCTTTTGTATTCGTCATAAAACCTAAAATACGGGCAGGAGTCGGTATTGTGGCTGACAAACGCGGCAAGTTCGTCCTGATCGAGCGAGGCGATGCATTCAAACTGCTCGCTCTCCTCGTTATAGTCGTAAAACTCGCACATCTCACAGGGCCCGCCCTTGTTTTTCTTGATGCCGCTTTTGTTTTTACTGTTCTTTTGGTTCATGCTTTTTGTCGGTGTGGCGGTGTCGGTCGTCGGTGCGGTTTTTCATGACCATGTACATTCCTGTGAGGGCGGCGGCACAGGCAAGCAGCCAGGCGGGGGTCAGCACCCAAAGCCATCTCAAAGTGACGATACCCGCGGTTTTTAAAATCGCAAGAACAGTCTGTAAAATTACAAGCAAAATTATACCGCAAATAACCGTTTTTTTCATTGGCACCTCCGAAAGAATTTGAATTAATAAATCAAGTCGGCACAGGATATTTCTCCGCCATTAACCATAATTGGCGTCCCGTTTTACCTTCCTAAATAATTTTATCACACAAATGATGCAAAGTCAACTTATACTTAATGTGATTTTGTAAGCATTTATGTACTAAATGTTTAATTTTTTTGCACTGTATTATATCATTTGACCGTTTTTGCGTTTTTTTGCTACTCTGCGGCGGTCAGGTCTTTTTGTTTTGCCGCGCAATTTATTGCCGCTTTTGAAAGGAATCTCTTTTGGAAGGAATCCTTTTGAAAAGATTTGCGGCAAGAGTTTTGGGGGAATACTCGTCAAGAAGAAGGGAAAAGATTATTGCAAGGAACATAAGAAAACATCCCGCCACCTCTTTGAGAGTCGGTATTTGAGAGAGGATGATCGCCCCCGAGAGCAGGGAAAAGACCGCTTCAAGGCTGAGTATCATGGAAGCAGTCGTAGGACTTGTGCTTTTTTGCCCGACAATTTGAAGGGTGTAAGCCACGCCGCTTGAAAGGACCCCGGCATACAGCAAAGGAATATACGCGTCGGCGATCATCGATATTTTCGGCTCCTCGAACGCGAGCATAAGCAGCGCGGACAGCCCTCCCGCGACAAACATTTGAATACAGGACATCTTTACGGGATCAACCTTTTGGACAAAATGGTCGACAATGAGTATGTGTCCCGAAAAAATCAGCGCGCAAAGGAAAATATAAAAGTCGGACGCGGATATTCTAAAGCCCTCGCCTATGCATAAAAGATACAGACCTGCAAGAGCGACAATGACGCATACAATATTGTGTATTTTAACTTTTTTGCCGATAAAAAAGCCCAAAAGGGGAACAATAACGATATACAAAGCGGTTATAAAGCCCGCCTTGCCCACGCTTGTTTTAAGAAGTCCGACCTGCTGAAAGTTAGTGGCGCCGCACAGCGCGATACCGCAGAGCACACCGCCGAGCACGAGACTTTTACGATCGGATTTGGTCATCTTATTATAGACTCCTTTTTTCTTTTTGATACGGTCGGATATCATAAAGACCGGAATCAGCACAAAGCCGGCAATCACCGTACGGACCGCTTGAAAGGTAAAAGGACCGATATGATCCATACCGACGCGTTGGGCCACAAAGGCGCAGCCCCAAATTATCGATGTAAGTAAAAGAAGGAGATTTCCTTTTATTCTCTTGGCGTCTTTCAAAAGTCCTCCGATACAACTTATTATAAATAATTTTATTTTGTTCCGTTTTGCAGGAAACATATTAATTGTATCACAAAACGATTTAGTTTGCAAGGGCGCATAAAAATTTACATAATGTTTAAAATTTACTTTCTCAAGTGTGATATAATAACACGGTTTATGTTTTTAGACTTGAGGTATCTTACACTCGTTATATTGTTAACTTGTTTAAAACTGCGCATAATAGTCAAATGAAATGGACGATGAAAGGATAAATAAGACATGGAAATATCGTTAATAAGTGTTCTCAAGGTTCTTCTCAACAAAATATGGATACTCCTTATTGCCACGGTGGTCGGCGCGCTCATTTTAAGCGCGTATACCGTTTTTGCCGTTGACAAACAGTATACTACCTCGGCAAAGCTTTACGTACGTGTGGAAAACAGAAATTCGGTTTCTCCGGGAACGATTGACGCATCCGATATAAACCTTGCGAAAACGCTTGTCAACACATATCTTGAGATATTGAAAAGCACTACGGTGTTAAATCCGGTAATTGAAAGTCTTGATGAAATATACGACGGCATAACTCCCGAACTTATAAAAAGTTGGTTCAACGGAGAGTCGCTCAACGGCACTGAAACGTTTCAGATCACTATCACGACCGACGATCCTTCGCTTTCTTACGATGTCATGACCGCCATACTTGAGGTTGCTCCCGAAAGGATCAAATCGGTCATAGGAGCAAGCGAGGTGAGCATAATCGAGGAGCCCGTTTATCCCGAGTCCTATTCATGGCCTTTGGCGAGAAATACCGCGATCGGAGCAGTTGTCGGGCTGATTCTTTCGGCGGCCGTCTGCGTTCTTATTTCCTTCCTTGATACCTTCGTATACACCAGAGAGGACCTGACGGAGAGCTTCAAGCTCCCCGTTGTCGGCGCGATCCCTCTTATGAAGGACCACGAAGAGCTTCAGCGCATACACGGAAGGCGCACCCTTATTCAAAGACTTATGGGTAAGAATCCCACGACCGACGAGCGCAGCTTTAAGACCGAAAAGAATATGATAATAAACAGCGCCACTCCGTTTAGCGTTACAGAGGCATACAGAATGGCCAGAACCAACATTCTCTACCTCCCGTCCTCCACATCCGGCTGTCCCAAATTTGCCTTTACCAGTTCCTTTGCGATGGAAGGTAAGACAATTTCGACTATAAACCTTGCAATTACCATGGCGCAAAACGGTAAAAAGGTGCTTCTGATAGACGCGGATATGAGAAAGCCGAGAATCGCAAAAAACCTCGGCATCAAAGCGGAAAGCGGACTTTCGGAATTTCTTGCAAAGCTGACCGGCACCGTCACGGTAAGCCGCAGCAGCATTGATAACTTCTATGTTATCACGTCGGGCAAAGCGACTTCGAATTCCTCCGAGCTTTTGGCTTCCGACAGGATGAAGCAGCTTATTTCCCAGCTTGAAAACGAGTTTGACTATATATTTATAGATACTCCTCCAATGAATCTTGTAACCGACGCGTCCGTCATAGCCGATCTTGTCGACGGATATTTTGTCGTTACATTTTCCGGATTTTCGGATAAGAACGCGGTGGCTGACGCGCTCGAATCGCTCTCTCAGGTTCATGCTAATGTCATTGGTTTTATCTTAAACGGCGTGGATCCCAAAAGCTCATACGGTAGATACGGAAAATACGGCAGATACGGAAAATACGGCAATTACCGCAGCTACGGTTCGTCGGGAGCATATCAGACTGCCGAACCGTATGTTGAAGTACTTGACAAAGAGGATGAATGAAAAAACAATAAATAAGGTCGTACCCTGCGCATGGCTTTTGTATAATACGCAAAAGTTTTAAATTCGAGGAATTTTCATATATTCAGGTATTCAGGCAGGTGACAATTAATGATTATGACAAAATATACTGACTGGCATTCGCATATACTTCCCGGCATTGACGACGGGTCTCAGCATCGCCAAGACAGTATAGAGGCACTGCAGGCTGCCCTTGAATGCGGCATAGGCCGTATCGTTGCTACTCCTCATTTCTACCCGCACAAAAACTCTGTGGATCGATTTCTCGAACGCAGAAATAATTCCTATGACCATCTGATGAGAAAGGTAGTCTCTTTGGAGCTTACGGGTCTGCCCGAGATAAGAAAAGGAGCGGAAGTGCTGCTTTGCGGGGGCCTTGACAATATGGAAGGCTATGAAAAGCTTTGCATAGAAGGCACAAATATTATGATGGTTGAGCTTCCTTTTGTGGAAAGCGAGCATACCGACGAAATGTTTGAAACGGTATATCGTTTAATCAACGATAGCAAAATATCGGTAATAATGGTGCATCCGCACAGATACAGCGACCGTTCGGTCATGCGTATGCTGGATCTCGGCGCGATGCTTCAGCTCAACGCCGGGGACGTTACATCCCTGTCTGGCAGGGGAAGGGCGAAAAAGTACATAGAAATGGGAAAGGTTTGTTGTATCGGAACCGATTTTCACAGGGATGTCAAGGTATTTGAAAAGTACCGAAAGGCGATGCGGACTTTTGGAGACCGGCTTGCAGTAAAGGATCCCTCCTTCTCGCTTGATGTTATCAAGGACGATCTTAAATAAATGCAGTACAAGAGCAAGGGGAATAAAATGGCGCTCTCCCTTGCTCTTTTTTTGTGCGGCAACGCTCTTATGCGCATGTCAAAAGCCAAAGACGAATTTGGGGTAAAATAAAATGGCAAACAAAAATGACATTTACGGTTATATCCATTCCTTTCAAAGCCTGGGCACAGTTGACGGTCCGGGAGTGCGCTCGGTGATTTTCATGCAGGGCTGTCCTCTTCGCTGCGCCTGCTGTCACAATCCCGACACATGGGAGTTTTGCCGTGGAGAGCGGCAAAGCGCAGGCGAGATGTTTGACAGGGTGTACCGCTTTAAGGAGTATTTTAAAAGTGAAGGGGGTCTTACCGTTTCGGGCGGCGAGCCGCTGATGCAGCCCGAGTTTGTCACGGCGCTTTTTGAGCTTTGCAGGAGCGCCGATATAAACTGCGCCCTTGACACATCGGGCTGCATAATGAACGATGGGATAAAGGAGCTTCTTTGTCATTGCGATCTTGTGCTTCTTGACTATAAGTATACGAACGCTCGGGATTACAAAAAGTATACCGGCATGGAAATGGAGCAGGCGGATATCTTTCTCGGCGTACTTGACGATATGAAAAAGGTGACTTTTATAAGGCAGGTTATAATACCGACGGTAAACGACTCGAAGGAATCGATAGATAAGCTCTTTGACCTTGGAAAAAAGTATTCATGTATAAAAAAAATAGAGCTTTTGCCTTTTAAAAAGCTATGCGTGGAAAAATACAGAAATATGGGAATTATCTTTCCGTTTGAAAACATGGAGGAGTGCCCCGATAATTTTTGCTTTGACAAAATTTTTTAGTACGACGGTCACGTGTTTATGTTTATGAATATATATGGGCAAAAGCGCATAAAATGTACAAAGTAAGGAAAAGGTCAACACTCAAATATCGGCACATAAAAAGTTAAGCGCGTTGCAGGTCAAAATGCCTCTGTCAATTTAAATTTAAAATTAAATGATGATTTTTTAAAATAGTATTGACAGACCGTATAAAGAGTGGTATAATATTTATGCTGTAAGGCAGGATGCTTTGTAATGCCTTATATATGCGACGGTATTCGCCGCTCACAGGTAAGTGTACGCCGGTGTGGCGGAACAGGCAGACGCATGGGACTTAAAATCCCACGGGACTAACATCCCGTACCGGTTCGACCCCGGTCACCGGCACCATCTGCATGTGGGTTTGGCTTGCGGCGTCGTTCATATTATAATATCTTATAATATCGCGGAGTAGAGCAGTTGGTAGCTCGTCGGGCTCATAACCCGGAGGTCGTGAGGTTCAAGTCCCACCTCCGCAACCAAGTAAAATGACAGACGCCTGACAGGCGTCTGTCATTTTACTATGGAAAGAATGGTGGGACTTGAAGTAGGCGCGGGAGTGAATGACGCCCCGGTGGGGCGTCAGAGCCGCGCCTGACTGAGCGCCGCAGCGCGAGAGTCAAGTCCCACCTTTTTTTAGGCGCGGCAATTCTTTCGGTCAATCTTTTTATATAAATATTTGGTTTAAAGTATAAAACTACGCGTTAATAACTGATAAGTATAAAGGAGGGCGTCTTAATGTCAGGCAATCCTGAAATCAAAAAAACAGTCGACGGGGCTCTTTTGCGTGAATTTTATCTTCAAGACGCCAACACCGTTGCAGCGAGTCTGCTTGGAAAGTTGTTGGTGCACAAGAGCAAAGAGGGAACGACCTCCGGCATGATCGTCGAGACTGAGGCGTACCTTGGTTGGTGCGACAAGGGCGCGCACTCTTATCCAAACAAAAGAACCGCAAGGACGAGCGTACAGTTTGGAGATGGCGGGCACGCGTATGTGTATCTGATATACGGTATGTATTCGTGCTTCAACGTTGTTACAAACAAGGTCGACGTGCCCGAGGCTGTGCTTATTCGCGCTCTTGAACCAATAGAAGGAATCGAGCTTATGCGGGCAAGACGCCCCAAAACAAGAGATGAGCGGCTGTGCAGCGGCCCCGGCTGTCTGTGCAGCGCGATGGCGATAACAAGAGAGCTGTACGGCTGCGATCTTTGCGGCAACGAGCTTTACATCCTGCCGTTTTCCGATGTGAAAAAGGAGGATATCATGGTATCCCCCAGGATCAATATAGATTACGCAAAGGAATGCAAGGATTACATGTGGCGCTATTTTATAAAAGATAACAGGTATGTTTCAAAGGTGGCAAAACGGTACGATGATAAGAAGAAAGAATATGCCATTTTATGAATATGAAGATAAAGATAAAAAAACGGCTGTGCAAAAGCTTGCACGGGCCGCAGACAGCGAGTAAAATGTGCAAAGTATAACGGATGATTTTATTGGCGGAGCGTATAAAACCCGAGTCAAAATATAAAAATTCAAAAAGAAAGCATTTACTTTTTGTCAGTTTTATAGTAAAATAACACACGGTACTCTAAATCGAAAGGAATCGAGTTTATTTTGGAATGTGCTGAGCTTCTTCTTCCCGCGGGAAATTTCGAAAAACTCTGCTTTGCACTGCGCTTCGGAGCCGACGCGGTTTATATTTCGGGAAAGCGTTTCGGTATGAGGGCGGCGGCGGACAATTTCACCGTCGAAGAAATTCATAAATGCGTCGAGTATTCCCATAATCTCGGCAAAAAGGTGTATTTGACGCTCAACACCATGCCTCACTGGTATGAGTATGAGGACATTAAAAAGTATCTTTGTGAAATTGCCGGCGCCTCTCTTGACGCCATGATCGTCGCCGACGTAGGGGTTCTTGACCTTGTAAAGGAGGCGGCGCCGAACATTCCCGTTCACATATCGACTCAAGCGGGGGCGGTATCTCACGCCGACTGCATTCACTGGTACAAAAGCGGCGCCTCAAGGGTGGTGCTTGCAAGAGAGCTTTCTTTTGAAGAGATAAAGAACATAAAAAGCCGGATACCGAGCGAGCTTGAGCTTGAGTGTTTTATACACGGTTCCATGTGCGTTTCCTACAGCGGCAGATGCCTGCTGTCAAATTATTTGACGGGCAGAGACGGCAACAGAGGTTTTTGCGCGCAGCCATGCAGATGGGAATACAGAATTTTTGAAATAGAGGAGGCGAAGCGGCCGGGAACCCGCATTCCGGTCGAGCAGGACAAATTCGGGACCTTTGTCATGAGCTCAAAGGACCTCTGCATGATAGAGCATATACCCGAGCTTATGGAGAGCGGGATCTCCTCTTTTAAGATAGAGGGCAGGATGAAAAGCGCATACTATACAGCCGTGTGCGCCAATACTTATAAAATGGCAATGGACGCGTATGTCCGCTCCAAGGACGGCTATCGCTTTGACCCTTTGTGGTTGCGGGAGCTTGAGAGCGTCACTCACAGAGAATACTCGACTGGTTTTTACTTTGATTCCCCGGGGGAAAACGCACAGATTGTATCTTCGCCCGGATATTTGCTTGAAAAATCATATCTTGCCTTTGTCGAAAGCTATGACCCCGAAAACGGCAGAGCCACTCTTATACAAAAAAATAAAATGTTTGATTGTTCCTATGCCGAGTTGTTGACTCCCGGTTCGCTTGGGAAGCGCTTTTATGTCGAGGATATGAGGGACGCTGACGGCAACAAAATAGCAGACGCGCCTCACCCCGCGATGCGTTTTACAATCAAGGCTCCCTTTATGTTTAGAGCGGGAGATATCGTGCGCATGGCGTAAGCGTCAAAAAAATCGCTTTGCGTAAAATATTTCGGTTGACAAATAAACGGTGTTAGTGTAAAATATATATATCTGTAAATTTAGGATTTGCAAAGGAGAACTTTTGTGGAACTTTATATAATAATTCTTTTGGTGTTTGCCTCTTTGGCTATTTCGGCAGGCGTAATATTCGGGGAATATATTTATACAAACAAGAAGAATCCGTTTTACTCTCTTATTCCCGCCGGAGCGGCGTGGGGCTTTGATTTTATATTGCTGATCATAATGCTCATCGCGGGCGCCGAGCTGTCCACATGGGCCACGACGTTCTACATTTTTCAGATCCCTGTCCTATTGGGAGTCATAAGTCTTGTGTACTTCAGAAGAAAGAGACGCGAAGGAGCCATTGCCGAACAGCAAAAGGAGGCGCGTATCAAGACCGCGCGTAAGATGGAGGAGGACAAGCACCGCAGACTGCTTGAGACTCTTCGAGGCTTTTACTGCGCGGAAAGCAAGATGAAAGCGGAAGGACAGCGCGAGATAGTCATCCTTTCAAATTCGGGAAAAAGTGTGGAGGAAATAGCGGCTCTTTCCGGGGCGAATGAAAAAGAAGTGCAGCTTATTGTCAAAGCTTTCGAGCGTTACAACTCGAGAATAAACGGCGAGGCGGGCACGTCGGATCTCATTTTTACCCCCGAGCAGGAAGAAGCAATTGTCACAAACGTTATAAACGGTCTGCCCTATGAGCACTCGATAGACGCGCGGCTTTGGACAAAACAGTCGATACGCGCTCTCGCGGCCGATCTTGTTGACAGCAGCGTTTCGATAAGGATCATAGCGGCGTATATGAGGCATTGGGGATTTACCGTCCCCGTAAGACAAACCATAAAGCACAGAAGCAGCCAGCCTAACGTGCGCGCTTGGCTTGCGGGCGAGTTTGAAAACATACGCAAAAAAGCCTTCGAGGAAAACGGAGAGATAATGTGGATATACACCGTCCCGCTCGACGCGGTGAACAGCATCTCCGCCTTTATGCCCGCAAATCCGGTAATGATCTGCGCCGTCAGTAACGACGGTTCGATAGGTTTTAAGGTTTATGACAGCGCCGACAAACGCGCCTTTGACGATTTTATAGACGCGCTTTCCGAATCATTTAAATACAAGATATTTGCCGTGGTAAATGAAAATTACGACGAATACAGCAAATCTGTGGGTAAGGAAAAACTCAAGCTGCTTTCTAATAAGATAGAGCTATTTCCTTCGGCGTGAAAACATCTTTACAAAGCAAAACACAAAACAAAACACAACAATCACTCCCTGCCATGGTAAAACACGGCGGGGATAGTCGGTTTTTCGGGCGTGATTTTGTTAAAAAACTATAAATTTTATTTAAATCTCCGAATCACTATTGACTTAATTGCTTATAAATATTAAAATAGTATATAGGTAATTATCATATATTAAACTACCTGATAATATTAAAATAAAAAGAAAGTACAAGGAGGTGTAAAGTCATATGGATTACATAATTGCAATAGCGGCCGCCGTAATAGCTCTTGTCGTCGGATTTGTCATCGGTATTATGTACAGAAAGAAAATCGCAGAGGCGGAGATCGGTTCTGCCGAGCTTGAGGCCAAGAGAATCGTTGACGAGGCTGTCAAGACGGGCGAGACAAAGAAAAAAGAGCAGCTGCTTGAAGCAAAAGAAGAAATCGTCAGGGCAAATAAGGAATTTGACCGCGAGGTCAAGGAACGCAGAAACGAGTTGACAAGGCTTGAAAACAGATGCGTAGCCAGAGAAGAGGCCCTTGATAAGAGAATTGAACAACTGGAACGCAAGGAAAGCACGCTTGACCGAAAAATCAAGGAAAACGAGGAGCTGAAAGCCAAGATCGACAATATACGCGAGGAACAGCTTAAAAAGCTTGAGGAAATCTCGGGCATCACATCCGAACAGGCAAAGCAGGAGATCATAAGTCAGATAGAAGAAGAGGCGAGATACGACGCCGCCGAGAAGTTGGTGGAGATTGAAGCGCGTTTAAGGGAGGAGGCTAACGAAAAGGCAAAGAACATTATTTCACTTGCCATAAGCCGCCTTGCTTCGGAGCATGTGGCCGAATCCACGGTTTCGGTCGTGAGCTTGCCAAATGACGATATGAAGGGAAGGATAATAGGACGGGAAGGACGAAACATAAGAACGGTCGAAACGTTGACGGGCGTCGATCTTATAATCGACGACACGCCGGAGGCCATAACCGTTTCTTCGTTTGACCCGATAAGGCGCGAGGTCGCAAGGCTCGCTCTTGAAAAGCTCATAGCCGACGGAAGAATCCATCCGACACGCATTGAGGAAATGGTGGAGAAGGCTAAAAAGGAAGTCGATATTCAAATCAAACAGGCGGGGGACCGCGCGATATTCGAAACGGGCGTACACGGAATAAACGGCGAGCTTGTAAAGCTGCTCGGACGACTCAGATACCGTACAAGCTACGGACAGAACGTGCTTGACCATTCAATTGAGGTTTCGCTTATCGCCGGAATGCTTGCCGATGAGATAGGGGCCGACAGCACCGTCGCCAAACGCGCCGGACTCCTCCACGACATAGGTAAGGCGCTCACTCATGAGACGGAAGGAAGTCATGTGCAAATAGGCGTCGACGTGGCAAAGAAGTATAAGGAAAGCAAGGAAGTGATTCACGCGATCGAAGCCCATCACGGAGACGTAGAGCCAAAGAGCATCGTAGCCTTCGTAGTACAGGCGGCAGACGCAATATCTGCGGCAAGGCCGGGCGCAAGGCGCGAGAATCTTGAAAACTATATTAAGCGTCTGCAAAAGCTTGAAGAGATAGCAAACAGCTATCCGGGAGTCGAAAAATCCTTTGCTATTCAGGCGGGAAGAGAAATAAGAATACTTGTGCGCCCTGAAGCGGTTTCCGATCAGCAAATGGTTGTTGTGGCAAGAGATATCGTAAAACAGATAGAGGGCGAACTCAAATACCCCGGTCAGATTAAAGTTAATGTCGTTCGCGAAAGTCGGGTAACCGATTATGCTAAGTGACAGTATTTTTTCCGTATCACACGGTTGACATATATATTTGATATAAAACCAAAACGAAAAAACTGTTGTAACAACTTGATATATATTTAAAATAATACTGGATTTACTTGCAGCAAATACCTGTGTCCGACAATCTTTGATTGTCGGACAAGCTTTTGTAAAAAAACGCGCCGCGGCGCGGAAATAAGGTGCGATATGAAAATACTTTTACTCGGCGATATAGTCGGTCCCGATTCCGTAGGGCAGATATCGCGCAATCTTTGGAATTACAGAAAACAAAAGGGAATTTCGCTTGTTGTAGCAAACGGAGAAAACGCCGAGGCGGGAAACGGACTCCTTCCCGAAACGGCAAAATTGCTTGTTAAACGCGGTGTGGACGTAATCACCTCTGGCAACCATATATGGAAACACAACGCACTGCGCGCTTATCTTGACGAAAGCAGCAGCCTTGTAAGACCGCTGAATTATCCCGGCCAATGTCCCGGCAAGGGCTATACGCTGCTTGAGGCCGACGGCTTTCGCTTTCTTGTGATGAACGTGCAGGGAACGGTTTATATGGAGTCGCTTGCCTCGCCGTTTGAAAGCGTCGAAAACGCCCTTGCGATCAATAAGGGCAAATACGACTTTGCAATCCTTGATATACACGCCGAGGCGACCTCCGAAAAACTTGCCCTGGCTTATTGTTTCGACGGCAGAATAAATATAATGGCGGGGACCCATACGCATGTTCAAACGGCAGATGAACGTGTACTCCCTAACGGCAGCGGTTATATTACCGATCTCGGTATGTGCGGCGTACAGGACGGGATTCTCGGCGTAAAAAACGAAATAATAATAGAAAGAATGAAAACCAAACTACCCGCTAAATTTGTCCTTAAGGAAGGAAATCCTGTTTCCTGCGGCGCGTTGTTCGATCTTGATGTGTCAAACGGCCGCGTTATCTCGGTGAGCCGCGTCTTATTTTGATACTTGATTTGAAATGTGTCTTAAATTGATGTTTCTTGCGTCACGACGCAGGAAATGGCGCCGTATTTGAAAAGCCGACTTAAAGACAGGCCCGCAAACGCTCCGCCCTTATCAAAGGCGAAGTTTTTTAAGGGCATTTGGCAAGATCTTTCGGGGCAAGCTCACAAAAAAAGCAAGGACGGTGCACAAACACATCGTCCTTATCATTGCTAAAGCTTTTGAATGGGGTCGGGCAAGCTTTTTTGACAAGCCTGCTGTATTCGGTAATATCAGATTTTAACGGTCCAGCCGAAGGTATCTTCGATCTTACCGTACTGAATGCCGGTCAATATGTCATAGAGCATATGGGTAGTCTCGCCGATTCTGCCGCCGCAGACGGTGTATTCGACGTCCTTATATATAAGCGCGCCTATAGGTGAGACGACTGCCGCGGTGCCGCAGCCCCAAGCCTCTTGCAAGCTTTTGTCGGCCATTGCGTCCTTAAGTTCGTCCACCGAAATAAGTCTTTCGCTTACTTTATAGCCTTTGCTTTTCAGGACCTCGATGCAGGACTTACGGGTTATGCCGGGAAGAATGGAGCCGGTGAGGGCAGGTGTGACGATCTCGTCGTTTATTTTGAACATCACGTTCATTGCTCCGACTTCTTCGATGTACTTTCTTTCGACGCCGTCCAGCCAAAGAACCTGAGAATATCCCTTTTTCTCGGCTCTGTCTCCCGCTCTTGTAGAGGCGGCGTAGTTTCCGCCGCATTTGATATAGCCGGTGCCTCCACGTACCGCGCGGACGTCCTTATCCTCGATCATGATCTTGACCGGGTTGATGCCCTCTGCGTAGTAGCTTCCGCTGGGAGAGGCTATTATTGCAAAGACGGCGTTTTGAACGGTATGTACGCCGAGATGAGGGTCGTTTCCGAACATAAAGGGACGCAGATACAGGGATGTTCCATCGGAGTGCGGAACCCAATCCTGCTCTGTCTTAACGAAAGTTTTGATCGCGTTCAGCGCGTCTTCCTCGTTTATTGTGGGCAGGCAGAGTCTTTCGGCGGAGCTGTTTAGACGTTTTACATTTTGATCCGGACGGAAAAGCTGAACGCTGCCGTCGGCAAGGCGATAAGCTTTAAGCCCTTCGAAAATTTCGGCGCCGTAGTGAAGTACGGTAGATGCGGGATGGATGCTGAAGTTTTCAAAAGGCACTATTCGCGCGTCATGCCAGCCGTTTTCGTGATCGTAGTTCATAAGGAACATGTGGTCGGTAAAAACTCTGCCGAAGCCGAGCGACGCATCATCGGGCTTTTCTTTGGGACAAGTGGTTTTAGTGATTTTAATGTCTATCATTGCGGTTTTCCTCAACTTCCTTTAATTATATTATTAATTATTATATGACATTCATTAAATATTGTAACCCAATGTGACGGCGGCAAGGTTGCTGTCATAAAGATTGCGGTGTCTTTCGGATACCACTTTTGAAAGCGCGGCCTCGACGTAAGCGTTGCCAAGGGCCGGGCATTCTTTTATGACCTTACCCATGATTATCATGTTGGACAGCCCTGAATAACCGTTTTGCGAGGCGAGTTTTGTGGCGTCTATATTATGCATCTTTACATCGTTTCTTTCTATCCCGCGAGAAATCAGGGTGCCGTCTATAAAGATCATACCGCCCGAGGCCACCGAGCTTTCGTATTTATCAAGAGAGGGAAGATTCATAGCGATCAGAATATCCGGGGCGCTTACAATGGGGGAGCCGATGCTTTCGTCGCTGATTATAACCGAGCAGTTTGCCGTGCCGCCTCTCATTTCGGGGCCATATGAGGGCAGCCAACTGACCTGCTTGTCCTCCATTAGTCCCATATACGCGAGAAATTTACCCGCAAACAGTACGCCCTGACCGCCAAAGCCGGCAATAAGAATCTGTGTCGTGCCCATTACGCTTTCACCTCGCTGTCCTTTTGTGCGCTTTTGTCCTTGTATACCCCGAGAGGGTAATACGGGATCATTTTTTCATCTATCCATGCAAGTGCCTGATCGGGAGTCATCCCCCAGTTTGTCGGGCAGGAGGATATAACCTCTATAAGCGAAAATCCCTTTTTATTTATTTGATTTTCAAATGCTTTTTTTATTGCCCGTTTGGCGTTTTTTACGTTTTTAACGTTGTTTACCGCTACTCTTTCGAGATATTCGGGGCCGTCAAGATTTGAAAGCAGCTCGCATATCTTTATGGGGTATCCGCACACATTCACGTCTCTGCCGTAGGGCGAGGTCTGTGTGACCTGGCCGGGAAGGGAGGTGGGGGCCATCTGACCGCCCGTCATACCGTAAATTGCGTTATTTACGAATATGACCGTGATATTTTCGTTTCTGGTCGCCGCATGCACGGTCTCTGCCATACCGATTGAGGCGAGATCGCCGTCGCCTTGGTATGTAAATATTATATTGTCGGGCATTGCGCGTTTGAGACCGGTCGCAACGGCGGGGGCGCGTCCGTGAGCGGCTTCTACCATATCGCAGGCAAAATAGTTATACGCCATTACCGCGCAGCCCACAGGAGCGACTCCGACGGTTTTGCCTTCAATTTTCAAATCGTCGATTGCCTCTGCCACAAGGCGGTGAATGATTCCGTGCGTACAGCCCGGGCAGTAATGCAGCGCGGCGTCTGTAAGCGCGTGTGGTTTTTCAAAAACTATGCTCATATTTGTTTATATTTTTTGTCCTTTCAGGGCAAATACTCCTTTCTTGCAAGGTGGATCAAGCAATCATTTTGAATTTGACATATTTGCAATCTCGTTTATTTTTGCCAGCACCTGTTCGGGCGAGGGGATCATTCCGCCCGCTCGATTGCACAGATACACCGGTTTGCGGCAGCGGACCGCAAGACTCACGTCCTCGATCATCTGACCCATTGAAAGCTCCACTGAAATGAAAGCCTTCGCTTTTTCGGCCGCGCGCTCGAAGGCATCTTTGGGGAACGGCCAAAGAGTGATAGGTCTTATCATACCTACCTTAAGACCGTTTGCTCTTGCCTCGTTTACCGCGTTTTTGGAGACTCTTGCGGCAATTCCGAATGCGGCGATAACGATATCGGCGTCATTTGTCAGGTATTCTTCGCACATTGCCTCTTTTTCGCATATTGTTTTGTACTTTTCATAGCGCTTGAAATTGCTTATTTCCAAGGACTCGGGATCAAGGCAGAGAGAGTTTATTATGTTGTGTTCTCTCATCATTTTAGTTCCGGTGACCGCCCAATCCTTATTTATATCGGGAGGAGTGTAGTCCTTCATTTTAACGGGCTCCATCATTTGACCCATGGTGCCGTCCGCCAGTATCATAACCGGCGTTCTATAAATATCGGCAAGGTCAAAGCCCTTGAAGGTCAGGTCGGCCATTTCCTGTACCGACGCGGGCGCAAGGGCGATGACATGATAGTCACCGTGACCGCCGCCTCTTGTGGCCTGAAAGTAATCGGACTGAGACGGCTGTATACCGCCAAGACCCGGTCCGCCTCTTTGCACATTGACAATAAGGGCGGGAAGGTCGCAGCCCGCGATATATGATATTCCTTCGGATTTCAATGAAATTCCGGGGCTTGAGGAAGAGGTCATCACTCTTTTCCCCGCTGAAGCGACTCCGTAAACCATGTTGATGGCGGCGATTTCGCTTTCCGCCTGTAAGAACGTTCCAGAAATTTTGGGCATCCGCTTTGCCATATACGCGGCGATTTCGGTTTGCGGAGTTATGGGGTATCCGAAATAGAATCTGCACCCCGCCTGAATTGCCGCTTCGGCTATCGCCTCGTTTCCTTTCATCAGGACTTTATCTGTCATAATTACCTTAGACACTTCCTTTCTCTTTCACTTTTCCACGGTGATGACGCAGTCCGGGCACATGGTGGCGCAGAATGCACAGCCGATGCATTTTTCTTCGTCGGTCATCTCGGCGGGAGAGTGTCCTTTTTTGTTTAGTTTGTCTTTTGAAAGTACGATCAGTTTTTTTGGGCACACGGTGACGCAAAGACCGCATCCCTTGCAAAGATCGGTTTTAAAAGTGACTTTTGCCATACTTAGTTTTCCTTTTTCTCCTTTATATCGTAGTACCTTTCGTCAATGACGAGAGGAAGAACGTCTTCGTTTTCGTACCCGGGAAGAGGGCAGAGCCTGATATCGGCGCAGGTAAAGTGCAAAGGCAGCTTTGAAAGTTCACACAGCTCTCTTATAAAATCCCGCGAAGCGAGAATATCGTCTGAGGCGGTATCTCTTCCTATGTTGGAGTTGTTGACGATTCCCGTGAATTTTAAGGAGCAGGCGCCTTCAATCTCCCTCAATACCTCATATGCCTCGCGGGCGTTTCTTGTCAGCGGACGGTAGCAGCTTGCGACGAAAAGCATGTTATAATTGTTTTCCTCACGAATATAGGGTACATATCTGCCGAGAGCAAGCGCGCCGCGATCATCTCCGCCGATATCGAGTACCGCGTATTTGTCCTTTCGGTCAAATATTCCGTAGGTCTCCTGAGGCATTGCGGGAAGATCGACATTTGAATTTGCAAAGCGTGAGGATATGAGCTCTATTTTTTCTTTTTCCAGCAGGTTTGCGCTGTCTTTTGTGCGAAAATAAGGGTTAACAATGTCAAGGTCGGCAATGACAACCTGACTTCCTTTTCGCTTAAGGTAAAGCGCGAAATTAACGGCGATGCTTGTTTTGCCGCTTCCGTAGTGACCGGCAAAGAGTGTAATTCGTTTTTGTTCTTTCATAAATGACACATAAGAATCCTTCTGCCCATTTACCGTTATAAATAATAGAGCTGTCAGAGCTTGTTTCTTTGTATTTTGCCGCTTATGGTTTTAGGCAGTTCATCTCTGAACACCACTATTCTCGGATATTTATATGGCGCTGTGTGGGTCTTGACGTAGTTTTGGATTTCTTTCTTGAGTTCTTCGGTAGGCTCAGTCCCTTTTGTGAGCACGATAGAAGCCTTGACCACCTGACCGCGTATTTCATCGGGCGCGGCGGAAACCCCGCATTCAAGGACATACGGAAGCTCCATAATGACGTTTTCAATCTCAAACGGTCCTATTCTGTAGCCTGAGGATTTTATAACGTCGTCGACTCTTCCGACATACCAATAGTAGCCGTCCTCGTCCTTCCACGCAGTGTCACCCGTGTGATACATGCCGTCGTGCCAAGCTTCGTTTGTAAGTTCCTCGTTGTTATAATAACCGGTAAAGAGCCCGCAGGGAGCGCCTTTGTCCGTTCTTATCACTATTTCTCCCGTCTCTCCTATCGGAACGGGTCTGCCCTTGTCGTCAACTATATCGACGTCGTAAAGGGGAGAGGGCTTTCCCATCGAGCCCAGCCTTATCTCCGTTCCGTAAAGGGTGCCTATAACAAGAGTGGTTTCGGTCTGTCCGAAGCCTTCCATAATTTGAAGGCCGGTTGCCTTTTCAAACTGTTTGAATACCTCGGGATTGAGGGCCTCGCCCGCGGTCGTCATATTATGTATTGACGAAAGATCGAACCTCGAGATATCTTCCTTTATCATCATGCGCAGCATAGTCGGAGGAGCGCAGAAGGTGGTTATATTGTACTTTTTGAACATCGGAAGTATCAGGTTGGGATCAAAACGGTCAAAGTCGTAAACGAATATCGCTCCTTCGGAGAGCCACTGACCGTATATCTTCCCCCAAAGCGCCTTGCCCCAGCCTGTGTCCGAAATGGTGAGGTGCAGACCGTCGCGTTCGACGCAGTGCCAGTATTTTGCTGTTATGAAATGCCCGAGCGAGTATTTGTGAGAATGCATCGCGATCTTCGGATAGCCGGTGGTGCCTGAAGTGAAATACATGACGCAAGGCTCGTCTCCGCAGGAGGATTCCTCGGTCCTTGTAAATCTGCCGGTGTAAAGTATATATTCTTCGTCGAAATTATGCCAACCCTCGCGGCATCCGCCTACCATGATCTTTGTTTTGAGAGTGGGAGAGAGCTTTTCGGCGTTTTCCACATGCTTTGACACGTCGCCGTCGGCGGTGCACACTATCGCCGAGACTCCGGCGGCGTTAAAACGGTATTCAAGGTCGTGAGTCACAAGCTGATATGTGGCGGGTATCGCCACGGCGCCCAGCTTTTCAAGAGCTACCATACAGAACCAAAAATGATAATGCCTTTTCAGGATCAGCATCACCCTGTCTCCCTTTTTTATTCCGAGCGACTTAAAATAGTTTGCCGTCTGATTAGAGGCTCTTTTGATGTCGGCAAAGGTAAAACGCCTTTCGACAAGATTTTTATCGACATGAAGCATGGCAAGCTTGTCGGGATAGACCCTTGCCAGCTCGTCCACGCAGTCGAAAGCAAAGTTGAACTTGTCTTCGTTTTGAAAGGCTATCGAGACAAGCTGCCCTTTTTCGTTCTCTGTTGTCTTTATGAATTTGTCGCAGAGCAGCTTGTAATTGTCTCTTGCGTGAGCTATGCTTTCGCCCGCTTTCTTTTCCTCGACGTTCTCGTCTCCGGGAAGAACAATCGCCACAAAGTTGCAGGGAGCGTTGTCGACGGCTATCATGCCGTGGGGTGTTGACGAATTGTAAAGTATCGAGTCGCCTGCCGAAAGCACCTCGGTGTGATCTCCAACCCTTACCTTGAGCGAGCCGGATATGATATAGTCAAACTCCTGACCCGAGTGGGTGTCTGTGCGTATCGGCTTGTTCTGAAGCTCCTCTTCATAGTCGTAAGTGACATAATATGGCTCGGCAATTTTCCCTACGAACTGTGAAGCGAGATTTTTTATAAGTATCCCGTTTTCATCCACGGTTACCTTGCCATCCCCCGCCCGAGTGACTTGATACGAGGTCAGACGAGGGCTGTAGCCTTCGAGCAGATCCGCGATGTTTATTCCGAAAATCAGGGCGCATTTATGCATAAATGAAAAGGGAAAGTCAAAGTTGCCGCTTTCATAGCATGCGTAGTCTTCCGGCGAGACCTCGGTTTTTTGTGCCATTTCCTGTTGGGACAGTCCCAGTATCTCACGCATTTCGCGGATTCTTGCGGCCACGTCTCTTGCGGAGCTTGTCTGATTGCTGTTCATATTCTACCTCTTTCAAAGTGATTTAATGAATTATGAAAATAAATGATCAAATTTCAATTAAAGTTGATATTAAAAAGCCTTGCGGCGTTTTTATACAGTATGTCCTCGCGTTCCTTTTCACTAAAATCAAGCTGCATAAAGCGGCCCACTTCTTCATACGGATTCCACATTGGAAAGTCGCTTCCGAACATGACTCTTGACGTACCGTACTTCATTATTATTTTTTTCGCGCTCGCAGGGTCGAGTGCGTAAAGTGAGGAGGAGCAGTCGACAAGGAGATTTTCGTATCCCGAAAGCTCCTTTGCGGCGTATTCCCAAAGCGACCATCCGCCAAGATGGGCGCCTATGACGGTTAGACGCGGAAAGGCCTTGAGTACGGGGATTATGTTTTGAGGGTTTGAATAGCTGTATCTGCTGTCCCCCATATGTATGCATACCGGCAGACGTCCCTGCACAAGCTCAAATATCTCCATGGCCTTTTTGCTGTCCGTTTTGAATCTCTGTATATCGGGATGCAGCTTTACTCCCACAAGGCCGAGCGATATTATTTCATTTACGTCGGCTTCTATATCCCCGCTTTCAGGGTGGAGCGTTCCCATACCGATAAAAACGCCGAGTTTTTCATTTACGGTGGAGGAAATATAGGAGTTTATAGCGTGTACCTGCTCGGGAGTAGTTGCAACCGAGTTGACAATATACTTCTCTATTCCCGCTTTTTTCCCCTCGCTGAGCAGGGTCTCTACCCGTCCGTCAAGCCTTGGAGTCATGTTATAGAACGTGCCTGTGGCCGCAGTAGCCTTTTCAGCAATTTTATCGGGGTATATGTGGCAGTGTGTGTCTATGATTTTCATGTTTTCTCCCGTTCCAAGCGTTATGCGGTAAAAAAGAAGGCCCACAACATCAGCTGTGAGCCCATGAAGCATTTAAAACGGTCTTGTAAATGCTCTTATTTCTGTGCACGACAACCGACGCTATTAATGTCCTTACGTATTATCGGGACAATAATAATAGCGTTGATAATAATGGATATCACTATTACAGCGTTTCCTGTCATCGCGTCAAGCACCTTATCTAAATTACTTTGTAGGATTATACCACATGTTCGGCCGTATGTCAATATCTTTTTTGAGTTATTTATGTTTTTTTGATATAATCGGCGCTCTTTTAGCATTTAATATCTATATCCTGCTCTTTATCTGGCACTCTTGGGCAAGAAACATTCGTATTGAGCTTTTTTTCGATAACTATAATGTTTTTTCCTTGTATTTTCAAGAGTGATTCTTTACTTTTGGAATTATTTATGTTATTATAAAATCAGTAAAAACGATAAAAATTAAAAGGAGAAATAAAAATATGACACCTGAGGAAATGAGAAATCAAAAGGCGGCAAAGGCGGTAGTCGACGCCCTCAAAAACAGACATTTTGAGGCGTATTACGCCGAAACAAGCCAAGAGGCGCTTATTCTCGCTCTTTCGCTTATACCGAAAGATCACACGGTATCCTTCGGAGGCTCGGCGACGCTTGATCAGATAAAAATAAAAGAAGCGCTGCATGAGAGAGGACAGAAATTTATAGACCGTTCAAAAGCCGCAAATCAGAATGAGGCGATTGAGCTTCAAAGACAGGCGCTTCTTTGCGACACATACCTTATGAGCGCCAACGCGTTAAGCGCAGACGGTATTCTTGTCAATATCGACGGAAACGGCAATAGGGTCGCTGCCCTCTGCTACGGACCAAGGCAGGTAATAGTGGTAGTCGGCGCTAATAAGATATGTTCCGATCTTTCCTCCGCCATAGAGAGGGCGAGAAATCACGCCGCGCCCATAAACGCTCAACGCTTTGAAATCGACACGCCTTGCAGAAAAAACGGATTTTGCGCAAACTGCAAGCGAGAGGACAGCATATGTGCGCAGATAGTTATAACAAGGCTTTGCAGGAGAGAGGGCAGAATAAAAGTCATAGTAGTTTCAAGCGAGCTTGGCTTCTGAAGGGACGGTACATAAAAATAAGGCGGTAAATTAG
Source organism: uncultured Clostridia bacterium (assembly GCA_947588825.1). Classification (GTDB taxonomy): domain Bacteria; phylum Bacillota; class Clostridia; order Oscillospirales; family CAG-272; genus CAKSQF01. Next base: position 85,030 of record CANPZU010000001.1, read on the forward strand.
CTTTTATGTGGCTTGTTCTTGCACTTTCTTCGGCGGCTTTAGCGGGAGCCGTATCTGTGATAATAAAATACGGCCTTGGCCAAATGTCTCCCGATATCTCCCTTTTTATACGCACGCTTGCAGTGCTTCTTTTTACCTTATGTTTTACAAAATTCAAAATGCCCGGTTTATGGGATCTTGTATTTATAATTTTATCGGGCGTTGCAATGGGGCTTTCTTGGCTTTGCTATTACCGTGCGCTCGAGAAGGGAAGCGCCGGTATGGTGGCGTGTGTCGAAAAGCTGTCAACGCCTGTCACCATTGTGGGAGGAGCGCTGATTTTGCATGAAAGCTTCGGCCCCGCAAAGCTTCTCTCGGTCTTGCTTATTATTCTCGGTATATTTGTAATGCAGGAAAAAAGGGAGATATCCGCCGTAAATTCAAAAGAAAAAGACGGCGCTCAAGGCAGGGAAGTTAAAAAAGAGAGGGGATGGCTCTTTTTTGCCCTTGGGTGTGCTTTTTTTACCGCCGCATCTGTCCTGCTTTCCAAATCCGGACTTAAAAACACCGATAGCGCCCTGTCGCTCTTTTTGAGGACCTGCGTTGTGCTGCTTATCAGCTTTTTTGTCGCTTTGTTTAAAGGAGAGTTTAAAGGATTAAAAAAGGTGCCCGCAAGGACGTTTGTTATAGTCGTACTTTCTGGTTTTGTGAGCGGATTTTCATGGCTGTGCTATTTTAACGCTCTTAAACTTAAGGACGCGGGTGTTGTGCAGTCAATCGATCGCCTCGGCGTTCTTGTCACGGTCGGCCTTTCCGCGCTGATATTTAAGGAAAAGGTAAGAAGACGGCAGTGTATCGGGCTGCTTTTGCTCACGGCGGGCATACTTTTTCCCGTTATAGCATGAAAAAAAGGAAAGAATGCGAAAATTTTTTCGTATTAACATTTAAAGAAGGTATAAAGCATTGGAAGATAAACTGATACTCGAGTTGTACAGGCGCGATCCTTCTTCGGCACTTGAAGAGGTGATGAAAACTTACATGAAGCTCGTGACGCATATAATGAGCAACTCTCTTATTCCTCCCTTTACCAATGAGGATGTGGACGAATGTGTAAGCGACGTGTTTATGAAGTTTTACAAAAGCGCCTCGTACATAGACCTTAACAAGGGCAGCATACGCGCCTATCTTTGCGCCGCGGCAAAAAACAGGGCGATCGATTTCAGAAGGGTCAACCCATACTCAAAGATAACGTCATCTTTTGATGAGATGCTTGAAACGGATGAAGAAAGGGACTTTTGCGCCGCAGATATTATAGAGGACCGTGAAAGGATGGAGCTTCTCGCAAACGCCATAGGCGCGCTTTCTCCAATGGACAGAGAAATAATAGTGCGCAAGTATTACTATCTCGAGCGTTCAAAGGATATAGCGGCCCTTTTAAATATCAGCGCGAACGCCGTGGACCAAAGGGCGTTCAAAGCGCTCAAAAAGCTTAAAACAATACTCGGAGGTGATTTCCTTGAGAGTTGAAACAGCCAAGACAAAACAACATGTCGGCGTTATTTCACTCCTTTCGGCTATGGATGAGAAATGTCTTAATCTCTTTTTGGGAAATTACGAGCCGATAGATAACGTGAGTATTGATGAACAAAGGCTGAATGCAATATCCTTGAAAATACGGGCAAGGATAAAAACGCAAAGAATGAAAACCGCCCGCACAAAAAAAAGACGACTGTATGCTGCGCTCTTTATTTCTGCGGCGACGCTGTTTGTCATACTATCCTTAGCGTTTGTAATCGCAAATACCTCCAAAGCATCGGACGCATCGGACGTTAAAAACTCCTCGCCGAATATTGAGAGGGAAAACAGCATAAACGAACTGAGCCTTTGGATAAACAGCGAGGAAAATATAGATTACTGCGCCGAATGGATGCGCGAAAACGGTATACCTGTGCTTACAAGTCTTGCAAAAGCAGATGAATGCCGCTTTGTCCCCTGCCATAACGCGCTTAAAGTGATATATCAAAAAAGACCATACATGATTTATCTGCTCGACGGCGAGAAAAACTCGGTAAACGACGCATGCCTTGAAGCGGGGATAGATATTTACGCGGAGTACAAAAATGACGGGTACTCTTTCGGACAGACGTATGTGAACGGTAAGGCATGTGACAGTATCATGACATCCGATGACGAAAACGGCGAATTTTGCAGATATTATATTCTCTCGGGAAATGTGCTGCTTGTGATTGACGCCGAAAACGGCGAACAGATTTCAAATCTTACACTTGAGTATATAAAATAAACTATAAACAAACTTTTCTTAATTATATAAAAGGACGGCCTTGCAGAAACAAGGCCGTCTTGCAGATTTTAAAGGTTTAAGTTTTATAAGACTTATAAGGGGCAAGCTCAAAAGTTTTGGTTATTTTGGGGCGGATTTTAAAAATCTCCCGCAGGTTTTGCAGAATCTTAAAGCTTTTCCATTCGGTCTACGTTGAGCACAAACACGGTTGCTCCGCTGACCGTTACTTCCTTGGGAATACTGAAATTTTGCAGTCCCGCACCGAATGTGGCAGTTGGTTTGTTTGTCTGTTTACGGGTGGTGCAATGCTTTTTAAGTATTTTTACTGCCTCTTCAACGCCTGTGTCTTCCGTTCCGATAAGAAGAGTCGTGTTGCCCACCATGAGAAAACCTCCGGTGGTGGAAAGTTTTGTAACGAAGAATCCGGCCTCGGTAAGGGCGGCGGCAGCTATGGCGCTGTCGTCGTTGTTTACAATTGCAAGAATAAGCTTCATGTTAAAGACTCCTTTTCATATTATTGTATTTCGTTATTTGGATCACAGGAAAGTATCGATTTTGGCGCGGCTTTTTTTATCAAGTCGATTTATATCGGGTATTTCATAGCGGTTGTCGTTGTTATCTCTGAACAGGACTCTTGTGCGGTACATAAGCTTTATACCGTGAATGATGTTTCTTATTTCGATTGAGGCGTTTCCCTTATCGGTTTCCACTTCGATGGTCAACAGGCCGAATTTCTCCCTGCAATCGATGATTTTGGTGATTTTAGGGATCAGGTAATATTCTTCAAGGCAATCTTCTATTATTTTACGGTCTTTATCCGGAAGTGTGGCGAGATTACGAATTATTGCCTTCTCGACTCCTTCGGAGTCGAGAAGGGTGATGTATTTTTGAAGCCCCGTAAGGGGGAAAAGGCGTCTCGGTTCAAGGTCGGTGAAGATTCTTCCGTCGTAAAGCTGCATATCCACAAGGGTGATATCCTTGCGGGTAAAGCGAGCCATATCGTTATCAATATATAAACGCGACATTTATTCAAACCTCTCTTCCTCTTTTGTTTTTTGTATTTGGTCAGCCATCGTCTGTATCTGGATGAGCTTATAATACTTGCCCTTTTTGGCCATAAGCTCTTCCGGGGAACCCATTTCAATGATTTCGCCGTTGTCCACGACGATTATTTTATTGGCTTTACGCAGAGTGGAAAGGCGGTGTGCGATCATAAGAGTTGTGCGTCCGCGTATAAGGCGCTCGATGGCGTCCTGAATAAGACTTTCGGTTTCGGAGTCGACTGAAGCCGTGGCCTCGTCAAAGAAAAGAATGCTTGGATTTTTCAGGACGGCGCGCGCGATCGAAAGTCTTTGACGTTCGCCTCCGGAAAGGCCGGTTCCTCTTTCGCCGAGCACGGTATCATACGCGTCGGGAAGGCGGGCGATGAACTCATGAGCATTTGCCACTTCGGCGGCGTGAATTATCTCCTCGACATGCGGATTGTCACAACCGTAGGCGATATTATTGTAAATGGAATCGTGGAACATCATCGGCTCCTGCTGTACGTAACCGATTTCCGAGCGGTAAAATTGCAGGTCCATGTCGCGTATATCGATGCCGTCCACAAGTATTTGCCCGTCATAACTGTCATAATACCTCATAAGCAGGTGGATGAGGGTGGATTTTCCTGCTCCGGTGGTTCCCACGATACCGACTATGTCTCCGGGTTCGATTGTTATGTTTATGTTGGACAGTGTTTTTTTCGAACGGTCAAAGGAAAAATTGACATTGCGGAATTCTATCTTTCCCTTGAGTCTGTCCGGGTGTTTGCCCGCAGCAAAATTGCTTTCCGGCTCCGCGTCGATGATATCCATAACTCTCTCGACGGCGTTTAGCGCCTGTTGATAGGAGTCGTTGAGGTTGGCAAAGAAGTTGACGGGTCCGTAAAACATCGACGTATATGAGATAAATGACATGAGCAGACCGGGAGAAAATTCAGTGGGATTTCCGATTACCAGTTTTCCTCCCACTCCCCATATAAGAAGGGAGCCGCATGTTATCACAAGGTTGACTATATTGGGAAACAGAGTGGTTATTCTTGAGGCTTTAACATCGGTGCGCAGCCACTCGCCGTTATAGCTGCGGAAGTTTTCGACGCTGCTTTTCTCGTTTGTAAAGGCTTTGATGACCCGTATTCCGGGAATTGTGTCGGTAAGAATTGAGGATACAGCCGACCATCTGCGCCATATTCTTCGGTAAAAGGGGGCGATTTTTTTCCCGAATATACGCGATCCCACGACTACAAAGGGAACGGGAATAAGGGAAAGAAGCGTCAGCTTCCAGTTCATGGCGAACATTATTATGATAATACCGATGAGCAGGAAGAACTGTACCACAACCTCTTGAGTGATACGCAGCATAAAGCTTTGAATTGTGTTGGTGTCTCCGCTGATACGGTTAATGACAGAGCCTGTGGAGGTTCGGTCATAAAAACGCATGGGAAGGTGCTGGGCCTTTTCATACACGTCGTTTCTCAGGTCGGCGACAATGCTGTCACCGCTCACCTTAAGCATGTACGAACGTATCGCGCCGATACCGTACTGTACAAGATATGTGGCAAGCAGCACGCCCACGCACACAATAAGCATATCGCTTCGTCCATTCGGCAGCACCTCGTCGACCAACGTTTTGGTCATATACGGCGGCACAAGAGAGGCGGCCGTTGTTATGCCGGAAAGAACGAGGCAGAAAAGCAAAATGAACTTGTACGGCATCACATAAGATGCTATCTTTGAGATGACCTTTTTCTTTGATTGGCAGTTCATGCAGGGCGCGCCGGGACGTATGAGATTTCTGCCGCAGCGCGGGCAGACGCGAAATTGCTTTTCAAACGAAGCTTCAACTACCGCCATTTCCTCGTCCATATCCTTACCGGCGGCGATGCTCTCGATAAAATGCGCTGCCGCGTCGTAAAGAGAGGCAACCTTGTATGAAAAGCGGATAAAGCCCACGTGCTTTTTCGAGAGATCGATCTTGTCGCCCTCAAAGTCATCCTCGAAAAAGACAAGCATGGCGTTTCCGTAATAGCGTTTTACATACGCTCTTTTGATACTGTCGTATCCGTATACCTTGACTTTGTCCTCAAAACTGTCGTCAAAGCCGTAAATATGTTTGTCGGTTACCGCAAGGATGGATTTTGCGTACTTGCTGCCGAGGCTCAAATCTCCGACTATGACAAATTTCAAGATCTCGTCGCTCGGTATGGTTTTTTCAAGTATTTCACGGTCGGATGCCTCGAGGCGTTTGTTTGCAAGGAGCTTTTCGCCTCTGAACGGTTCGTTTACAAGAGAATCGTCTTTCTCCTGACTTCGGGGAACCTCTGAATTTCCCAAGCCTTTTTTGCCTGGGTCAATACGGTGGATGTCGGTATGTTTTGTCTGTTTTTCTTTCGTCATATCGAAATTACACCTCCCGTCTCTCTGGGAAAACATATTGTGCCTTATTTGGTTTGTTGCCCGGCGCAAGGCTTTTTATCGTCGCCGCGCCCGTTCATGTAAATATACCACTCTTTTATCCTAATTTCAATAGTTTTTTTAAAAAAAAGGACATTTTTTTAAAAATGAGCCGATGCGTTTTTGCATCGGCTCCAAAGGTTGTTTTTGCTGATATTAAATCTTTATAACTATTGGTCCATTTTCTCTATTTTTTCAAGTATTGCCGTAAGGCCGTTGTTCCAAAGCGTCACGCTTCTTTTGATGCTTGAGGCGGCGTTATTCTTGCTGACGTTGTTTCTCAGGAAGTGCCCGAGTCCGTGCATATCGTCAGCGAACTGCCAGATGAATACGAAGTCGGTATACACGTTGTCGTGCATGATATCGATCATTTCAGCGGCCTCGGTATCGCGGGTGTACTTGAACTTAAGGAAGCTGTCATAGTATATCGGGCGAATGTTGTAATAGCTCTCGTACGCCATAGCTTCAAGGGTCGCGGCGGAGGCGGCGATTCTTTCGTCTGATATATTGTAATTGATGCCATAAATTACCACAGCGTCATGAACTCCGGTATAATATTGTCCCTGATTTTCATCAAGCATAGGGCAGGGGATAACATAATAGTCGTCGTTCATATCGCGCAGATATATTTCTGCCTGATTAAGTCTTGCGGACACAAACACCGCTTTGCCTGACGCAAAGTTGGTCATAGCCTCGGGATAGGAAGCGCTGGGAGGATTAAAGCTGTAAACGCCCTTGGTATTTATAAGCTCATAGCACTTATTCATGAAGTTTATAAGGGTACTGTTGTTGGCGGTGGCGTTGTTCATGGGAGTGCCGTCTTCGGCGTATCTTGTGAAGACGACTCCGGCTGAAATTGCGAGACCGTTGGTGTTGTCCCATACGGGAAACAAAAGACCTATCTGATCCTCAAGCCCTATTTTGTCGTCGCCGTCGTCCTTATACGATTCGGTCGCCATTTGCATGAGCATATCGTATGTCCACTGTTTGTTTCTCACGATATCGTATATGCTGCCGTATTTGGGCTTTAAGATGGTGTCGTAAAGGTTGGCGTTTACGAATATTGCGTAATAGCCGCTGGTATAGCGCAGCGAAAGGTCGCCGGTGAGCCAAAATGTCTTGTTTCCAAAGGAAAGAGCGTCTATATAATTTGTTGCCCAATATTCTCTGTCCCAGTTGATATAATCGGCGCCGTACTGATCAAGTTTATTGATGTCGACAAGGACGCCGTCAAGGGCAAGCTGAATGTCGTCATACTGACGCGCAGCTATGATGTCGTATTCGTCAAGTCCTCCGAGAAGTGAGGGCCCCATCCATGCTTTTATGCTGCGGTCCTCTGCGGCTCCCATGACAATTTTCACATTCAAAAGCGCCTCGATTCTCGTATTTCTTTCATAGAGCGCTACATTGAGAGCGTCGCCGTCCGCCGATTCCTCGTCTACATAGATCGACTTGTAATTGAGGTCGTCGACAGGCGGGTTGGAAGCGATATAGGTTATCTCCTGTCCGCCGAAATCAAGCCCGTTTAGGTGCTCAAGACCGGAGGATACTTTCTCGCCTTGTTTGTTGTCCCCCTCGCCGCGGGCGCAGGAGACAAGCATAAGTATCGACGAAAGAAGGCATATAAGGGCCATCAGTAAAGATAAAAATCTTTTTTTCATTTTCATAGTTCTCCTAATTTATAATAGCGTTTTTCTTATTATATCACAGCGATAGCGTTTTAGTAATGTAAAAACAGACTATTTTACCCGATTTTTATTGTAAATGTATTTAAATCGTAATCATATGCAAGTCCGCCGCGCTGATCGGGGCAAATAAGAATCCGACCGATAAATACGTTAAATTTGTTTCGCATTTTCAAATTTTAAATTTTAAAGCTTCAAAATGCGCGCGCTGTTTTGATGGACAAAATTCCAGGCAAGTTAAATGATAGGACCGTCGCCGATGTACCCCTGCATCGGCGGCGATCCTATATAAGTGATGATAATTTAATTTTAATTAAAGCATAAAGCCGAATGAGATTTACTGCTCGGGAGTGTAGGTCTCCGTAATCTCGACAGATCTGTTGCAGCAGACGGGATCCGACTCGCCGCCGAGGTTAGTGCTCGGCCACATAAGACCGTCGGATGTGAGATTTTCGGGAGGACATACGTTCAGTATGGCGGTGGAAACGCAGCTTGCAATTGTCAGAGTTCCCGCTTCGGGAAAGGTCCCGAGAAGACCGGCGGCGTTGAATTTTACGTTTGTCGAAGTATCGACCGTGCCGGAGACGGTGCAGTCATAAATCACCACGCTGTTTTTGGCGCAGGACATCAGAACGGCCGCGTATCCGACATTTCCCTGGTTTGTGTTTACCGCGTCGGGCACGTTGACGTTGACGTTTTCCATTTTGCAGGAGAGCACCTTGCCGTCGGTTGCCATTGCAACCATACCGGCGGTGTACAGCTGATAGTTTTTGTTGTATGAGCAGACGATATTTGTCGACGAGTCCTTGATTGTCAGATTTTTGATTGTTCCGCCGTTAAGGTGAATGACAAGAAGTGCGGCTCCCGCCTCCGCATAGCAGTTTTCCACTCCTCCGTCGGCGCTTGAGATTATATACGTGCCGTCTGCGAACGTACCCGCCGTGGGCATGTTGCTTGTCGCGTCGTTAGCCATTGTAAAGGTCCAGTTGAGGTTGCTTATTGTATGGTCTGCTCCGTCGAACACGCCGCTGAATTCATATATCGGCTCGTAATTACTCGGGTCGGAATAAGCGCTCATGTCGATATCCGCGGTCAGGGTGATGTTTGAATTGAGTGCGACTTCCCAATTGTTGATTTTTGTGATGGCGTCGATAAGCTCCTCGGCCGTGCCGACTTTAAAATCGGTAAATACGGGATCATTATCGACGATATCACCGGGATTTTCTGTGTTATTGTCTCTTCGTGTCGTTGTTATCTTTGGTGTTGTAACTGTTTGGTTGGGGTTGTCGTCGGATTTACCGCCGCACGAGACAAAAAGCGCGCCAGAGATGACAAGCAAAGCCGCCAAAAGCACTGATAAAAGCTTTTTCATGGTGAATTATGCCTCCTTATTTTTTTGTTTTACAGTTCTATTATAATTTAGAACATATCGGGGAATATATGTTCAAGTATTTACCTTATGTTCGGTATCGCGGTTCATCAGTCGTCAGTCAGCTAATGCGCGAATAATACCCATGGGCGTGGACTGATGGCCCTGTCCCAGGGGGTTGTCCGAAAGCAGCTTGGCAAGACTGTCCTTTGAAAGCGTGGGGTCCGAAACGCCGAGAATTTTTCCGCCGAGATCGTTTATGTCGACTATTATGCAGCGGCATCCGATCCTTTCCGCGACCGATATCGCCACCTTGTCGGGCTTGTCAGGAGCGAGCACAACGCATTTGTTATAGGGCGGGATGGTGCCGGAGGTGGGTCCGTCTATTGAGGCCGCTTTTTGACCTGCCACAAGATAGAACCACCCTTTTTGGCGAAACAACTTTCCTATGACGCTGATAAATGCGGCCAAAAGTATGCGCAAAACGCCGCATTCGCGTATTGCCATCTCCATTGTTTCGGGAATTCCGAGTCCGATGCCGTGCTTTGTTTTGGTCACGTACTTTGAAAGAAACACGGCAAGTTTTCTCGGCTTTATTTCATTTAGGGGAATAGCCCTGCCCTGTGAGCAAGCGACCGCTTTTTCGGATATAAAAAGTATGTCGTCGGGAAGCAGATACGGCATCGCGTATTTTTCCGCAACGTCGCATATGTCGTCGTCGGCGGTAATGAGATGCGTCCTTATGGGCAGTCTCTCAAACTTTACGTTCTCTCTTTCCAGTATACGATTTTTGCCCGTATTGGCCTGCAGTTCCGGAAGCTCCTTTGGTTTCTCCTGCTGCGATTTATCTTCGGTATCATAGCTCTCGCTGTAGTTTGTGTCGGTCATTTTATATTGCGTCGTCCTTTTCCTTTGTTTTAACTTTAACCTATGGTCGGTTATTGGCTATTGCTGTTTTTTACCGTTATTTTCGTTACTGTCTTTTTTGCCCGGAGACGGGCAGATTAAATTTAGAGCGTGCGGGATATTTTCGACGATTGCGTCGGAAAATTCGCCGGCGTCCTCTCCGTCAAGAGTCCACGCGACCTTGTTTTTTGTGTGTATTTCAATATGTGAGCCCTGCATGAAGATTATATCGGGGTCGCCGAGCTTACTTTGCAGGAGATTTGAAATGAGCATTCCGAGGTGCTGAAGATCCCGGGGCATCCTTATCAGTATAAGCTCGTGCTTTCCGTCGGAAAGGTCCGCGGCTTCGGGGGATATTTTAATCATTCCGGCGACAGAATGTGTGTTCATTACCGCGGCAAAGCAGATATCCTTATAAGACGTTTGCACTTCGTCGCAGACGATTGTGACCTCCTCTTTTTTTATTGATGTGAGTTCCATCGCTCCGTTCATGATATATGACAGCGAGCCGAAAATGTTTTTCACATCCTGAGGCGTCGAATAGGAGGCTTTCGTAAACGCTCCGAAGCTTGCGATGTACATGAACTTTTTGCCGTTGAAGCTTCCGATATCTATGCATGTTGTTTTGCCGAGGCAAACGTCTTTTATTGCCTTTGGTATGTTTCTTTGCAGCTTCATGGTTGAGGCAAAGTCGTTAGTGGTCCCGCAAGGAATATAGCCGACGGTGAGCGGACGTTCGCTCAGGGGATATCCGTCGATCACCTGACTCAGGGTGCCGTCCCCTCCGCAGCATATGACGGTACTGAAATCTCCCGCCTGAGAAGCGGCGATGCGAGCGTCATCTGCGCCTTGTGTAATATAGGTGGTCAAGGTGTATTTCATTGACAAGCCGTTTACGATCGCAAAGAAATATCTCTTTGCCCCCTGTTTTCCGGCCTTGGGGTTGATTATAAGCAGTGCTTTTTCTTTTTTGAGTGGCATATTGCAGCTTCCTATTTAATCCAAACAAATAATATTAAATTAATGAATTAATATTTATTTTCAGTGCTTTTATTTAATTTTATGTCGTTGTCGTTGTAGGCTGGAAATTGCATACACTTGCTTTTATTATAACCTTTTTCCTTTTGTTTGTCAAGCATAAAAAAAGCTTGGACCGGCGCGTATTTTTTGACGCCGGTCCGAGCTTTTTAATATTCGGTAAGGCAGCTTTCTGTTATAACAATGTTAACATCCATGCTTTGACCGTTTCTTATTATTGAGAATGTCACCGTATCTCCGGCCCTTGCGTCCAGCATGGCGTCGATAATATGGTGCTGCCTTGTTATATTTGTCGTCGAGCCCCCGACTGTTATGCTGACGAGAGTGTCGCCCGCCGCCAAATGACCGTCGCAAAGAGAACCGTTTGTGACTTCGTTTACTTTTATGGTTTCGATGATATCGACAAGTCCGTTTTCTGTGTTGTACTTTGCTATTGAGGAAGCGACTTCGACGGTGATTCCGACGATGGCTCTCATAACTTGGCTGTGCGTGCCGTCGGCGCAGTAGTAGATTATGTTATCGGCCACGGCTCTTGCCACATTGGAGGGGATAGCATATCCGATGTTTTCAACCTGAGATTCGTTATTTTTTGCGTTTACTATTCCTATAAGGTTTCCTTCGCAGTTGAAAAGTCCGCCGCCGCTGTTTCCCGAGTTCACCGCAGTGTCGACTCTTATGACGCGCAGCGACATGCTTGTTGTGTTATCCACCGACATCATTGTAATATATTCGGATTCTTTGCTGATTATTCCGTTTGAGACCGAAATGCCGCCGTTTTCGGGGTTGCCTATGGCGATTGCCGTTTCGCCCACGTGAAGTGCGTCGGAGTTGGCAAATGTGGCCGCCTCGGCAGAGGAATTTTTAATTATGTCGCTGTTTTCCACGTACAGCACCGCAATGTCGTAGTACATAGATCCTCCCACATAGGAAGCGTCTATCGCCATGCTTGAAGTTTCGCTTCCGTAAAGGTAGACCTTAATGTCGTCGCTTATTCTGTCATTTCTCGAGGAAGCGTCATATACCACATGATAGTTTGTGATTATAAGTGCGTTCCCCAAGGATTTGTCAATTTTGTAAATGACCCCGGAACCCGCGCTTCCGCTGCTTGAGCCGTACCACGAGCTGACGTTTGAGGTGCATACTATCTTTACCGAGCTGAGAAGCCCCTTTGCGCAGGCAAAGGTTATGTCCGAAGGGGAGCTTTCGATTGTTATGTCGTTATTGCCGGTGGCAGAGGTACTGCTGTCATTGTCAGAAGCATTGGTATCGCCGATATTACCGCTGCTTTCGGCGTCGTCTTTGTCTTTGTCATTGTCAAGACTGCCGAGCCATTCTTCAAGCGAACCGTCAAATCCGTTTTCCACTGCCAAATCATACGCGCTTTTTCCGTCAAGACTTACGCAGGACATACAAGTGAGTGACATCAAAATCAGGCACATTGCCGAAATAAGTATTTTTGAAATTGAAAATTTGTTTTTCATAATACCTGTTTGCTCCTTTTTCTTTTTTGCTGTCCTCATTATAATCAAAGTATGTTTATTTTTTTCAAAAATAATCGGAATTATATCTGTTTTTTGTGTGAACAAATGTGAAATCATGTTTGGATTTTAAGAGTCACTATATAGTTGCCGCAGTTGTCGGGCGATATTACGGCGCCGATATAATCCACGGGCAGCAGCAAAGTGCCCTCAAGCGGCGCCTGCCTTGTTATTATATAGTCCCCGAAGGTGTAAAAACTGCCGACCTCAAGGCTATCTATATATTTTTCAAGCGAAAGCTGTTTTTTGGTTATAATTTCGGCGTGAGGAAAACCAACATATCTTATATGCCAGGGCTCGTACGCTATTTTTGTCTGCTCCACATTGTAGTACTGATATCTGATAATAAAACCGTGCTTCCAACCGTCGCTTGCCGTATACTGTCCCGCTTTGCTCTGCACAAAGGCATAGCCCGCATGATACGGCACGTAAACGTCGAGCGCCAAACCCGCCTGATGCTCCGACGATCCGATGGGAGCGGCAAGATCGCTTGAGCTTTCTATTTCCTCAAGCTGCTGCTCATATGTGCGGTACGCGCTCTTTATATACAGCTTTGTGTCAAACCTTTCTGAGATATCAAGGGACAAAGAGGCGTAAGCGTCAAAAAGACAACAGTTCATATAAACGCCGCTGTCTCGGTATTCGCCCGTCTTCGCCTCAAAATCATCTGCAAGCGGATGCTCGGCGTTTATAAGCATCATCGACTGATCGAATGTGACTTTAGGATCATTTATAAACTCTTCTACCACGATCGTTTTGGTATCATATTTATCTGCTTGTATTTTGTCAAGCCGAACCGTGCAGTTCAATATGCCGCTGACAAAGGTCTTTACTCTGTAGGACGCCTCGGGTACAAAGTGAAAAAGAACGAAAGCCGAGCACACACCGACCGCGAGTATTAAAGAAATGAGAGAAAGTACAAACAGCTTTTTGTTTTTAATCATTTTTTTGAAAATATTCTTTATCTTGTTCATAAGAAACAACTTCCTTTTGATTTGTCGGATATCGGATATCAGATATCGGATATCGGATGATAAAAAAACTTGTCTGCCGTCTAAGTCGTAGTTTGTAAGCAGATTGCCTCATAATGAGATTAAAACACATATGAAAAAATTATAGCATATCAACGCGCGTTTGTCAAATTAGAGGGCGTTTTACGGGACGTCTCATATTTTATCGGGCGCGTTCATATCTATTAATAAGTGTAAATAATAAACTCGGGTCAAATGTAAAGCCGCCGTATTTTGCAGTTTGTATTTTGATCGGCCATCCAAATATAAAAATATGAAAACGGTCGATTTTTTGTGCAATATGACAAAAAAGCCGAATATCAAACGCGAAAAAGAAAACAAGAAGGACAAAATCAAAAAAAATCGAAAAAAGCTATTGACAAAAGTAAAAAGACGTAGTATAATGATATCGTTAGTTAAGGCTAACAAAAAAACGATTCTTCGGTGATCGGCGCCGATGTTTGCCGCTTGCCGATTTTTAAAAGCCTGTATGTTAGATAATGCTAACATCAAAAAACACCGTAAAATTATTAAAAACAGCAAAGCCGCGATGCGGCGGAACGGAGTAAGCAGTGATGCCATTGTTATTTGCCGAAGTAGGCGAGGAAAACATAATAAAGAGAATAGGCGGAACGCCGGAAGTAAAAAAACACCTTGAAAATCTCGGATTTGTGACGGGAGGTCGAGTAACCGTTGTAACAGCCATGGCGGGTAATCTCATTGTCAACGTCAAAGAGGCGAGAATCGCCATCAGCAAGGAAATGGCGCAAAAGATCATGATCTGACATGTCATAAAGACGGTCATACAAAAAATCAAAAAATAACACATAAGGAGGATAATATGAAAACGCTGAGAAATGTCAAGATCGGCGAAAGCGCGACTGTGGTGAAAATACACGGCGAAGGCGCGGTAAAGCGCAGAATCATGGATATGGGCATAACTAAGGGAACGGCGGTATATGTGCGCAAGGTCGCTCCTTTGGGCGATCCCATTGAGATCACCGTTCGCGGCTATGAGCTTTCCGTGCGAAAGGCGGACGCGGATATGGTCGAGGTAGAGTGACATATCCGCGCATATATAATGTGTTTTAGAACTTGTTTTTAACTGTTTAAAATTTTATTGATTTTATTGAAAGAGAGGAAAAAATCATGGATTTAAGGATCGCCCTTGCGGGTAACCCCAACAGCGGCAAGACCACTTTGTTCAATGCTCTTACCGGTTCAAATCAGTTTGTTGGAAACTGGCCGGGCGTTACTGTTGAAAAAAAAGAGGGCAAGCTGAAAAAGCATGACGGCGTGACCATCACCGACCTTCCCGGTATCTACTCGCTTTCTCCCTACACGTTAGAGGAGGTCGTGGCGAGAAATTACCTTATAGGAGAGCGTCCCGACGCTATTTTGAACATAATTGACGGCACCAATCTCGAAAGAAATCTCTACCTGACAACACAGCTTACGGAGCTTGGGATACCCGTCGTCATCGCCATCAACATGATGGATACGGTGAGAAAAAACGGGGATAAGATAAACACGGCCGAGCTCTCGCGTCAGCTCGGGTGCCCCGTCGTTGAGATATCGGCGCTTAAGGGAAATGGCGTCGCGGAAGCGGCGGAGGCCGCGATTAACGCGGCAAAGAATTGCAAGACCGTTCCAATGCACACCTTCTCCGGCGCGGTGGAGCACGCTATTGCCCACATTGAGGAAGCGGCGGTCCACAAGCTGCCGGAGGAACAGCAGAGATGGTATGCCATTAAGATTTTTGAACGTGACTCCAAAGCGCTTGAAAGTTTGAATATTTCAAAGCAGGTCATGGAACACATAGAAAATGATATTGCGGCGGCGGAAAAAGAGCTTGACGACGACGCGGAGTCGATAATAACAAACGAGCGTTACATATACATAGGTCAGCTCATAAAAAGCTGCTACAAGAAGAACAATGCGGGCAAGCTTTCCTCCTCGGATAAGATCGACAAGATAGTTACCAACCGCTGGCTCGGCCTTCCCATTTTCGCCGTCATTATGTTCCTTGTTTACTACATTTCGATGGTCACCGTTGGATCGGCGGCAACCGATTGGGCAAACGACGGCCTCTTTGGCGACGGATGGCATCTTTTGGCCATCGGCTCGGGAGAATATAACAAGGCTGCCGAGCAATTTAGCGACGCGTCAAACGCCGTAAATGCTTTTATCGGCCTTGGAAAAGAGGGAAGCGAGGAGCTTTCAAAATCGCTTGATTTCGAGTCGCCAAGCTTTGATCCCAGTGTCGCGCTTGATTCTTTGAAGGCTTATGCGGCAAAGTTTACCGCCTCTGACAGCGCCTCAATTGAGATTGAAGACGAAGAAACGCTTGCAACAGAGACGCTGATATTCAGGCAATCGGATCTTGCAGATGCTGTTTCCGTTTACGAAAAGTATAGTTGCGCCGCTCCGGATCCCGCCGATTACGGAGTTTGGGTGCCGGGAATTCCCGTGCTTGTCGAAAACGGTCTTAATGCTATAAACTGCGATGTGCGTCTTCAGGGGCTCATTCTTGACGGAATAATCGCGGGAGTCGGAGCGGTGCTCGGCTTTGTTCCTCAGATGCTTGTGCTCTTTATACTTCTCGCTTTTCTTGAAGCGTGCGGATACATGGCACGTATCGCCTTTGTTATGGATAGGATATTCCGCAAGTTCGGACTTTCGGGAAAATCCTTTATTCCCGTGCTTATCGGAACGGGATGCGGTGTTCCCGGCATCATGGCCTCGCGCACCATTGAAAACGAGCGCGATCGCCGAATGACGGTAATGACGACCACTTTTATCCCTTGCAGCGCGAAAATACCTTTTATCGGTATGATCGCGGGCGCTATATTCGGCGGTTCGCCGTGGATTGCCACCGGCGCGTACTTTATAGGTATGGCCGCAATCATTTGCTCGGGTATAATGCTTAAAAAGACGAGGATGTTTGCGGGAGAACCTGCGCCCTTTGTCATGGAATTGCCCCCGTATCACCTTCCGACAGTCGGCAACATTTTAAGGTCGATGTGGGAACGCGGCTGGAGCTTTATCAAAAAAGCGGGCACAATCATACTTCTGTCAACCATACTCGTATGGTTTGCGACATACTTTGGTTTTGCTGAGGACGGCTTTAGGATGCTTGCCGAGGATGAAATAGACAAAAGCATACTTGCTGCCATAGGCGGAGCTATAGCGTGGATATTTGCGCCTTTGGGCTGGGGAAGCTGGCAGGCGGCGGTGGCTTCCATCACCGGACTTGTCGCAAAGGAAAACATTGTGGGAACAATGGGGATACTTTACGGCGGCGGCTCTTCGGCTTATGGCGGTCTTGCGGCGGCGTTCACGGCTGTCAGCGCATTCTCATTCCTTGTGTTTAACCTGCTTTGCGCCCCCTGTTTTGCTGCCATAGGCGCGATAAGGCGTGAAATGAACAGCGCAAAATGGACTTGGTTTGCCATCGGATATCAGAGCGTATTTGCTTATCTTGTCGCACTTGTTGTAAATCAGGTCGGAAATGTCTTTACGGGCAATACAAACGTCATAGGACTTATTGCGGCAATCGCCGCGGTGGCGCTCGGAATTTACCTGCTGTTCAGACCTTATAAGGACGCCGCCTCACCTTCACGCAAGGTAAAGATAAGGGCAAAATCTTGATTTTTGCGGTATAATCTTTTTATATCAGTATTTCATATGTCATACATGTTTTAAAAATTGAAAAATTGAAAAGGTAAAAAAGGAGTAAACCGATGCTTACTTGGATAACGGCAAATATAGGAACGATACTTGTGGGGCTTTTGCTCCTTGTCGCGGTGGTTCTTATAACGCTCAAACTGATAAAAGATAAACGCAAAGGACGCTCCTCCTGCGGCTGCGGCTGCGCCGACTGCGCTCTGCGCGGTAAATGCGGCAAAGGAAGATAAGAGAGCGGTTTTCCTTATATTTTACTGCCCTTTATAAAACCGTGCTTTTTGTGCTGCGCTATTTATATTTATGAAGATAAACGCCTCTTTCGTTATGTGTTCTTTCGTTTTGACATCATAACGTATTTGAGGCTGTTTGTCTTCATTTTTTTGTAAGATATCTGTTGTATTATAACTGTGATATTGTTTTCTGCCGGTTGCCGCCCAATAAAACTCCTGTTTGTTACGCTTTACAGGCAAAAGACAGATGCGAATGATTAAATCGGATATTATTGAAGAGTTATATTGAAATTGAAAAGGTTTATTGATGAGTTATACTAGATAGGAACAAAAAAGAAAACAATCGTGTTTTATGGCAGCGGAATGGGTTTTGAAGTGAAAACTTATTTTTTAGGATTACACTTGGATTGCCCATAAGGTTGCAAGCTGAGGTAACCACTACCAATTTATAGCCACAAAATCCGTTCTTGCACGAGCAGTTTGCAAAGAAAAACTGACCCAGAGAGGCTTAGTCAGTCTTTCCGATTACTATCTAAAGGTAGCACATACTTAATTTTGAATTGAACCGCCGCATGCCGAACGTCAGGTACGGTGGTGTGAGAGGACGGTGCATTTTTGCTCTACTCGATTCAGCAGGTACTCTAGAAGTTATAAGTATCAGGCATAATCGAAGCGCATTAGTATGTGGTGTAAACAGATATTTCTTCTCGATATACGCATATAATATTGACATTTGCAGAACTCTATGCTATACTATTTATGGTTTAGTATGCACAGGAGGAAAGCCCAATGTCTGTAAGCTATAATAAATTGTGGAAGTTACTGATTGATAAAGGTATTACCAAAACAGAAATGAGAAAAAAGGCGGGATTAAGCACCAGCGTGCTTGCGAAAATGGGAAAAAATGAAACCGTTTCAATGGACACACTGGCAAAAATAACTCTTACTCTGAATTGTGGCATTGATGATATTGTAGAGTTCACCGCCACGCAAAACACGGAGGGCGAATAAATGGCACTTACACATATAGATTGTTTTTCCGGGCCCGGTGGTATATGTACTGGCTTTCACGCAGCAGGGATAAATACTTTGGTTGCAATCGAATATATTAAAAGCTGTGTTGAAACGTATTCAGCTAATCATCCTGAAGTACACGTGATTCATTCAGATATACGTGATGTCGGTGCGGATCAAATATTGCCTTACATCCCTGCTGAGGGTGTTGATATTGTTTCATCGGGAATGCCCTGTGAAACTTTTTCCACCGCAGGGAATACTTCGAGGTCATTTTATGATGATAGGCAGTTCTTATTTAGGGAAGGAATAAGAATTGCAAAAATTGCAAAGGCAAAAATGATTTTATTTGAAAATGTACCCGGAATAACCACTAAAACAGTTGAAAAGGGAGCAAAAGAACTTATTGTTGATATACTCAAACGGGAACTCAAGGCAGCAGGATATGACAATTTTATTGAGGTTGTCCTTAACTCAACAAATTATGGTGTACCACAACGTCGAAACCGTTTCTTTATTCTTGCTTCAAGAATAAAAGGGCTGACGCTTTCTTCTCCACCGCCTACACATGATGTTGAGGTAACGGTTGCAGATGCTTTTGCTGAACTTCCAAATAT
Source organism: uncultured Clostridia bacterium (assembly GCA_947588825.1). Classification (GTDB taxonomy): domain Bacteria; phylum Bacillota; class Clostridia; order Oscillospirales; family CAG-272; genus CAKSQF01. The sequence continues at coordinate 103,899 of CANPZU010000001.1, forward strand.
AAAACCGAATACAAAAGAAGAAGGAAAAACCTATGTTGGTGGTAGCTCTTCATTTTCGGAATTAATGCGCAATAATGAGTTTTGGAAATTGGGAAAAGGTAAAAACATGGATTTGACTTACCAAACCCCAATGAAGCACCGAGCTTGTACGCTTGAACGATTTGCCCTATTGCATCAAGGAGAGAGCTTAAAAGATCTTTTCGAGAGATATGTTGGCAAGGAAAGAGATAAATTGCAGGCACAAAAAATTCTCCCCCAAAAAATGTTTATTAAAAGGAATTATAGGTTAAAGCCAACTGAAGCTTCTCCAACTGTCACAAGTCATTGCTTAGATGAATTTGTTCACCCTATTTATGATAGGGCTTTGACCGTAAGAGAGTGTGCAAGATTGCAGTCGTTTCCAGATTGTTATGATTTTGCGGGTGGACCGTTTATAGTTCCACATATTGACAGAACGATTCAAGATAAGTATGAACAAATAGGAGATGCTGTTCCGCCGCTTCTTGCTTATGCGTGGGGAAAACAAATTATTGAAATACTAAGAGGTGTGAAAGAATGACCATTGGGGAAATTCGTGATTTTTGTGGGCAAATATATGCTGACACTTATACTTGTGAACGACAGAGGATTGAAGACGAAATAATATCATCTTCAAGAGCGGGAATTATTCCTGCATCCAAAGAAGGCGAAATAGAAACAGCATCACAAAAGGAAGCTATCAAAATCGCTACTATTGAGGGCATAAAGCATTTTCCGAATGTTGAAGCTGCATTGATTTGGCGTGCTGTGTATGAAACTCACGTTCACAGGAAAAGCGGAATAAATGATGCTGATACTATTTCAAAGGTTATAAGTGCTGACCAAAGCTGGAAGAAATCAAGTGGACACGCTTTTGAGGAAATGATTAAGATATTGGGTACAGCTGCCCTGCATGATAGCGGGATAGACATTTTATTGCAGCGAGATCTAAACACTTTAATTAAGGCGCAAGAATTGAGCAACGAACCGCGTGATATAAGTTGGCTCAAAGAACAAATCAAAGCAAGTATCTTTGATTTATATGCTATCGTTCATACACCTGATGGTAAGCAATTCTGCTATGGTTGTATTCAAAGCAAAACGAGTGTTCGGGACAGAGTTACAAGAGACAGAGAGCCGTCAATGCAAGCAATGCGGTCATTCTTTTGGAGTACAATAATTGTTCTTGACGGAGACTTTCTCAAATTGCCTAAATTTATTTCAATGGTCAACGGAGGAACTTCGGAACACGTTGAGAACGGTTGGCACGGGATGTATGTATTTTCAGAACAGTATTCGCAGGATAGGATTTATTCTATCGATCTTGATTTAAAGAATTTCAAAGAACACGCAATTATAGCGGCAAATTACTGGTTGTCACAGAGACAATGGTTCAATGGTCAATGGCGAGCTGATAATCCGTAATGTCACCATATTAATTGATCGCAAGAAGGTAGAGCATATATATGGAGAAAAGCATTCCTGTAATGCTTACACCAGAAATATTACGATGGGCAAGAAACCTTGATATGATTACAGTTGAAGAAATCGTTAGAGAAATAACAGACCTGTTTGAACAAAGGGGTTGGTCGGTGATTCGCATTTGAGAGTGCGAACTAAAGAAAAAGAACCGAGAAATTTTAACTAAAAAGTTGATTTATTTATTATAAGGATAGTTGAAAATATGAGCTTTGATTTTACAGTTGCGATTGTGCCGAATAATACAAGTCTAGATCGGGAGCTTGATTATATTAAATCTGCATTGCTTTATGCAGATAAAGTAACACTAATAAGCCCTTTGGCCTATATGTTTGATAGATTAACCGATAAGAAAAACGGCCTTAACGAAAAAACTATGCTTCAATTAGTTGAACAGATTTTACCTCTTGCTAAGTTAAAAGATAAAGATTTTTATGATAATTCATATCCTGTAATAAAAAGATTTTCTCAGATAATTCATAGTAAACAATACAAGTCCATTCCCTATGTAATAAACTTGAAATCCAACGACAATTAAGGGATTTTACTGCTCAAATAAGCGGAGTGATGCTTTCCTTAGTGGGCGAGAAACAGGGAGAGGAATTACAGACACTGATTGATAATGGTCAAGTTTATATAGCAAAATTTGAACATTCATTGGGCGACTTGGATTTGTGTGTTCAGGATTATTTTAATTTGTTAAAGGAATCCGTACATTCCAGTTATCCGTTGTTTGACCCACAGTCTAATGATTTGATGAAAGCCGCTGTAAATAGTAGAATTATCAATTTGAGTGCAAGCGATAAAAGAAAAATCACACACGCCAGCTTAACAGATAATTATATTCAACGCCTTCCGTCCTTTTCTGAAGCATCAATGAAAGAATTAATAGACATAAAAAAGGAACTATCCAATCCATTAGTAAGATTTCGCAAAAAAATGTTGGAATATTCCGAATCAATTCAATCTATGCCGTGGGACAAAGATTTTGAGGCTGAATGTGAATTGCTTTATGAAAAGGAAGTAATGCCAGCTTTATTAGAAATTGATGAATGTACAAAAGATGGAAGCTTTATAAAAAAATTGGGAAGTAAATTTTTTACAGATGAAGGACTATGGAAATCAACCGGCGGACTTGTTGTGAGTATTGCAGCTGGTGGGGTAATATCATCATTTAACAATGTGATTTCAGCAGATGCTGCAATGTTGACCGCAGGAGGAGCGTATGTAATAGCAAAAATTGCAACTACATATCAAGAACATAAAGCAAAGCGAAGGGAAATTCAGCGAAAGGATTTGTATTTCTATTATAAAGCAGGTAAATTGATTAGTTAATGGGTATCAAATCTTTGAAAAGATTTCCGTGGCAACACAATGGCAACAAAAAATTGGATAGCGTATGCTTTACCGATAATACAAATAATGTAGATACGCTTTGTTAAAATCCATAAACAAAATTGCTTAGAATGGGTTTCAAGGAAGCGAAGAGTTATATTGAAATTGAAAAGGTTTATTGATATGCTGTTAATCACACATAATGTTCTAATTTATTTTACAATAAACTGTCGAATAAACGTGAATAAAGTTACAAACTATTGAAATTCTTTGAAAAACAGTGTATAATGAAATCGTAAACTGTGGTTTGCCTTATTGCTTCAGTGCCGGGGTGAGCCCTTTAAAAATGTAAAAATATGAAAAGGCGTTTTTGGGGCTGTTTGATGAAAAAATATAAGTACACCGCATACGATAAAATGAGAAGAAGGGTAGAGGGCGTGATGAACGCGGTTGACGAAACGCACCTGAAAAGCGAGCTCCGAAAAAAGGAGCTCTATCTTGTAAACTGCCGCGTCATAGACAGTGTGGCCTCGGCGAGTACGGCGTTCAAGCGCGGCCGAATGAAACGGGACGAGTTTTCGTTTTTTTGCAGACAGTTTTCAATCATGTTACAGGCAAGCGTGCCTATTAGTGAATGTCTTGACACTCTTTGCGACCTGCAGTGCTCCAAAGCGCTTAAAAAAGCTCTGCTTCAGGTGAACTCGGATGTTCGCGCCGGGATCGGCCTTTGCGAGGCTTTTGAAAAGCATCCGAATATATTTCCCGAGTATTTTATCGGAATGGTGAGGACGGGTGTTGAGGGAGGACGTCTGCCGGAGACGCTTGAAGACGCCGCTTTTTACTATGAAAAGGAGCAAAAACACAGAAAGAAAATTTCCCATGCAATTTCATATCCCATTTTGGTATTTTCTCTTATTGTCATTTTGATTGCTCTTCTTGTGCTGTTTGTAGTTCCGATATTTGAGAATACGTTTAACGAGATGGGTATATCCGATCCTCCCGTTATAACCCGTGTGCTTTTTGACGTCTGTCGCTTCTTAAAAACCAACGCGCTTTTTATTGCGGCTTGCGTCTTTTTGCTTGCTGTTTTGATTTATGTGTTTTTTACCTCGAAAAAGACCGGATATTACCGAGATGTCTTTATTTTAAAGCTTCCTATGATCGGAAATTTGTATTCAAGTGTGATCGCACTTCGTTTTTCAAGGGGCATGGGCGTACTGCTGAAAAGCGGAGTAGACATACTTGAGGCTTTTGACATCGTGGCCTCCCTTACATGCAGCAGGTATGCCGAAAGGGTGCTCCATACGGCCGCTATGAGCCTTGAAAGAGGGAAAAGCGTGTACGATGTACTAAATGAAACCCACCTGTTTCCCGTTATGTTGCTTCAGATGGTACGCGTTGGAGAAAAGAGCTCTGACATTGACGGCGCGCTTTTAAAGTCGTGCGACTTTCTTGACGGCGAAATAGAGGGAAAAATCGACCGTGCTGTCGAATTTTTGCAGCCGATTGCAATAATAGCTGCGGGTTTGTTTGTGGCGCTTATCTTTCTTGCGGTATACATTCCTATAATAGGGATCATGAACGGCATTTAAAGCGCCCTCGAATTTGAATCGGGAGAAGTTATAAATATGAAGCACATAAAGGGCATGTACATGCGATTAAAGCTTTTCAGACTTCTAAGGTCTGAAGGGATACTTTTAAAAGGTGAGACTTTAGGCCATAAATATTTTGAGCAAGGTTTTGGGCGAGCTCTTGACGATTATCTTATTAAAACGGGCAGATGTACAGAAAAAGAGCTGGGCCTTATACTGCAAAAGCATTTTAACCTTCCGTATATAAATTTGTCCGAAGTAAGGGCGGATGACAGAATACTCGAACTTTTTGACAGACAGGCTCTAAAGCAGTTGTCTGTCCTTCCTTTGCGCGTGCTTTCCGACGGTTCGCTTCAGGCCGTTATGAGCGACCCGTGCGACGAGGCGGTCATGTCGTATCTGAGATCGGAATACTCTTATAAAATTACCCCGGCTGTTTCCACGGCAGGCGAGATAGACAGGTGCATTGACGAGCAATACTCATCTCTTTCCATTGATAATGATAATATTGATAATAAAGCCGATTTGGACGGGGAAGAAGACAATGCGGATATGAAAAACGTCGTTTTCGATAATCGTCAAGACGCGGGGCAAATTTGCGAGGAAAATATTAAAAACATTCCGCTGGTGAATCTTATAGAAATGATTATAAAAGAGGCGATACTCAAAAGAGCCGACGACATACATATCGAGCCGTTTAAAAACTGTAGCAAGATCAGGCTAAGAATAGACGGAACTCTTAGGCATATGTTGACGCTTACGATTAAATCGCATGCCGAGATAATATCGCGCATCAAGATATTGGCGGGGATGGATATCGCCGAAAAACGCATACCTCAGGACGGACATATGAATATCGCCGTGAAAAACTGCGAATACGACGTGCGTATCTCAACCTTTCCCACGATTTACGGTGAAAAGGCGGTTGCGAGGATATTAAACAAAAATACCCTCAAAATGCATCGGCGAGAAATAGGCTTTAATGAGAGAAACAACGTGATAGTCGACGACATTCTTTCAAAGCGCTGCGGAATGGTGCTGTTGACCGGTCCCACGGGATGCGGCAAATCAACCACTCTGTATTCTTTTCTGAGCGAGATCAACAAAGACGATATAAACACGGTAACGATCGAGGACCCTGTGGAATACATGATAGACGGGATAAATCAGTCGCAGGTCAATTTAAAGATTAATTTTACATTTGCGGCCGCGCTGAGAGCCGTTTTGCGTCAGGATCCCGATGTTATAATGATAGGAGAAATAAGAGACGAGGAGACCGCAAAGATCGCGACTCGCGCTGCGATAACGGGACATCTTGTTTTCAGTACCCTGCACACAAACGACGCTCCGGGAGCGATAACGCGGCTTATCAACATGGGAGTGAACCGATACCTTGTGGCGGATGCTCTTGTTGCGGTTATATCGCAAAGGCTTGTAAAAAGACTATGCCCCGATTGCAAGGAAAAAACAATTCCGAGTTATCGTGAGGCCGCCATACTCGGCTTTGATACGGCAGCTGATGACCCGCCTTTAATATACCGTCCCAAGGGCTGCAAAAAGTGTGACGGTACGGGGTATTACGGACGCATAGCCGTGCATGAAATAATGTATGTAAGCGAAAAGATAAAGAACGTTATCGCAAGCGGAGACGTCGGATCGGGAAAAATACGTGAGATCGCGTTAAGCGACGGAATGGCCTCTCTTTCCGAAGTTTGCAGGGAATATGTTTTAAGCGGAATAACCGATATAAGCGAGATGAAAAAGCTGCTTTGACGATTTATTCCCGTTTGTTTTTTTAACACGGTCGACATAAAAACTGTTTACAATTATTTTACCGAATCTGTTGATAATATGACGTTTTGGGATGATATAATTTACTCTAAGAGAGTTTAACACTCAATCGGAGAGCGATATGCAATGAAAAACAACGAAAAAAAGAAAAAATATCCTTGGTACGTGCTTCTTATTGCCGATATTTTGCTGGCGGGAGTGATTCTGTGCACATTCAGCTATTTTCACCATGTCAGAATGTTTTTGTACGGCGATATGGCATCAGACAATGTCATTGAGAGCTTTGCCAAGAATGACAAAGACGACGCCGGCGGCGAGCGGCTTGCCGGTCATATAAATCACAAGTGGCTTCTTGAGGAAACATGCGAAGCCACCTGTACCGAGGGCGGCTACAAAAAATACGTTTGCGAGTGCGGAGAAATAAAGTATGAGGAGCGCACGTCTCCTACCGGGCATCAAAGGACGCAAATACGAAACGCCGTTCCGGCAACAGATAAAAGCAAGGGTTATACCGGCGATCTGTACTGCCTTGACTGCGGCACATGTATAGGCGTGGGCTCGGAGATACCCGCAACAAGCCATGAAAATCTCGTTCTTATAAACGAAAGAGAATCCACCTGCTATGAAAACGGGTATTCGGGCGACTGGTACTGCTTTGACTGCGGGGAGATCGTGGCTTACGGCGGCCCGACGCCTCTTAAAGAGCACAGCTATCTCATAAAGGAAACGATTGATCCGACATGCCTTGCCGAGGGATATACGCTTAAGGTATGCTCGATATGCGGAGCAGAGTTCAAAGATAATTATATGCCGAGGATAGACCATGCGGCGGGCAAAGACGGCAGGTGCGTCATGTGCGGTATAAACATGCTCGACGACTCGGGCGATTTCGGAGACTCCTTTCCCGGCGTGTTTTTGCAGAACGCCGATAGGGTGACTCTTTCAGACGATAAATCAATAAGGAATTATGCAAATGAAAACGGCATAAGTCTTAAAGATCACGCCGACGGGAAATATATCGGTCTGTACAGAAGTCATGACATATTTATATCCCTGCTTGAGGTGAATACCGATCTGTATTACGAGGGAACAAAGAAGACCTATTATGTGCAGTACTATGTCTATGACATTTATGTGAGAAACATAGAAAACCTCTTTACCGTATATAACTCCTCGGGCAGAAAAGATGCCGAGGATCTTATTGAAAAAGGAGAGAATGCTAACGGCAAAGAGGTTATCGCCGCGATAAACGGTGATTATATGGGAAATCTCAATCACTGTCTTGTCTGTGAAAGAAACGGCGACCTTTTGAGAATGCCCGACCATGTCGAAAGCGACGTCTGCGTGCTGTATTACGACGGAACTATGGAGACTGTCAGTCCTAATAAGTATGACAAAGATGAGATTGCCGCGAAAAGACCTTATCAGATATGGAACTTCGGCCCGGCGCTTATCGGTTCTGACGGTAAAGCAATAGAAAAGTACAGCAATTCCTCTTATGACGGAAACGTCATAGATTCACGGCATCCTCGCTCTTCGATAGGATACTATGAACCCGGGCATTACAGCTTTATAATGGTGGACGGCAGAAGCGACGATTCTCAGGGGGTAAGAATGATACAGCTTGCAAGGCTGCACGAGGAGTTCGGCAGCGTCGCGGCGTACAATATGGACGGCGGAGACAGCGCTCAGGCGTACTTTAATGATACAAGGATACGTGTGGACGAGGACCGGGGCAGCGATCAAAGAAAGCTTTACGATATAATTTGCATAGGGGAGGTATCCTCCAAATGAAATATTTAAAAAAGGCGGCTTCCCTTTTTGTCTCGCTCCTGCCTCACATAAACGTATCGATGTCGCTTTTCATGCTCACATTACTTATAACCGACCGATTTAACCGTGCGATGGCCTTCATCAACAACGACATAACAAAGGGCATTATGTTTTTATGGTGCTTTCTGATTATCTTGCAGTCGGCGATTTTCATTTACAAGAGGCGCAGAGAGTAAAAAAATACGGCGATTTTCTTGGCTGCCGCAGATATATATTATCGGACCCTGACGGTAAAATAAAAAAGGGCACAGCATTTTTGAATTTTGCTGCAGCCCTTTTTTATACGGCTTTTTTATTTGTTTGTCTAACGAATATACGGCAGAAAATAGCCCCGCGCTGTTTTAAACGGGGTCGGCCGCGCTTTTTCGTCCGCATTTGCCGAAATAATAATTGATATTTTGACCGGCGAGGACGCGGAAGAATAAAAATAATTTTTATTTAAACATTTTAAGCTTGATAAACAGAAAAATCACAATGGCGCTCATGACAAGGGAAATGGCGATTATGATGGCAAACCCGTACGGGCTTTGCGCAAACGGCATGCCAGAAATATTTACGTTCATACCGTAGGCGCTGAATATCATCGTTGGGATGGAAAGCACTATTGTGATAATGGCGAGCACCTTCATGACTATGTTCAGATTGTTGGATATTACAGAGGCGAAGGCGTCCATGGTTCCGCTAAGAATGCCGCTGTAGATATTTGCCATCTCGATTGCCTGTTTGTTTTCGACGATCACGTCGTCAAGCAGCTCGGAGTCCTCGGGATACTTTTTTATCATATCGTTTCTGAAGAGCTTCTCCATGACCGATTCATTTGAGCGAAGGGCGGTCGTGAAGTAAACAAGGCTCTTTTCAAGCTTCAAAAGCTCGATAAGCTCGTGATTTTTGGTGGAGCGGTGAAGCTTATTTTCGACTTCTTCGCTCTTTCGGTCGATTATGCGAAGGTATTCAAGGTACAGCCTTGCCGAGCGATACAGAATTTGGAGCACAAAACGCGACTTCATTTGGGTGTGAAAATCCCGTATTTTGCCCTCGGCAAAAGGGCGAAGCAGCGGAGTGTCCTCACTGCAAACGGTTATGACCGCGTCGTGAGTTATGATAACCGACAGAGGTATGGTGCTGTACAGTTCCTTTTCATTGTCCGTTTCGACGGTGGGTATGTTTGTGAGAATCATCGTGTAATTTTCATCGACCTCGATTCTCGAACGCTCGTCGATATCCAGCGCCGCCTTCAGCGCGTCGGCTTCGATAGCGTGTTCAAGGGCGATGTTTTTGATTTCGACGTCGCTCGGGGCGATCATCGATATCCAGCATCCGGGGCGGTAGACTTCAACGGTATTTACCGCACATTCCTCAGAGAGATAAAACTTTGTCATGTTTCTCGTTTCCTTTCCATACGGCACAAACTCCGTATGAAAAAGAACGGAGTTATGTACCCTATTTTATTTTTGAATTTGATAATCGAACGGTATCGGGGGCAGGGTCCATAAAAGCAAATCCTTTCTCTGAAATAAAAATTGGTTCGATGATTTTTAGCACCTCATCGGCACTTTAATAATGATAACATACAAAGGAGCGTTTGTCAATCGATTTTTGCGCCTGAGTAAAAAAAATGTAGTGCTGCAAAAGATCATTAACAAATTTAAATGTTGTCTTTGCTTAAATCGGGCGACGCTCTTTTGAGTAACGGTTTTTAACTGATCGGAAAGTACTCTCTTGACAAGGCGGCGTTTAGTGTGATACAATTTTAATCGGAAGCTGAAATTAAATACTAAAAGGCGGGTGTACTCATGAACGTGCTTGTTATAGACGCGCAGGGAGGAGGAGTAGGCAAGCAGCTTGTTTCTCTGATAAAACAGAAAATACCGACATTAAAAGTCGTCGCCGTCGGAACCAACAGCGCAGCTACCTCGGCGATGCTGAAAGCGGGGGCTGACAGCGCCGCTACAGGTGAAAACGCGGTTGCGGTTGCATGCCGCAAAGCGGATCTGATCGTCGGTCCGTTTGGAATAGTTATAGCCGACTCAATGCTTGGAGAGGTGACGCCTAAAATGGCGCTCGCCGTGGCGCAAAGCAGCGCCAAACGCATTTTGATACCGTTCAATCACTGCGACAACGTGCTTGTCGGAGTGCCCGACTTTGCCACGGGCAAGCTTATTGAGAGCGCCGTTGCCGAAATATTAAAAGCAGTGGGTCAAAAATCGCCGTCAGTGTATGTGTTAAAATGATATGAACCAATAAAAAATAAAAAGAGAAAATCTATCTTTGGTATGGTATAATTAAGTTG
>CANPZU010000002.1 GCA_947588825.1 uncultured Clostridia bacterium
TTTGCGTGATCGAGCAAGAGCTTTCCAAATCCATTGTGTCGGTACTCCGGCAGAACAGCAAGATTGTGCAGCTCGAAGACGTCGTCGCCTTCTTTGGACAGCGACATGTATCCGATGATCTTCTTTCCCGCATACAGTGCGTACATGTGCCATCCCCGGTCCATCTGTGCTTCAAGAAAAGACAGCGGAATAAAGCCGGTATATTTGGGACAGTTCTCTCTTGTCAGTCCAAACGAATCCGCTACGGTTTTGAAGCTCTGATGTATGACCGAGAGGCATTCACTTAGCTCATCCTTTTCGACCTCATAGATTATCGGTAAAGTGACATTTGCCGGTGTGAATAATTGGTTTACTGTCTTTTGGAACATGGCGAGAACCGGTGCATCTTCACTCCAACGCTCCCTCACGCCGGTATCACAGTAACCGGCGCTCTGATAACATCTTCGGTTCTTCTCCATGTCTTCGGGGAAATCCACGAAGTAGAATCTTGCGTCGGGAAATTCCTTTTCGCACAGAAGGATCGCTTCTCTCGCAATCCCTTTGTTCTGATAATCCGGGTGAATGTAGACCCGCGCCAGATAGTATTCGCCATCGCCTATTTCATCGGATGTACTTCGTTTGCCATACAAACGATAGAAAATCCCGCCAACGATTTTCTCATCACAAAAAATGGTGTAATGACGGTTGAACTTATTCAGTCTGCGCAGAATATCCTCCGTTCCGCGCAGATACGGGTTTCCTTCGTCGTGATACTTCTCGTAAGGGTTTGAATGCCGCTTTTTGTATTTGGGATAATTCCTCGGCTTCGGAGGGGTTCGTTAGTCTGATTGATACATTCATTGTTCTAACTCTTTCTGAAAACATCTAACATATGTGACGAGGCGCCGACCATGTCCTTGCGCTCACAAATACAAAAATGATACTTAATATATAGATTATAGGTTTTCTCGTCCATCTCATCGACCGCGCCGGCGATAAACCATGTCAGCATATCAGTGCCGATATAATGCAGTCTTTCGGTATCGAAATGGCTCATCAGCACATTTACATTCTCCTGACGGTAAAGGGCGAAGACCTCTTCCGGCGTAGAGCTGAGTTTAAAAGTATCAAAGTTAATCAAATCGTTATGCTCGCCTCTGCTAAAGGCACCGCGCAGGAAACCGTAAGAATAGACGGTCATGTCATTGTTGCAGTACGCCGCAAATATAATACCGCCTTTTTTGGTTACGCGAATTGCTTCGCTCATCGCGGCAAGCTTATCTTCCTCGGTATATAGATGGTACATCGGACCTAAAAGAAGTGTGATGTCATATTGATCGGAGGAAATATTCTGAAGGTTTACAGCGTCACCTTGCTGTACAGTGATCTTTTCACCGTCCCTTGTGTTCGCCCTGAAAACCTCAATATTACACTCCATAAGCTCGACTGCGTCAACATAATACCCGTTCCGCGCGAAATAATGAGAATATCGACCTGTGCCTGCGCCGATTTCCAAAATGCGCATACCTTGTTCCAGATACTTCTCAACATAGCGAACAGTGGTCAAAAACTCGACCATACCGTGCCTGGAAGTCAAGCGGGCGTCTTCATTGTGTGTGGTGTAATAGTTTTTGAGAGCTTCCATTCTTTCCATGATTCTACCTCCAAGAAATAAAAAAACGGTGCAAATCGAATTTCTTTCGACTTGCACCTCAGTATCCGAATACTCTATAATCCATTGACAGACTATACAGAAATATGGGTACGACAATACAAGCCCGGCGAGTCCCAATAAATGGTATATTCGTCGTGCATAATGACAGTAATATTAAGAGCAAAGATGTTGACTGCCATTGTCGTACTCCTTTCAGAAAATTTTGTTTATTTTAGCACATGTTTATTTTAGCACAAGCCGGCAATGATGTCAATATGCAAACAAGCAAATTTACGATTTGATTTTAAAATTCTTGTTTTTGCAATGGCACAATATTTATCAATCATTATTTCATTTCCGCTTTCGTCAAAGAATACATCACCGTAAGCGGCAAATCGCTTATTACGTCAAACTATAAAAAACATAAACATATATTATAAATATTATAAATATTATAAAAAATCAAGGAGAGTCCATTATGAAAAAAATAATATCATTGCTTTTTTGCTTATTTGCCTTGCCTGCACTTATCACCTCTTGCCAAGAAAAAGAAAACGATAACCAAAACACAACAACTTCTCAACCGACAATGATCAGTACAACTCTGAAAGAAACGCAAACCGATCAGAATAACCCCGATATCCCGACTGAAACTCAAGACAGCAAGGGACTTGAATTTGAACTTTCCTCGTCCGGCAACGGCTATGATCTTATCGGCGTCGGAGAGTGTACGGATACCGAAATTAAAATACCCGCCTCGTATAACGGACGCCCCGTCGTCACCATCAAAGAGGCCGCTTTTTACAATAAAACCGATATCACAAGCATAACTGTTCCCGAAAGCGTTACAACTATCGAGGGATATGCGTTCGGTCACTGCAGCGCGCTTAAAAATATCGATATTCCCGAAAGCGTTACGCAAATCGGTAGCTTCGCTTTTTCAAACTGCACCGCCTTAAAAACCGTTCCCCTCCCGAGCAGATTAACCCTCATCAGCGACGGTATGTTCTATTGCTGCAATGCCCTGCAAAGCATCACAATCCCCGACAACGTTACTTCTATCGGCAATAACGCCTTCGGCCAATGCAACAGCCTGACAAACATCGCTATCCCAAACGGCGTTACCTATATCGGTGAATCCGCCTTCAGCGACTGCTTGAGACTCTGTATCATCAATATCCCTGAGGGCATAACAGAACTTAATAACGGCCTCTTTATCGGCTGCCAGAGCCTTGCCGAAGTCGTTCTTCCTGACAGTTTGATGAGAATCGGCAAATCCACATTCCGTGGCTGCAGTATTTTGAAAAGTATAACCATTCCCGACGGCGTAACCGAAATAGATGAAATGGCCTTTTATACGTGCTTCGCCCTTAACAACGTCAGTCTGCCAAATACCTTGACTACAATCGGCGACCTCGCCTTCGGCGCGTGTACCTCACTTGAAAGTATCACTATTCCCGGCAGCGTCACTAAAATTAAAAATAAGCTTTTTGAAGGCTGCACCGAACTCCGCGAACTTTACTTTGAGGGTACCCCAAATCAATGGGCAAAACTCTACCCATATGAACTCCCTGAATTAACTACCGTCTTCTGCAAATGATACCCCTCGCCTCTCCTCGGGGAGCTTTTTGAAAAAAGCCTCCCCGAACCCCTGCAAAAACTTTCAAAACTGCTAAGACGGCCGCGTTTGTGCGGCCTCGTTGACTTTATAAACTTTAGAGCGAAATCTTCATTAGCGCGGCGAACGCTCTGCCGCCCTTCGGGCGTGCAGAGTCAGGACAAAAGGGTACGGCGTCGGGGGAAAGCAAGCTTTCACCGAATCGCCGTACCCTTTTGTCTTGACCTTGCGTAGGCTTTGCCCACGCAAGGCCCGCCGCGCCGCACTACGGTTTCTTTAATTTGTTTCCCCGGCTTTTTAAAAGCCGGCGGGGCGAGGGCAGAGCCCCGTCGCGCCCGCAGGCGCGAAAGACCCTTAAATAAGCGATACGCTCAAATAAGACGTCGCCGAGCCGCACTACGGTTTCTTTAATTTGTTTCTCCGGCTTTTCAAAAGCCGGCGGGTCGAGGGCGGAGCCCCGTCGCGCCCGCAGGCGCGAAACACTTCTTAACAAGTGATGCCCGCAAATAAGATGCCGCCACGCCGCACTACGGTTTGCTTTGTTTGTTTCTCCGGCTTTTCAAAAGCCGGCGACGGTCAAGGGCGAGGAGTCCTTGTCGCGCCCGCAGGCGCGAAAGGCCCTTTTAACATACGAAGGTGCGCCGTGTTAAGAAGATATCAAAGGAATATATACTTAAGGATAAAGAGGACGGCGAGCACGTACATTACGGGATTAATTTCTTTTCTCTTACCGCAGATGAGGTTAAGAAGGACATAGGAAATAACGCCTATTGAGATACCCTCTGATATACTGTAGAAGAGTGGCATAGCGAGTATACACAGGTATGCGGGAATAGCGGAGGTATAGTTATTCTCATCGAATTTGATACCGGTGATACCGCTAAACATCAAAAATCCGACGATAATGAGAGCGGGGGCGGTAGCGAAGGAAGGGATAGCGGTGAAAATAGGGGCGAAGAAAATAGAGACAAGGAAGAGCAGAGCGGTTGTAAGGGCGGTAAGGCCGGTACGTCCTCCTTCGGCGACACCCGCGGAGGATTCAACGAAGGTAGTGGTTGTTGAGGTACCGAGCACGGCGCCCGCAGAGGTTGCGACTGCGTCGGCGAGCAGAGCGGGTTTTATTTTAGGCAATTTTCCTTGCTCGTCGAGCATTCCGGCCTTAGTGCTGACGCCTATAAGAGTTCCGAGGGTATCGAATATATCGACGAATAGGAAGGAGAAGATTATAACGATGAAGTTAAAGATACCGACGGCATTAAAGTCAACATTGAAGCACTGGCCGAAGGTTTCGCCGAGTTTAGAAAAGTCGGTCATTTGGAAGCTGGGGATAAGTGAGAAATAATTGACGCCGTCAGGCACGTAAAGGCGTGTAAGCTGGCAGACGATACCGAGTATCCAAGTTCCGATGATACCGATAAGGATTGAGCCCTTCACTTTTTTGACATAGAGAACAGCCGTGATAAACACGCCGATCATAGCAAGGAGGGCGCAGATACCGGCGGTTCTAAAGCCGTCCGTAAAGCTTATCATTTTGACCAAAGTTGTTTCGTCGTTAACGGTCAGCCCGGCGTTTTGGAGACCTATAAAAGCTATGAACAAGCCGATACCGACCGAGACAGCTTTTTTAAGGGAAAGGGGTATTGAGTTAAATATCGCTTCTCTGACCTTAGTAAGTGAGAGCAGGATAAAGATAAGGCCCTCGATAAAGACAGCGAGAAGAGCGACCTGCCAGGGATAGTGCATACCGATAACGATGGTATAGGCGAGGTAAGCGTTAAGGCCCATTCCGGCGGAGAGCGCAAAAGGAAGATTTGCCATGAACGCCATGCAGGCGGTACCTATAAATGACGCAAGGCAAGTAGCGATCAGCACTGCCGTTCTATCCATTCCGGCGTCGGCCAGGATACTCGGGTTAACCGCCAGGATATACGCCATAGTCATAAATGTCGTAATGCCCGCCACGATTTCGGTTCTGACGTTTGTGTTGTTTTCTTTCAGCTTAAACAGTTTTTGAAGCATTTTTTCACCTCATTCCTTAATTTCCGCTATGTAGGGAAGATTTCTGTAATATTCACCGCAGTCAAGTCCGTATCCTACGACGAAGAGATCGGGGATTGTAAACAAGGTGTAATCCGCCTTAAAATCCACAATTCGTCTGTCCGGCTTGTCCAGCAAAGTGACGACTCGAAGAGAGACCGGGTTTCTCGCGCGAAGCAGTTTTACCACGTCGGTAAGCGTTCTGCCGGTGTCGATAATATCCTCGATGATAATGACATGATATCGGCCAAGATCATGTCCAACGTCCATACTTATCTTAACTACACCCGAGGATTCGGTCCCTTGATAATAGCTTTTTGCCACCATGAACGCAATCTCACAAGGAACGTTCACCCGACGGCACAGGTCGGCAAGAAAGACAAAAGAGCCTTTTAATATGCTGACAAGAAGAATAGGCGTGCCGTCGTATATCGAGTTAATAAACTCACCCGCCCTGTCGATTGCCGTCTTGATTTCTTCTTCGGAAATTACAATTTTGTTGATTTTACGTTTAAACTCATCGACGCTTTTAATATTCATAGCTTTTAACCGTCAAAACTTTTTATTTTCCTTTTTGATTCCCTTTTGATTATAAATATTGTATCATATCCGTTTTTGTTTGTCAACGATTTATTAACAATACAATAACGAAAAATTCAAAAATAATTTTATTTTATGAAATATAATACATTTGTAACTTATTATATACATAAAATAGGAGAAAACCGAAAGTGAACGTCAGAAAGGAAAGATTACTTTATGCGGCGGCGACGCTGATTTTGCTGACGATCGAAGTACTGATAGCGCTTTTTGTGCACGACGGTTTCATACGTCCGTACTTTGGAGACGTGCTGGTTGTGATACTGATTTACACTTTTATAAGAAGCGTTGCTCCCCGCAAAATAGCGCTGTTGTCTTTGTACATTTTCATTTTCGCGCTGCTTGTTGAATTTTCGCAGGCGATTCATCTTGCAAGTCTGATCGGGGCAGACAAATCTCCCTTTTTATCGACGATAATGGGCTCTTCCTTCAGCTTTGCGGACATTATCTGCTATGCTTGCGGCTGTGCCGTCACGGGAATTTACGAATTTATGACAATACGACACAAATCGCAAGAAAAGAAGAGGCGTCAATAAATTTGCGTTCTTAAAAGCGGTCGATCCGTTTTAAGAAATTTTTCTTTTTGATATTGACATGCATGCGAAAATATGCTATTATATCACCTGCGGACGTTTTTGCGTTTTAGTTAAATACGGAGGGATATCGAAGCGGTCATAACGAGGCGGTCTTGAAAACCGTTTGGGTTTACGCCCACAAGGGTTCGAATCCCTTTCCCTCCGCCAAAAAAGCATCGTATTTTTGATACACAAAATTACGGTGCTTTTTGTATAAGGGAGATATAGAAATGGAAAGAAAATATTACGAAGCCTATGATGACCGTTTCAGGCAGATCCATGAACAGGATCTAAAATGGTTCAGTGAGGGTCCGTCCCCCATCGTAGCGGAAACGATTCATTCCTTTTCCATTTCCCCGGATAGCAAGCTATTAGAGATTGGCTGCGGTGAGGGGCGCGACGCGCATCCGCTTCTCTTGCAGGGATTTGACCTTTTGGCGACCGATGTGTCGCCGGAAGCGATCGCCTTTTGCAGGAGCGAGTTTACCGATTTTGCGATGCATTTTCAAGTCGTTGATTGTGTCGCCGGAGAGCTTGACGGTCAATTCGATTTCATTTACGCTGTGGCTGTTCTTCATATGCTTGTTTTGAACGACGACCGAAACGCGTTTTATCGCTTCATTCATAAGCATTTAGCCTCCTCTGGAATTGCCTTGATTTGTACGATGGGCGACGGCACCTATGAGCGGCAGACCGATGTCCGCACAGCGTTCGACCTCAATGAACGAATCCATGAACCCTCGGGGAAAACCGTACGGATCGCTGGAACTTCTTGCAGAATCGTCAATTTCCAAACCTTTGAAACGGAACTGGCGCAAAACGGTCTTGCGGTAGTCAAAAAAGGCGTGATTGCAGTCGAGCCGGATTTTCCGCAAATGATGTTCGCAGTCGTTAAAAAGAATTAAGTGAACCCACTTTTGAGAGAGTGCCCCTAACAGAGCAGGGGTCAATCGTATCCGGGTTAGGGCAGCAAAGGAGATTTCTTCATTTTCCTTGATTTTAAGGGGGTGCCCGCGCTGCTCTCGCGGAGTTTTCGGACGATTTGCGACGGGAGAAAAACGGCCGCCGGTACATCAAGAAAAAGCTGCGGCAGAAAATTGCAGAGAAAACGGAAGTGCACGGTCAGAAAATGGGATGAGAAATGCCTGCGGAGAAAAAACCGCAGGCGTTCTTCCAAAATTACCGAAAAAGCTCCGAATGGCTTCCGATGCGGTTCAAAAGCAGAACCAGCACGTCGTCGAATATTTCGTAAATCAAAAGCCAGTCCGATTCAATATGACATTCCCGACAGCCTTGATAATTGCCCGAAAGATCGTGATCCCGATATTTCTCTTCAAGGGTTTCTCCGTTTGCGAGTTTCTCGACAACGGCAAACAATTTGTCGGCATTCTTGCCTTGCTTCTTTGCAAGTTTCAAATCTTTTTTGAATTGATTTGTGAGTTTAATCTCGTACTTCATACGTCGAGCGCCGCCTTCAGTTCCTCCATGCTGGTATATCCTTTGACGCTTTTGTCATAGGCAAGACGCCGACCCTCTTCGATAGCGGCGGCTGTTGTGTCATTCGGAACGTGCAGTTTCAGTTCAAAGGGGATCCCGTTTTCACGAATCGTCTGGCGCAGAAAAATATTGACGGCAGTCGTCATATTCAGACCAAGCTGCTCAAAAATTTTTTCGGCGGCGGCCTTTACCTCTTTATCGGTACGGATGTTTAAGTTCGTGCTTTCCATAAAAACACCTCCATGGTTATTCTATGCACAGTATATCACAATATGTGCCTATTGTCAATACAACAGACAAATTCAGCACGAAAATATTAATTTTAGAACGGAGATTTCACGCCAATTTATCAAGTTTGGAAATTCACATCAAGTCCGATTGAAAAAGGTTGTCTTTGTCGGAGGGCTTGAGGTGAAGCAGGAACTTAACTGAAAAAGCGGCTGACCGCAGCAGCCGCCGAACTTGAAAACACAAGAGATTTTCGGTAAGAGTTCAAGTCTTTCTGCCAAAAAGCCGAAAAAATCTTTTTTATAGTCTCCGCCACAAAAAAGGACCTCTTTTGTCTACAAAGGCAAGAGAGGTTTTTCATTAACAAAACGGCTCCCGACGGACAAAGCCCAAAACAATAAACGGAGTATATAATTTTAATTCATCAGCAGATGAAAACTCCTATCACGGGCAGTACCGTATCAAATTATTAAGAAAAGGCAGCCTTTTACGACTGCAAAGCATGCGCCCTCAAAGCTGCTTAAAAAGCTTTGAAAGCGCGATTTAATATGTCGAACGCGCCGCAAAAGGGCGCGTTTATTTCATACATGGGCATTTTATATTAAAAAACAATATATTTTGCGTTGTTTTGACAAATATTTTAAAATAGGGATTTTAATTTTGACAAGTGTGTGTTATAATAGCTTCATGTCTTTTCCATTAATGCCCTCCGGGATTACAAATATTTGTCATTTATCTGACGGCGCTTTGCACAAAAGTTTTTTGCGCCGACTGCAAAAATACCGATCCAAAAAAACAGGGAGAAAAAATGCGTGCTAAAAGAAAATACTGCGAGCAAAATGTTTACGACGCCTTTCAAGAAAGACTTCATTATATTTTCAACGAATTTGACAACATTTTTGTCTCCTTCTCGGGAGGCAAGGACAGCGGACTGCTGCTAAACATGACCCTTGATTTCCAAAAAAAATATTACCCCGACAAAAAAATCGGAGTTTTTCATCAGGATTTTGAAGCTCAGTACACAGTCACCACCGAATATATCGAGCGGACATTCGAGCGGATAGAGAACGACGTTGAACCCTACTGGGTCTGCCTTCCCATGGCGACAAGAACGGCGCTCAGCAACTATCAAATGTTTTGGTATCCGTGGGACGACACCAAAGAAGAGCTGTGGGTGCGTCCCATGCCCCGGCATAGATATGTCATAAACCTAAAAAACAACCCGATGGTGACCTATCGCTATCGCATGTATCAGGAAGATCTTGCAAAACAATTCGGACGTTGGTATCGCATTGCGCACGGCGATAAAAAGACGGTCTGCCTTCTCGGAATACGCGCCGAGGAATCTCTTCAGCGTTACGCGAGCATGATCAACAAAAAGTACGGGTACGAAGGAAGATGCTGGATAACAAAGCATTTTAAGGATGTTTGGGCGGCCTCCCCCATGTACGACTGGCGAAACAGCGACGTCTGGCACGCCAACTATCTTTTTAACTACGACTATAACAAACTTTACGACCTTTACTACATGGCCGGTCTCACGCCCGATCAGATGCGCGTCGCCTCGCCGTTCAACGATTATGCAATAGACAGCCTCCACCTTTACCGCGTGATCGACCCGGAAATATGGGCAAAGCTGATCGGTAGAGTCAGAGGAGCGAATTTCGGCGCGATATACGGCAAATCAAAGGCAATGGCCTATCGCAGCCTTACCCTCCCCGAGGGACATACGTGGGAATCATATACCAAATTTCTGCTTGACACACTGCCTATTCGGCTTCGAAACAATTATGTAAGAAAATTCAACACCTCTATTGAGTTTTGGCATAAGACGGGCGGCGGCCTTGACGAAAAGGTCATTAGTGAGCTCATCGATCACGGATACAACATCAAAATAAACGGAGTTTCAAACTATACGGTAATGAAAAACCGCCGTGTGATATTTATCGGAAAAATTCCCGACAACACCGACGATATCAAATCATCAAGGGATATACCGAGCTGGAAAAGAATGTGCTACTGCATTCTTAAAAACGATCACACCTGCCGGTTTATGGGCTTTGCCCTCACAAAAGAAGAACAAAATCGCATAAATATTCTAAAGTCAAAATACAGTAAGGTGGGTGAAATCTCGTGAATTTTAAAAGTCCCGTTTATAACGTCATAGCGGTACCGATAGAAAAAATCGTTCCCAATACATACAACCCCAACTCAATAGCCCCTCCGGAAATGAAGCTGCTGTATGACAGCATAAAGGAGGACGGATACACCATGCCCATCGTCTGCTACTATGTAAAGCCAAAGGATGTGTATGTTATAGTCGACGGCTTTCACCGCTACCGGGTGATGCTCGATTACCCCGATATACGCGAAAGAGAGGGAGGTATGCTCCCCGTGTCGGTAATTGACAAATCGCTTGAAAACCGCATGGCAAGCACTATACGCCATAACCGCGCGAGAGGCTCGCATGACGTCGACCTTATGAGCAATATCGTGAAGGAGCTGCATGAGCTCGGAAGATCGGAAGCCTGGATCTCAAAGCATCTCGGTATGGATAAGGACGAAATACTCCGCCTTAAACAAATAACCGGCCTTGCCGCCCTTTTTAAAGACATTAAATTCGGCAAGGCCTGGGTTCCGATTAAAGACGAGGAAGAGAACGTGCAAGGGGCGGCTCCCTCAAACGCCGAGGGCGGCCCCGATGACGCCGACCCCGACAAGTAAAAACCTCCCGATGGGAATTAAGGCCGCGCGGCACCGAAAAAAGACTTAGCGCACTGTTCGCACAAAAAAGCCAATAAATACCCCGAGAGAGCGTGTTGCTAAGCAATTACCGAATAAGCTCCTTTACCACCTCGCCGGCTATGATAAGGCCGGCGACCGAAGGTACAAACGAAACGCTGCCTGGCACATGAGAAGCGCGGGAAGGATTTTCATTTTCAGATAAAGGTTCGTTGCCGCAAGGCGCGCGCACGGGCGTCTCTTTGGAAAATACGACCTTAAGGCTTTTTACACCGCGGCGTTTAAGCTCACGGCGCATGACGCGCGCCAGCGGACAGACCGAGGTATTGTATATATCTGCCACCTCAAATGCGGTGGGGTCGAGCTTATTGCCCGCGCCCATCGAGGATATGATCGGGGTACCCGCGTTTTGCGCCTGCAATACAAGAGATATTTTTGCGTCTACGTCGTCAACGGCGTCGATTATATAATCATACTTTGAAAAATCAAAATCAAGGGCGCGTTCGCCGCTGTAAAAGCTCCTGTAGACTGTTATCTTAACATCGGGGTTTATATCGAGAGCGCGTTCGGCGGCGACATCGACCTTGTACATTCCCATTGTTTTGCGGGTAGCGACAATTTGCCGATTGATATTGGTGAGGCTGACCTTATCGCCATCGATCAAGTCGACGGCGCCTATACCTGCGCGCACAAGTCCTTCCACGGCATAACCGCCCACCCCGCCTATTCCGAACACCGCGACGCGCGATCCGTTAAGCTTATTTAAGGCTTCTTTGCCGAGAAGAAGCTCAGTTCTTGAAAACCATTCCTGCATGTCGTATCAAAAAGGACGCAAGGCCCGATTTCTCCTATCTTGTCTGTCAATTTAATAGGCGTATATAATTAATTTATAATATTTTTCCGCCGCCGAGGACAGTGTCGTCATCGTATAGCACGAGGGCCTGTCCTTTTGTAATTGCACGCTGCGGATTATCAAAGACGATATGCAGCTCATCCTCGAAAGGCTGTGAGGCAATCGCCCATTGCTGCTTTTGAGAATACCTTGTTTTCGCCTGAACTCGCAGCGATCCTGTGATTTTGGGAAGGGAGATAAGATTCACATCGCTCGCGCGCAGCTCTTTTGAAAAAAGCTCCTCTTCCCTTCCGAGAGTTACGGTATTGCCGCTCGGGTCGACGGCGCAGACATACATCGGCTCGCCGAAAGCCAATCCAAGACCTTTCCGCTGCCCTATCGTGTAGCGTATGATTCCCTTATGTTTTCCGAGGACCTTTCCGTCCCTGTCGATAAAGTCTCCCTCAGGGTAGCTTTTGCCGGTATATTTTTCAATAAAGGCGGCATAATCACGGCCATTTACAAAGCAGATATCCTGGCTGTCGCGTTTTGCATAATTGACAAAGCCTTTCCTCTGCGCTATGCTTCGCACCTCTGATTTTGTAAGCTCGCCGAGAGGAAAAACGGTGTGCTCAAGCTGTTCCTGCGTCAACGAGTAGAGGACATAGCTTTGGTCCTTATTGAGGTCAAGCGCCTTTTTCAGCAGATATCTGCCGCTTGACTTGTCGTATTCTATACGGGCATAATGTCCGGTCGCCACGCAGTCGCACCCCAGCTCTCTTGCCCGCTGATAAAGCGCGTCAAATTTGAGATGGCGGTTGCAATCTATGCAGGGGTTTGGGGTGGCGCCGTTCTCGTAAGAACGCACAAAGCGCTCTATCACCTCTTTTTCAAAGCGCTCTGAAAAGTTGAACACGTAATGAGGAATGCCCAAAGCGCGCGCCACGCTTTTAGCGTCCTCGACGTCCTCAAGAGAACAGCAGGTATTGCTCGCATCCGTCATACCGGCATTCTCGCTTTGAAAGAGCTTCATCGTGACTCCTATGCAGTCATAGCCCCTCTCGGTCATTAAATACGCCGCGACGGCGGAATCCACTCCCCCGCTCATGGCGATCAACGCTTTTTTACTCATTATTGCCTATAAATATGGGGGACTTTTATAAAAAACGTCCCCCGTATCCCTTCAAAAATTTTATTGCGGCAGATTATACATTGATAAAATGAAAGAACTTGCCCGGCTGAAAAAACTTATCCTGCAAAGCTGTTGTATGTATCCTCGCAGCTGCGCATTGCGAGGATAGTTCTTTCAATGAGATCATCAAGCTCCCATGAGAGCATCTCAGCGCCGCGTGCAATGACATCTCTTGAGCATCCCGCCGCAAAGTTCGGCGTTTTGAACTTCTTTTTCACCGATTTCAGCTCAAGGTCGCTCACGCTCTTGGAGGGACGCATGATGGCGACCGCTCCGATAAGCCCGGTCAGCTCATCGACCGCGTAAAGCACCTTCTCCATTTCATGCCTCGGCTCAATATCAACGGTCAGCTTGTATCCGTGGCTTGCGGCGGCGCGTATAATGCGCTCGTCGATCCCCATTGACCTCATTATCTCCTGCTCTTTTATGCAATGCTGCTCGGGATAAAGCTCAAAATCAAGGTCATGCAGCAGTCCTACAATACCCCAAAACTCCTCTTCCTCGCCATACCCCAGCTCTCTTGCAAAATAGCGCATAACGCCCTCGAGTATAACGGCGTGCTTTAGGTGAAAAGGCTCCTTGTTGTACTTGCAAAGCAGCTCCCACGCCTGTTCCCGCGTAAATTCGGCCATTTTTCCCTCCGTCAGATCTCGCAGCCGCCGTCAGAGCAGTGCGCGCATGAGTCGCAGTCGGGAAACAGACTGTGATCGTACTCTATACCGTTTTTGTCGTAATAATCCTTGATAGCCGCCTTTACGGCCTCCTCGGCGAGAACCGAGCAGTGAATCTTGTGAGGGGGAAGTCCGTCAAGCGCCTCTACCACCGCCTTGTTTGTAAGCTCAAGCGCCCTGTCAAGAGGCTGTCCCTTGATCATCTCAGTTGCCATAGAGCTTGACGCTATGGCGCTCCCGCATCCGAAGGTATTGAACTTGACGTCGGCTATGACGTTGTTTTCAATCTTCAGGTAAATCTTCATGATATCGCCGCACTTGGCGTTACCCACCTCTCCGACGCCGTCGGCGTCCTCAATTACTCCCACATTGCGCGGGTGCATAAAATGGTCCATTACCTTTTCACTGTATAACATATTTCTTCTTACCCTCCTGTAAATCTCTCCAAACGGGCGACATATCCCTTAAATAGCTCACCGTGTCTTTGACTGATTTTATAATGTATTCGACTTCCTCCATGGTGTTCTCCTCTGAAAGAGAAAGTCTCAGCGAACCGTGCGCCACGTCGTGCGGCCTGCCTATTGCGAGCAGAACATGGCTCGGGTCAAGAGAACCCGACGTGCATGCCGACCCGGAGGAAGCGCATATTCCCTTTGAGTCAAGCAGCAAAAGAAGCGATTCTCCCTCGATTCCTTCAAAACAGACGTTGACGTTGCCGGGAAGACGGCGCACGGAATCCCCGTTCAGGATCGTGTGGGGAATCTGCATTATGCCGTTTATAAGAGCGTCTCTTAGAACCGTAAGCTTTTTCGAGCTCTCGTCTATGCGCGAGACGGCGTCCTCAAGCGCTGCCGCAAGCCCCATTATGGCCGGAATATTCTCCGTGCCGGCGCGCTTTCCTCTTTCCTGCGCGCCTCCTTCAATAAGATTTGTAATGCTCACTCCACGCCTTGCATACAGCACTCCGACCCCCTTGGGACCGTAAAACTTGTGCGCGGACAGGGAAAGCATGTCTATGTTGTCCTTGACTACGTCAACCTTTATATGTCCGATTGCTTGGACCGCGTCGGTGTGAAAGAGCACTCCCTTTTCCCTGCATATGCCGCCTATTTCGGCAATCGGCTGAATGGAGCCTATCTCGTTGTTTGCGTACATCACACTGACAAGACAAGTGTCGGGGCGTATCGCACTTTTAAGTTCATCCGTCCTCACAATGCCGTTTTCATGCGCGTCAAGCAAAGTGATCTCAAATCCGTTTTTTTTCAGCTTGTCAAGGGTGTGAAGCACCGCGTGATGCTCAATGGCGGTAGATATTATGTGCTTTTTGTTTTTTCTCGCACCTATCGCCGCCGCCGAAAGAATCGCCTGATTGTCCGACTCGCTTCCGCCTGAGGTAAAGTATATCTCTCTCGGAGTGCAGCCAAGCGCGCCCGCCACCCTTTCCCGCGCGCTTGCGAGCGCTTCGGCGGCCCGTTGTCCCACACTGTGCAAACTTGATGGGTTACCGTATACCTGATCGAGATATGGGAGCATGGCCTCTATCGCCCTTTTGCTCATCTTGGTAGTCGCCGCATTATCGGCATATACGTTCATTTTATATATCCTCCTGCCGGCCGCGTACGCAAAAAAGTATACGCGGCCATGTATAATTACAGCCTTAAAGCGTTATGTCCTCAATCGCCGAGC
This sequence comes from uncultured Clostridia bacterium, assembly GCA_947588825.1. Lineage (GTDB taxonomy): Bacteria > Bacillota > Clostridia > Oscillospirales > CAG-272 > CAKSQF01. The sequence goes on from CANPZU010000002.1 coordinate 15,312, forward strand.
GCTCTTGAAAGGTCGGCAATGATGTCGTCTATGTGCTCGGTGCCTATCGAAAGACGAATCGTGTTGCGCTTTATCCCCTGATCAAGAAGCTCTTTGTCGGTGAGCTGTGAGTGAGTGGTGGTCGCGGGGTGGATAACAAGACTTTTGACGTCGGCGACGTTTGCAAGCAGCGAAAACACGCAAAGCTTGTCGATAAACTCATGCGCCTCCTTTTGACCGCCCTTTATCTCAAATGTAAATATCGACGCGCCGCCGTTCGGAAAATACTTCTTGTAAAGCTCATGGTCGGGATGGTCCGGCAGAGAGGGATGGTTGACCTTCTCCACCTTGGGATGCTTTGTGAGAAATTCCACAACCTTTTTTGTGTTCTCAACATGACGGTCAATACGCAAAGAGAGTGTTTCAACGCCCTGAAGAAGCAAAAACGCGTTAAAGGGAGATATCGCGCCGCCCATGTCGCGCAGAAGTATCGCGCGTACATATGCCGCAAAAGCGCCCGGCCCCACGCTGTCGGCAAAGGACACGCCGTGATAACTGGGATTCGGCTCGGCAATCGGCGCATATTTTCCGCTCGCCTTCCAATTGAATTTTCCCGAGTCGACAATAACTCCTCCAAGCGTCGTACCGTGTCCTCCGATAAACTTTGTCGCGGAGTGCACCACTATGTCCGCTCCGTGCTCTATCGGACGAATGAGATATGGGGTTCCGAAAGTGTTGTCAATGACAAGCGGCAAACCGTGTTTGTGAGCGATCTCTGCTATCTTGTCAATGTCGGGAATGTCGCTGTTCGGATTGCCCAGCGTTTCAAGATATATTGCCTTTGTGTTGTCCTTTATCGCCCCTTCGACCTCTCCTATATCATGAGCGTTAACAAACGTGGTCTCCACTCCGAACTGCGCAAGAGTGTGCGCAAGAAGGTTATATGTGCCGCCGTATATGGTCTTCTGCGCCACTATGTGATCGCCTTTCTGCGCGAGCGCCTGAATCGTGTAGGTTATTGCCGCCGCTCCCGACGCGGTCGCAAGTGCGGCCACACCTCCTTCAAGAGCCGCTATGCGGGTTTCAAAAGCTTCCTGCGTTGAATTGTTGAGCCTGCCGTAAATATTGCCGGGCTCCTCAAGCGAAAAACGGGCAGCGGCATGCGCCGAATTTTTAAATACGTATGAAGTGGTCTGATAAATAGGCACCGCTCTTGCGTCTGAAGCCGGGTCGGGCGTCTCTTGCCCCGCGTGAAGCTGTATCGTTTCAAATTTAAAATTATTGTCGTATGTATATCTCATATTATTTAATACCTCGTATAATTTATTTAATTTCTCTATTTGTTTTCTTGTTGTCGGCTTTGGAACAATATTAGCAGTATCAATATCTCCTCTTGCCTGAATATTATTGTCTTTTTGCCTCGCGGTTATGTGCGAGCGTGCAAAAGTCACATTCGACCGTTGCGGAAATTGTGCCTGAGCGCTGTTTGTACTAAATAATTCATATAAACGCCGCCTTTCATAAAACACTAAATGCCTATCTGTTTGGTATGTAAATTATATCGAATACATCGTGCTTTGTCAAGAGCATATTTGTAAAAAAGTAAAATTTTTTTTGAACGCCCTGAGCGCGGCGCCCCGGAACGCTTTTTTAAACTGTCACGGTAAAATACCGTAAACCCCTGCCTCTTTTCGGCCGCTCTTTTCTGCCGCTCTTTTCGGTGTGCCAAAGGCCCTTTGACCTCCCTTTAGAAAGCGTATTTTTATAAGATTTTTATAAGATTTTTATAAGATTTTTATATGGTTTTTATAATAAGGACGTTTCATCCCTCGCTAAGCGCGACAAAAGTCCCCTCCTCTTGCCTTCTACGTTTCATAAGCGGAAAACATGCCTGCATGCCCTTTGTGCGAAAAATTTTATTTTTTTGCAGTTTCCCCTTGACATATTCTTTAATCGGTGATATAATGCCTATAAAACCTATAGGCGTTTAAAAAAACAACAAAAAAGGAAAAAAGGAGAGAACCAAAATGAAAGTATACAACAGCATCACCGAGCTGATAGGACATACTCCTCTTTTAAGGCTCGTAAATTTCATTAAGGAAAACAATATAGAAGCTGACATTCTCGCAAAACTTGAGTACTTCAACCCCGCCGGAAGCGTTAAAGACCGCATTGCAAAGGCAATGATCGACGACGCCGAGGCAAAGGGCGCCTTAAAGCCGGGGGCTGTCATTATCGAACCTACCAGCGGAAACACCGGTATAGGTCTCGCCGCTGTCGCCTCCTCAAAAGGCTACAGAGTTATTCTCACCATGCCCGAGACGATGAGCGTCGAAAGACGCAACCTGCTTCGTGCATACGGGGCTGAACTTGTGCTCACCGAAGGGGCAAAGGGCATGAAGGGCGCTATCGATAAGGCAAACGAACTCGCCGCCTCAATCAAAGGAAGCTTTATACCAGGTCAGTTCGTTAACCCCGCTAACCCCGCTGCCCATAAGGCCGCAACCGGCCCCGAAATATGGGAGGATACCGAGGGTATGGTCGACATATTCGTCGCGGGCGTCGGCACCGGCGGCACTCTCTCCGGCGTCGGCGAATATCTCAAAAGCAAAAAGCCCGGTGTCAGAGTAATCGCCGTGGAACCCGCCTCCTCCCCCGTGCTCTCAAAGGGTACCCCCGGACCGCATAAAATCCAGGGCATTGGAGCCGGTTTTGTTCCCGATACGCTCAATACCTCAATATATGACGAAATTATTACGGTAGACAGCGAAGACGCCTTTAAAATGGGCAAAACCCTCGCAAGAAAAGAAGGACTCCTCGTTGGTATCTCCTCAGGCGCCGCATTGGCAGCCGCCGCAAAACTCGCAAAACGCCCCGAAAACAAGGGCAAAACAATCGTCGTCCTTATGCCCGATACCGGAGAAAGATATCTCTCTACCCCTATGTTCTCCGACTGAAAATAATTAAAACTAATTTTAAATGGCTGATGCTGACACGGTTGCCTGCATCAGCCGCCCTTTTTTTCGCTTTTGTTTTTTGCTTTCTTTATATTCTTTTATATCACATAATTGTTCATGTATTTTTCACGCTGCTGGTCGAGTATGTCTTGAAGTGTAATTGAATCAAGATACTCGTTTATAACCTTGTAAAGCCCTTGCCATACCGGAAGCGTCGCACAGTCGGCACTCCTCTCACATTCCATTTCCCCGTTTCCAAGACACGCAACAGGCGATAGACTTCCCTCCGTAAGACGCAGTATGTCGCCCACTGAGTATTTGTCGGGAGATCTTGAAAGCCGATACCCTCCCTGAAATCCTCTGTTCGTTTTTAAAAAATCGCCTTGGTTGAATAAAGGAACAATCTGCTCAAGATATTTTTTCGATATGTTCTGACGCTGCGCTATCTCCTTGAGCGATACGTATCCCGCACTTTGATGCTCGGCAAGGTCAATAAGCATCCGTAACGCATATCGACCTTTTGTGGAAATCATCATTTTTATCACAACTCCCCACATATTTTTTCACTTTATGATAACATATTTTTTTCCGCCTTTCAAGCCTTTATACGAAAATTTGTGACCAATATTCATCTCCCGCACCGTCGGATGAAAAAACGTCCCGTTGGTCAAAATATATCGCCCTTTCGGGGAGCTTTTTGAAAAAAGCCTCCCCGAACCCCTGCAAAAACTTTAAAACTATAAAGACAGCCGCGTTTGTGCGACCTTTTCTGCTTTATAAACCTTAGAGTGGAATCTTCATTAGCGCGGACGCTCTGCCGCCCTTCGGGCGTGCAGAGTCAGGAGAAAGGGGTACGGCGTCGGGGGAAAGCGAGCTTTCACCGAGTCGTCGTACCCCTTTCTCCTGACCTTGCGGGGCAAAGCCCCGCAAGGCCCGCCGCGCCGCACTACGGTTTCTTTATTTAATTTGTTTCCCCGGCTTTTCAAAAGCCGGCGGGTCGAGGGCAGAGCCCCGTCGCGCCCGCAGGCGCGAAAGGCCCTTAAATAAGCGATGCACGCAAATAAGGCATCCGTGCCGCGCTGCGGTTTACTTTGTTTGTTTCCCCGGCTTTTTATAAAGCCGGCGACGGTCAAGGGCGAGGAGCCCTTGTCGCGCCCGCAGGCGCGAAAGGCCCATTAATAAGCGATGCGTACAAAATAAAAGCAAGAGCGCTCATCCTTACAGACGGGCGTTCCTGCATTTTAAGCAATATAGCAATTATTCCTCATCGTTTCTATCGCCGCCTCTGCGCGAGGGGAAGCGAGGACCGCGTTTTTTATCACTGCCGCGATCAAACGAGCGAGGTTTTCTATCCTCATGGCCTTCGGGTTTAGGAAGAGAGGCCTTAACGGAGAGGTTAATTCTACCCTTATCATCCACGCCGAGGTACATAACGGTGACGATATCGCCCTCGTTAACGACGTCCTCGACCTTTTCGACAAAGCTATAGGAGAGGTCTTTGATATGGCACATACCCTCTTTACCGGGGGCGAACTCGATGAAAGCGCCGATAGGGATAATTCTTGTGACCTTACCGGTATAAATAGCGCCAATTTCCGGTTCGAAGCAGATATCGTCTATCATTTTCTTTGCTGCCAATGCGCCGTCGCGGTTAACGGAAGCGATATAGATAGTACCGTCCTCTTCGATATCGATTTTAGCTCCGGTATCGGCGGTAATTTTTTGGATAACCTCGCCGCCCTTACCGATGACCTCGCGAATTTTTTCCGTCTTAATATGCATAGTGATCATCTTAGGAGCGTTTTCAGCGACCTCAGCTCTCGGCTCAGGGATACATTTAGTGATTATTTCGTCGATAATATATTCTCTGCCGCGGCGAGTTTTATCGAAGGCGGACCTGATTATTTCAGGTGTAAGGCCGTCGATTTTAAGATCCATCTGAATAGAGGTTATACCCTTATGGGTACCGGCGACCTTAAAATCCATATCGCCGTAAAAGTCCTCGACGCCCTGGATATCGATCATTGTATCCCAGCTTCCGTCCTCAGCGGTTATAAGGCCGCAGGAGATACCGGCTACAGGGGCTTTAATCGGGACGCCTGCTGCCATAAGTGCGAGAGTGGAGCCGCAGACGGAGGCCTGAGAGGTGGAGCCGTTAGAGCTAATGACCTCAGAGACAAGGCGAATGGCGTAAGGAAATTCTTCAACAGAGGGAAGAACGGGGAGCAATGATCTTTCGGCGAGTGCGCCGTGGCCTATTTCTCTTCTTCCGGGGCTGCGCACTGCCTTAGCCTCGCCGGTAGAAAAGCCGGGCATATTATAATGGTGCATATATCGTTTAGAGGTTTCCTCATCGATGGTATCGAGTTCTTGCGCGTCGGATATTATACCGAGTGTAGCGACGGTGAGAACCTGAGTTTGACCTCTGGTAAACATACCCGAGCCATGGACTCTGGGCAGCAGGTCGACCTCCGCCGCGAGCGGGCGAATGGTATCCATACTTCTTCCGTCAACTCTTTTTTTATCGACAAGAAGCCATCTGCGCACTATTTTCTTTTGGATTTTATATACGAGTTCGGGCATCATTGCCTCAAGTCCCTCGTACTTTTCGGAAAATTCAGCAAGGATTGCATCCTGTATCGGCACCATACGGGCGTCTCTTACCGTCTTATCATCGGTATCCATGGCGTACATGACGTCCTTTTCGCAGAAGGCAAATATCTCGTCGAACATATCGTGATCCAACTCGCAAGAGGGGTACTCGAACTTAGGCTTGCCGACCTCGCTCACAATACCGTCGATAAAGGTACAAAGTGTTTTTATCACCTCGTGGGCCTTCATTATAGCGTCGAACATTGTATCGTCGTCCACTTCATTTGCGCCCGCCTCGATCATTACCACTTTTTCATGCGAACCGGCAACGGTGAGCTGAAGATCGGACCTCTTTCTCTGTTCGGAGGTAGGATTGACTACAAGCTCATTGTCGACAAGGCCCATGAAAACGCCGGCGATAGGGCCGTTCCACGGGATATCGGATATTGAAAGGGCGATGGACGTACCGATCATAGCGGTTATTTCGGGCGAGCAATCGTGATCCACGCTGAGAACCATAAGATTGATTGCGACGTCGTTACGAAGGTCTTTGGGAAATAGGGGTCTTATGGGGCGGTCGATCACGCGGCTTGTCAATATTGCCTTTTCGCTGGGTCTTCCCTCGCGGCGGGTATAGCCGCCGGGAATTCTGCCGACAGCGTACATTTTTTCATCGAAATCCACCGAAAGGGGGAGAAAATCGATACCGTCTCTCGGCTTTGCGGAAGCTGTGGCGGTGGCGAGGATAACTGTTTCCCCATAGCTCACAAGGCAAGAGCCGTTTGCAAGGCCGGCCATCTTACCCGTCTCAACTTTAAGCGTTCTTCCCGCTAAAGTTGTTTCAAACACTCGATAGTTTTTAAACTGCATTATTTCTGACATTGCCATAATTAATTTACTGCCTTTCATTATTTTTTCACAACGCACAAGCCGGAATAGGAATAGTAGACGTCAAAAAAGCTTTTTTTGACATTTATTATTCATATTCTCTTGCAAGTGCGCCGGGCTAAGCTGTATTTTGTCGTGCGTCGAAAAGCAACAAGCGGGTTGCCGCAAATAAAGCGGCAACCCTATCCCGTGTTTTTTACTTTCTGAGTCCGAGTTTTTCGATTATCGCACGGTAGCGCTCGATGTCCTTGTCCTGAAGGTACTTGAGCAGGTTACGCCTTTTACCGACCATTTTTAACATTCCGCGGCGGCTGTGGTGGTCCTTTTTATTGACTTTAAGGTGCTCTGTCAGCTCGTTTATTCTCTTTGTGAGAATCGCGATCTGCACCTCGGGGGAACCGGTGTCGCCCTCGTGGATGGCGTATGTGGTAATAATTTCTTGTTTGACTTCCTTTTGCAGCATTTTTGTTCACCTCATAAAAATTTCGGACGGCACAGCAGGCGGCGGGTGAACGAACAAACGTCTTATATCCGTCAGCCGAGCTGCCGATAAAATAAATGTACTTTGCCTCGCGCTGTGAGGCAAGCTAAATTATTTTACCACATTCATTATTAAAATGAAATATATTTTTTTAATGTTTACACTTAATTTACAATCGTGTTGAGCTATCTATATAGAAATCGGAAAATATGCGATCAAGCATGAGCGCAAAGGCGTTATCCTGAACATATGAGAGATAATGCTCCTTGGCCGCCTTGACATTTTCGCCGTACCCGGCGGCTCCCAGCGCGCTTGCCACAAGAGAAGTGCATTTATCAAAAGCGGCGTTTGTGGGATAGAAAAACACCTGCAGCTCGCTTACGGGAATGTATGCCCTCTCCTCCGGGTCAGATGACAAAGGCAGAGCCATGCCTCCCACTCCGAATGACATCTTCGCGGAAAGCTCCTCTATCGCACTTATTTTGTCGATCAGCATGAGGGCGCCTCCCTGCCTGAACAGATCGGTATCCTCGCCCGTAACCGCGCCACGAAGCGACTCGGGCAGCGCGACGGCGCTGACCAGCCCGTACTTTTGCGCTATCGCAAAATCAAAGCCCCCCGCCTCAAGCTCGCTCGCTCCTTCAAGCGTCTTGTTGTAAAAAAGACAGCACATGTCGTCGGGACTGTAAAGCGCGTCGCAGTAAAGAGCGTACAGCCCGTTGTATCCTTCGTTCAGCTTGCCGTTTACCTCCGAGTCAAAATACGGTCGCTCCTCCACAAAAAACGGCTTGGTCCTGAAATTCTGAATAAGCCCCTTTTCATAAAGAAGAGGCATGTAGCTGTATGGCAAATCGAGCAGATCGGCATAGTACTCGCCGGCAAGATCGCTGCTCTCAATGTATTTGAGCAGCGCCGGCTCATCCATCGCCTTCTCGTAAAGCTTTATGTTGTACTTTTCCTCGACCTTTTGGTTTCTCTCGTACGAGGAAGAGGCAATGTACGACGTTTCCTCGGGGAAAATCGCGTTTTTTCCCGAAAGGGTTATGACCGTAAAGTACATCTCATCAAAATTGTCGATCGGAAGCTCGTCAAGAAGATCGTCGGGATCATACTCGGGCTCTTTTTCCTCCTTCGCCGTCGGAACGCGCGGGATATTTACATCCTTGACGCTAATCGACTCAAAGGTCTGCTCGCTCGGCCGATCGTCCACGTCGTAAAAACCGACCACCCCGCACGAGGACATCAGAATGGAGGATATGATAAGACACAGCGCCGCAGCCCATCTCGGTACGGATTTTAAAATTCTTACTGCCACCCGTCTTTTCCTTTCTATCCTTTCTTTTCTTTCTTTTCTTTCTTTTCTTTGTAATAGGCTTATAGATGTATTATATCCCCTAATTGTGAATAAATCAAACAAATTCTACGTCAAATATATCACACCACGATGAAAATTGATAAAGCCACGCCATAAGCTGCGGCCTTGACATAAGCTGACCGAACCATGTGACATTTTCCCCGCCGTTTTCAATAAGCGAGTATACCTTGCTTTTGTCGATAAGCTCGCAAAACAAATTGTCCTTGTCAAGACAGGAAGAAAGCAGCTTTTTAACCTCTTTCTCGTATTCGGGAGAGTGCGTCTTGGGGTAAGGACTCTTCTTTCTGTAAAGAATGTTGTCCGGCAGAAGATTTTTAAGCCCCGCTCCTTTGCGAAGCAGCGCTTTCTCTACCCCGCCTTCAAATTTTATCTCCCACGGTACGTTGTATACGTACTCTATTATTCTGTGATCTGCAAATGGTACCCTTACCTCCAAAGAGGACGCCATGCTCATCCTGTCCTTGCGGCAGAGCAAATGCTGCATGAAAAAAGCAGTCGATAAAACCGTAGCTCGCCTTGCCACCTTCGTTTCCTCACTGTCCGTATCAAGACAGGGCGCGCTTTCAACGGTCTTTTTGTAGAGCGCCGACATGTAATCGTACCCTTCCCTTGAGCAAACCGCCTCCTCGCGAAAAAGCCTGCTTCTCGCATAAGGATCGTGTATCCACGGGAAAAAGTCTCGCTCAAGCATCTCTCTGCGGTAAAACCACGGGTACCCGCCGAATATCTCGTCGCTGCATTCGCCTGAAAGAGCAACCGTGTGTCTTTTCCTGACAAGCGAACAGTAGTAAAGCAGCGAAGAATCTATGTCCGCTTGACCGGGATAGTCCCTTGCAATTACCGCGCCGTATAAACAGTCGGCAACCGCTTTGTTTGAGGCGGTCAGAACCGTGTGCTCGGTTCCGAGCTCTTTTGCAAGATCCTTTGCGTACTCGTCGTCACTCGCCGGCTGAAATAAAGTGTTCTTAAAGTTTTCTTTGTTGTTTTCATACTCGAATGAGTAACTTGACAGCTTCTCTCCTCTCTCGCCTAAAATCCGTGCGCCGATCGACGTGATTACAGATGAATCAAGTCCGCCCGAAAGGAACGTGCACAGCGGTACGTCACTCACAAGCTGCCTCTTCACCGCATCCCATAATAACTCTATCGTCTTTTCCGCAGCATCCTTCGCATTGTCCCTGTTCTCCTTCGCCTCAAGCTGCCAGTACTTCCATATCCGCATGCCGCACCTGTCAATAACGGCATTCTCCCCCGGCGCTATCTCCTTTATGTCTCTGAAAATATCACTGCCGGGAATCGTCGAAGGCGATAAAAACAAAAGCTGCCATATACCCCTTTTGTCTACCTTCGGCTTTATCACTCCCCCTTTTATAAACGCCTTGCTCTCCGACGCAAAGTATACTTTGTCCCCGGTCCTTGCATAAAACAACGGCTTTACCCCAAGCCTGTCACGACTGAGATATACCTTGTTCTCGGCTTTGTCATATACCGCAAACGCATATATCCCGTTGAGTAAACGCGAACATAACTCCTTGTGCAAAATGTACGCCCATAATACTACCTCCGTGTCACACTCGGTACGAAAAATCGCGCCAAGCTCCTTAAACGCTCTGCGCAGCTCGGGCGCATTGTATATCTCTCCGTTGTATACTATCGTGTATTCCCTGCCTCTGAAGCTCACGCTCATCGGCTGAGAACCGTTCTCAATGTCAATTACGGCAAGACGGTTGTGCGCTAAACATACATTGCCATCCTCATAAATGCCTTTGGCGTCCGGCCCTCGGTGACACATCGTCTCACTCATCCGCAAAACCGACTCCCTCACGGCCGCCCCGCCGCTGATGTCGTATGATCCGCATATCGAACACATATATAGCAAATTTCCTTTCAAATAGTATTCCTTCTCAGTATATGCCGTATCCGACCGTCGGGATACATTTCGAAAAAACGGATCGCTCGGTTTTTTTTCGGGGAGCTTTTTGAAAAAAGCCTCCCCGAACCCCTGCAAAAACTTTAAAACTGCTAATACGGCCGCGTTTGTGCGGCCCCTTCGCGCCCGCAGGCGCGAAATCCCCTAAATAAGGCTTCATACAAAAGCGCGGTGTCGAATTATATTAAAGCTCAGATCCTGTATACCAATCGAACTTAAAGAGCTCGTCGTTGATCATATATTCAGAGGGGAGGCTGTTATATGTTGCGTCGAGGACCGAAAGCTTATCAAGGCCTTTTGAAGCCGTTTCGAAAAGCGATTGAAAGAGCGGTTTATCCTCGGGCGGCATACTGTCATAGGCGCAAGAGATAAAGAAAGGAGAAGCGCTTTTTGCGAGCAAGGTTGCCCACTGCAAATTGAGATTTTTATCGATTTTACCGGGGATGATGCCGACGCAGTCGGCGTCGGCGGCGTAAAATGTATTATTTTGGCAAGATCGGAAGGCGAGAGTATTCACGCCCATTTTTCTTGTTCGTTTCCAATCGGTGCCGCTTGTATCGTCGCCGGTTCTATTAGCGTGGACGAGGCCGGCGGCGAGGTGTGAGATGCAGTTACAACCGAGGATCATCGCCTTATTATGAGTGGCGTCGAGTATAGTTTTATAGAAATATTTAATTATTTCGGCGCTTGTTTTACTCTCGTCGGAGAAGGACCAATTTCCGTCGCAGAGGAGTTTATTGCACTGAAAACCCCATTTACCGAAAATATCGAATGTTGAATAATCGTGTTTAATCAATTCATAGCCCCAATCGAGGACGAACTTTTCGGTATCCTTTTTAACAAAGTCAAGCACTTCCGATTCGGAAGGGTCAAGGGGGAGTTTCAGAAAATCGCTTGAATCCTGCGGTATATTATTTTTGTTAAGGCGCCAATGAGGGGGGATATTTTTTCTTTCGTCTCTGAGGTATCGGACCCAAAGGCCGGGTCGGACTCCGAGTTTTTTAAACTCATCGGCGATTTTTTTCATATCCTTAAAGCGTTCGTTAACCTGCCAGGGGCCGGCGCAGGGATTAAGCTGCCAGCCGTCGTCAACGACCATAAACGGGCGGTTTACAAGGCCGCTTGCGAGTTCGGCCTGAAGCTTTGCGTCCTTTATTATCTGCTCATAGGAGCTGTTGCCGTAGGCATAATACCAATTGTTTCCGCCATACAGAGGTTTATCGGGGAGAAGCGGGAGCGGGCACATAAGTCTGCAAAAGAGAGCGGAGGCTTCGGAGAAACTAAGGCCCGAGTATGCAGCGCTCACGACCGTACAGAGGCAGAGGGTTCTGCCCTGAAGACGCACGCCCTTACACCCGCATCTTGTGTCAAGAAAGAGGGATATACCCTTTTCGTCGTATCTCCAGCACGCCATAGCGTCGGGCAAGGTCATGACGCCGTATCCCGCAAAGACGTCTTCATGTTTTGCAAAGAAGTACCAGGGCATATATTGGCTGCCGTTCATGCTTTTAAAACCGAGGTCTCCGTACCCTCTTTCCCAGGCGTCGGAGAGAACGAGAGTATCCTTTTCACTTTGGCCGTACCAGCGCAAAAGTACGCTTTTAGGGCGACTGTTAACGGCGGTGAGGGTCACGCCGAGCATACCGAAATAAGGTTTTATTGTGAGCTTGCAGTCGTTTTCGGACGACTCATCTTCAAGCTCGATATGAGTAAAGTCAGGCATACGGTTAATATTTACCATGGCGGATTCTCCTTATTAGATATAAAAAAATAAATTCACGCATGAATATAGAATTATAATAATTTTATCACGGCGAGCGGGCATTTTCAACAGTCGAATAAAAATTTAAAAAAACTGTTTACAAATTGCGCCGAGTGTTGTATAATGATTACTAAGATTTAAGATTATAGATTAAAGGCAAAGACCGGGAAGGTCGGCATTCCGCCGCTGACAGAGAGAGTCGCCGCAGGCTGAGAGCGACAGAGCGCAAAGGGGGGATGTCGGGTGCGCCCGCGAGCCGCGAGAGCCAAAAGCGTTTTTTTGCTTAGTAGCCCCCGACGTTCGGCCGCGTTAAGGCTTCGAGTGAGAAAGCAGAGTGGAACCGCGTTTACACGCCTTTGTATCCCGCGTGGGATATAAAGCGTGTTTTTGTTTTTTTGCGGCGCTCGTCCTTATCTTATTTGTTATTTTATTATTTACTTTATTTTGTTTTACTTTTTTATTTTATCATTTTATCTAATCATTTTATCTAACACAGGTGCAGAAATTATGATCATATCGTTAAGCTTCGGGCAAAAGTCAATTATAAACAGCCCGTACCAAAACAAAAGCGAGAGTGAGCGACCCGAGCGTCGCTTTTCAAAGGAGCTTGATACCGTGAGTGAGAGGATAAAATCGCTCTCCCGCGACATAACCGAAATAATAAAAGAGCTTCGCGCCGCCTCAAATGATATAAAATACGACATAAATCAGATACGCGAGCGTGATCCTGCCGCGTCCGGCAATCTTGAGGTCATGCTTTTGTATTCGGGATTTCACGCTTCCCTGGCGCACAGAGTGTCGCACGCGCTCCATTTAAGAGGGTACACGATCACCGCGCGTGCGATAAGCCAGCTTGCCAAGTTCCTGACGGGCATTGAGATACATCCCGCCGCTACCATAGGCAAAGGACTGTTTATCGACCACGGTTCAGGAGTTGTAATCGGCGAGACCGCAGTTATCGGAGACGACTGCACGATATATCAGGGCGCGACCTTAGGCGGCACGGGCAAGCACGTCGGCAAAAGGCATCCGACGATAGGAAACAATGTAATGATCGGCGCGGGGGCGAAGGTCCTCGGTCCCTTCAAGGTGGGAGACAACGCGAAAATCGCCGCCGGAGCGGTCGTGCTGAGCGAGGTCCCCGAAAACTCAACGGCCGTCGGCATTCCCGCAAGGATCATAAAAAAATCCTGCGACTCGCGTACTCAGGACCTCGATCAGATCCACATCCCCGATCCGATCGCAAAGGAAATAATCGAGCTCAGCAAACGTCTTTGCGAGCTTGAGAGAGTCCTTACCTTAAATTCTTAAGCAAGAGCGGCAGCCCTGTTTTGCCGCAAGTCATAAAAACGTATTAGAAATATAGGAAATAAAATATGAAACTGTATAATTCACTGACAAGACAAAAGGAAGAATTCACGCCAAAGGACCCCGAGCATGTCGGCATGTACACCTGCGGTCCCACCGTCTATCACTTTGCCCACATAGGCAACCTGCGCAGCTACATCATGGAGGATATTCTCGACAGGTATATAAGATATCTCGGCTACGGACTTAAAAGAGTGATGAACATTACCGACGTCGGACACCTCTCAAGCGACGGCGATACCGGCGAGGACAAAATGTTAAAGGGCGCAAAACGCGAGCACAAAAGCGTTATGGACATTGCATCCTTCTACACCAAGGCGTTTTTTGAGGACTGTGCCAAACTGAATATCAGAAAGCCCGACGTAATCGAACCTGCCACCGCGTGTATTGGCGACTTTATCAAGGCGATAAAAATCCTTGAGCAAAAGGGCTACGCCTATCAGGCGGGCGGAAACATCTATTTTGACACCTCAAAGCTTGAAAAATACTACGTCTTCAACGATTTTTCGCAGGAAGACCTTGCAATCGGCGTTCGCGAGGGCGTCGAGGCCGACGCAAATAAGAAAAACCCGGCTGATTTTGTCCTGTGGTTCACCAAATCCAAGTTTGAGGACCAAGAGCTGAAATGGAACAGTCCTTGGGGGCTCGGCTATCCCGGTTGGCATATAGAATGCTCCTGCATAAGCATGAAGCACCTTAAAGACCACCTTGATATCCACTGCGGAGGCATAGACAACGCTTTTCCTCACCACACAAATGAAATAGCCCAAAGCGAGGCGCTGATCGGACACAAATGGTGCGATCTTTGGTTCCACGTGCATCACCTTAATACAGGCGGCGGCAAAATGAGCAAATCCTCCGGCGAGTTTCTGACCGTCTCGCTTCTTGAAGAAAAGGGATTCGACCCGCTTGCATATCGCTTTTTCTGCCTTCAGTCGCATTACCGCAAATCGCTCCTCTTTACATGGGAAAACCTTGAAAACGCGGCAAACGCCTACTCAAAGCTTGTAACGAAGGTCGCCTCCCTGCTTGAGCAACAACCAAATGCCGAAAAGATGAACGTCCTTAGCGATAAAGCCGCAAAAGACCCCGCATTTATCGCCTGCCGCGCCGCCTTCACCGACGCTCTTGATAACGACCTTAACACATCCCTGGCCGTGACCGCGCTTTACGACGTGTTTAAATCCGACGCCTCCCCCGAGATAAAGCTTGCCCTTAGCTGTGACTTTGACAGGGTGCTCGCGCTTGACCTTGTTCCCCACGCCCAAAAGCTTTTGCTCGACAAGGCAGCCGAACATGTCGACAAACAGTGGGTAGAGGAGCTTATACAAAAACGTAACGACGCTAAAGCGGAAAAAAATTACGCCGCCGCCGACGCAATTCGCGCCGAGCTGCTTAAAAACAATATCGTCCTTCAGGATACGCCAAACGGCACAAAATGGTCTGTTAAGGCTTAATCATAAGATTTTTTGAAAAAATCCACGCCTTAAAACCTTTGCAGCAATAACAAAGCCAAATCAAAGCCAAAAAACAAAGCTCAGCCTTTTTCGGTTGAGCCTTGTTTTTTTGACAGACCGTTTAATCTGCCTTTTATCTTTTATATGAAGAATCCGTTAAAATACGTCTATGATCGACGCTTATAACTTCAACGGTTTGCTCTTCTCTTTGTAGCGACCACGGCAAGACCGAGAGTCGATACAAGCGCGAGAACGATTATTGCAAGAGAAGCGTCGCCTGTTTCTGCGGGGCCTTGGCCGCCTGTACCTGTGCCTTCACCGCCTGTACCTGTGCCTTCGCCGCCTGTACCTGTGCCTTCACCGCCTGTGGTGGGAGGAGTGATGGTATAAGCCGTTCCGTTATACTCTACACCGTCTGCGAGCGCGTCATATGTCACGTCACCGGTAAACATAGCTATCTCACTAATCTGGAAGTAGCCGCCGTTGCCTTTGTTGGCAGTGATTTCTATGGTGTAGTAAGCGTAAGCCTTCGTAGCGTTCAGATTGAAAATGAAATACATTTCACTAACAGCACTAATCTTAGCGTCGGTTGTTTCGAACACCTTAACGCCTTTTTCGGTCGCGGAGTCGGAGCCGTAAACTGTAAATGCTTTGGGAGCTCTGCCCGGGTAATCTTTATCATCGTGAGTTCCAAAGGCTATGTACTTCGGAGCACCCGCGGCAGTATCGGCCTTGAAGGTGATTGTAACACCCGCTTCAGGGAAATTACCCTCAATCTTTTTGGAGAGATCGCCGTCAAACAAAACCTTTCTGTCTTTATCTTTATCGAATTTGTCCGTTGTGCCGGTAGTAACTACTTCTGCATCGGACAGAGTCACCTTGGTACCATTTTTAGGAGCAAAGACAGTGGAAGAATTGATTGTCGCTGAAAAGCAGGTAGCGTTGTCGTTTGCGTCGGTATAAGTGAACTCAAGCAGAGAATAAGTTGTAACATAGTTTTCAGCCTTAAATATGTACAGCTTATCGCCGGCGTCGGTAGTCTTTATGTCGTCTACAACAAACTGGCCCTGATTGTCCCTATCTGATCTACCCTTTTTGCATTCGTCGTGAGTTTCGCCAACGACCGTCGTGCCTTTGGCAAGCTTGGGATCGGTGTTGAAGATAATCTCGGCGGTTACGGTTTTGGCCTTGGTGTCAGCCGTTACCTTTGCATACTTTGTTCCCCATGCGGCATATTGAGAGGTAAATGTTTTCTCATAAACCTCGCCGTTGGGCATTGTAAGCTTAAGCTTGTTTTGGTCGTCCTTGGTCAAATCGGCGCCGACAATACCAAGCTGCAAAGAACTCTTGGTAATGTTATTATTGTCTCTGAGCTGGCAATGCGCGTAGCCGAGGTAACCGATATTCCAATACGCGGGTTTGCCGTTTACTTCGACCTTGATGTCCTCGAGCTTTTCGGCAATGGTCTTGTTAAAGTGCACGTCGCCCTCGACAAATCCGTGGTCTGCCTTGACGTTCTCGCTTGTGGGTGCAAGAGCGGGATCGTCAGCGGCAAACGCTGAAAGCGCACAAGGAACAATCATGATACATGCAAGAAGCATAGCAAGAATTGTTTTGAATGATCTTTTCATATCATCTTATCCTCCTTAAATTCAGACGGGCGGATACACTTTTGCCCGTCTCGGTTAGCTTTATTTTATAAGATAATTAACAAAAAGTCAATACTTTTGCAAAATAATTCTACTTTGCGCTCCAAATTCCGCATTTTAAACAAAAGTGAAGAATGGTTTTTGTGCATTATTACCATAGACAGGGAAAAAGGCAAACAGAACGGCCGATCAAGAACATTTGTTCACAAAATGTTTACACAAATTGCTTAGAAAGAGGAGAACAACTGTTTGAAATTTTTTTTAAAGTGTGCTACAATTAGGTTAAACGACGCGGAACGCTCCTTAAGAGAGCGTACTTTAGTAAATTCGCGCGTCTTTGGAATGAAAGGCAGGTAAAACGCCATGGCGCAGCTGACGTCCACAGAAAAGAAAATATACGAATATATATCCGAAACCATTCGCCGCGAGGGCTATCCCCCGACGGTGCGCGATATCCAACAGTCGCTTTCTATCCGCTCGACCTCAACGGTGCACTCCTACCTTGAAAAGCTGGAGGCAAAAGGCGTCATAACCCGCCGGTCGGGAAAAAGCCGCTCAATGAGACTCAGCAGCGAAACGGGCGAAGAGAAAAAAACCGCTAAGGTGCCCGTCGTCGGAACGGTCGCCGCCGGAACTCCTATACTTGCCGAGGAAAACATCGAATCTTATATCGAATTTCCCCTTGTAAAAAGATCCTATAACGCCTCCTCCCTCTTCGCACTCAGGGTAAAAGGAGAAAGCATGATCGAGGCCGGTATTATGGATGGAGATACCGTCGTCGTGGAACGCTGCTCAGTCGCTCAAAACGGCTCCATCGTCGTCGCCCTTGTCGACGAGGTCGACGGACCTTCCGCAACCGTCAAGACTTTTTATAAGGAAAATAACCACTACAGACTGCAGCCCGAAAACAGCGAGATGGACCCTATTATCGTAAGCGACGTTACCGTGCTCGGCAGAGTAATATCCGTCATGAGATTTTATTGATATATCGGTCTATAATATAGATATAGTATGAAAAATAAAAAACCTGTCCGTACTTTCAAAAATGAGGCTTCCCGGTTCTGCAAAAAGAGCGTGTACCTGCTCTCCTTTGCCTCTTCCGCAATACTTTTGCTTCTGTCCGATCTGTATCTGCTCTTTATAGCTAACTTCGGCACAACCTCGGTTTTTATAACAATATATTATTACTTTACCCAACTTTTGTCCGTCTCTGCGTTTTTCGCCCTCGTCTCAATATCGATATATACCTACTTCGCGGGTAATATGCCCGCCTTCGCACATTCGCTCACAATGAACGCCCTCTCCTCGGTCTTCGTCTCCGTCCTCGCAAACTCGCTTATCATCTGGCTCCTTGCCTTCGCCGATCAAAACCTCGACCTCCCCTTTTCCGTCAGTAACTATTCTTTGACCGAGCTTAACGAAAACGGCCTTATCTATATTATGTCTATGTCCTTCATGAGCGTTCTCTCTCTCTTTCTCGTCGTTCTTGTCTCGTTTCTCATTTTAAGAACGGTTAAACGTAAATACGTCAAAAATTATACCGACCTCTCACTTGACGCCCTTGCAAACAGCTCCAGTCCTGATTTCCCCTTGAAAACCCCCGCCGCCGTCTTTGCCGGCTGCTTCGCACTCGTCAGCTTTCTCTTTCAGGCCCTCGATACCTTGACAACCGTAACCGATATCGGAACCCCTGAATACGTAAACGACTATATTTACCTCATGACTCCTTACTTTATGTTGGTTATATATACCCTCGCGGGTTACTTCGTCATGCAGTACTTTATAAACTACTTCGCTAAAAAAACGCTCGACCTTTCAAAATAACGGCCGGGCGCTTTTGTTTGTAGCTGCAAATATGAGATTTCGCGCCTGCGGGCGCGACGGGGCTCTGCCCTCGACCCGCCGGCTTTTGAAAAGCCGGGGAAATAAATAGAACAAACCGTAGTGCAGCGCGCATGTCGCTTGTTGAGGAATCTTTCGCGCCTGCGGGCGCGACAAGGGCTCCTCGCCCTTGACCGTCGCCGGCTTTTAAAAAGCCGGAGAAATAAATAGAGTAAACCGTAGTGCGGCGCGGCGGCCTTGCGTGGGCAAAGCCTACGCAAGGTCAGAGCAGGAGGGTACGGCGTCGGGGGAAAGCGAGCTTTCACCGAGTCGCCGTACCCTTCTGCACTGACTCTGCACGCCCGAAGGGCGGCAGAGCGTCCGCGCTAATGAAGATTCTGCTCTAAGGTTTATAAAGTGAAGGGCCGCACAAACGCGGCCGTCTTAGTAGTTCTGAAGTTTTTGAAGGGGTTCGGGGAGGCTTTTTTCAAAAAGCTCCCCGAGAAGAGCAAAGAGGCCGCACGAACGCGGCCGTCTTGGCAGTTTTGAAGTTTTTGAAGGGGTTCGGGGAGGCTTTTTTTCAAAAAGCTCCCCGAGACGATCAAAGTTTAAGTCCGGCGAAGGTATCTCTAAGGAGGGTACAGGAGCGGTCGAACTTATCGAGTTCAGACTGAGTCATAGAGATAGGGAGGACTTTTTGAGCGCCGTTACGGCTGACTATTGTCGGGACACCGACAAAGACGCCGCCCGACTGGCCGAACTCGCCGCGGAGCATTGAGGAGACGGTGAGGATACTGCGTTCATCGCCGAAAATAGCGCGAGTGATTCTAACGAGTGACATACCGATACCGTAATAGGTAGCCTTTTTAGCGTCGATGATTTTTTGAGCGGCGGAGCGGACTTCAAAGGCAATATTTTCAAGGTCGTCTATACTGAAGTTACTGATTTCGGTTGTATACTCAAGCACGGGTTTAGTAGCGATAAGGGCCTGTGACCAAGGCACGAACTCGCTGTCACCATGTTCGCCCATCACATAGGCGTGTACGTTACGCGGGTCGACCGAGAAGAAGTCGCCGAGGAGGTAGCGCAGTCTTGCGGTATCGAGGGTAGTACCTGAGCCGATCACATGTTTAGGATTAAAGCCGGAGAGCTCGCAGGTAATGCGGGTCATTATATCAACGGGGTTAGTAGCGACGAGAAAGATACCGTTAAAATCAGAATCCACCACGGGGTTCACGACCGAGCGAAACACCTCGGTATTGCGCTGAAGCAAATCAAGGCGGGACTCGCCCGGTTTTTGAGCCACGCCGGCGCAGATAACGACGATATCGGCGTCCGCGCAGTCGCTGTACTTACCCGCGTAAATTTTCATATGCGAGCCTGAAAACGCGAGGCCGTGGCTTAGGTCCATAGCCTCTCCGGCGGCTCTTTTTTCATCTATATCGATAAGCACAAGTTCATCGCACGCGTTCTGATTGAGCAGTGCGTAAGCGTAGCTCATACCGACCATACCCGCGCCGACCAAAACCACTTTTCTGTTATCTCTTGACATCATATTTTCCTACTCTTTTTAAATTTTTACAGTTTTAATAGTTTTCATATAAATAAAATACACAAACACATAACATATATAATAATTGTGTACAGACGCGCAAAAAACATGCAGAACAGTAAGCAGGATTTTTGCGGTCACTCACGATGGCGCAAGGGCGGCACACACAATCATACAAACAAAACAAATCGGCGCGGCAGAGCGCGTCGATTTGCGAAGCGGTGCACCGATCAATCCTTATCTATATCGAGCGGAGTGATATCGGTGTTCTTTTTATCCTCTTTAGGTTTGACAGGTGTTCTTGGCGTTTTCTTACGTCCGGCGTTAAAGTACATATATATATTGAGGAAAAGGCCGACTGCTCCGTCGATAATGAGCATGACATAGGTGAACTTTTCCCAAACCGAGCGATCTCTAAACGGATTTATCAGGATGAGAAACGACATAGCAATAAAAGCGACTGCCACAGACATAACGGCGATCCATGTTCTGTTTCCGACGCTGAGAAGCTGAATAGCGTTTTGCAGTTTAATGACGGAGGTGAGCATAATGCCGATTCCGAGGCAGACCGTAAAGCCGGAGGCGACGTCGTTCACTCGGGTCATTATGATTATGCCGAGGAACACGAGAAGCACGCCGCCCGTGAAGCCGTAAGAGCTGTAGTTAAGATAGGATTTTGACAGAAAATATTTTATAACCATAGCCGCCCCCGTGATGACCAGTCCCACGCCGAGCAGAGAAGCGAAAACCTTTGTATTGATGCCGTTGTCAAACAGCAAGATTGCGCCGACTATGATATAAACAATAGGAAGCAATATCATCATCACGGCGTTGCGTTCGGGTGAATTTGTTAGTTTCATACATACCTCCCGTAAATTCAATCCTGAGGCCGGGCACGGTAAGCGTGTCTTACATCCTCTTAAATAATTTTATCACTTTTTTGCTAATATGTCAAGCGTGAAATGAACCTGCCGCCGTTTACCGTTTATATTTTTATATTTTTTGAGCGCGCGCTCAACTCAGCGGTGATAAAAAGGCGGGTCGGGAAAAGCGTTTGGCGCGTGAAAAACTTTTCCTGACTGTTGACGGCGAAGAAAAAATGTTATATAATTGATTCGGACCCTGATATAAAATAAACAAATAAATAATGAAGAAGCAAACGGCAAGCGCGAGCCGTACTTTGCATTAAGCATTAAGCATTAAGCATTAAGAGGAAGGGAGAAAATCATGAACGAATTTTTTGACAATATACCCGAATACGGCAAAGGCGTTCTTTCCCCTTACGTATACAACGTAGGGTGCGGGATGGAGAGCGACCTTGAACCCGACAACGCGGCAGACTCCGACTGTTTTTTGCGTATTGTAAGCGACACGAATGAGAAAGAGTACCTTGAGTATATAAAAAGGCTCAAAGAAGCGGGATATAAGATCGTATATGAAAACAAAATAGGGAGCAACCTTTACACGGAGCTTTTAGGGGATTACCATCTATATGTGTACTACACTGCCCCGCGCGGCGAGGTACGCATAATAATCGATCGGTGTTCTTCGCTCCTTTCCTCTTTCTCGTATTCTCTTCCGGACAGCAAGGACGCTCAGATATACCAGTACGCGCTCTTTTACGACCCTCAAAACGGGCACTCACCAACGACCACAAACTGCGGAATGCTCTTTATCGTGCGCCTTTGCGACAACAGCCTGTACATGTACGACGGAGGGGACCTGCTCCAATGCTCAAACGAAGCAATAAACGGCATGATATCCTTTATGCACGAGATAACCTCCACACAAAAGGGTGAAAAGATAAGAATTGCCGCATGGCACATCTCGCACGCTCACAACGACCACATGGACGGCTGCTCGAAACTGATAAACCGATTTCACGACGAACTTGATATAAAGCGGTTTATGTTCAACTTCCCTTCGAGCTCGGTAAGAAAGCCGGACAGCCGCTGCGGCACGTTCAAGGAAACAATAAACAAATACTGTCCCGACGCTTTGTTTATAAAGCCGCACACAGGTCAAAAGATACGGCTTGCAAACGCGAGCTTTGAGGTTCTTTACACTCATGAGGACGCGATACGTCCAAACCTTGAGAGCGCGTACCCGTTTAGGGACTACAATTGCACCTCAACGATTCTGAAAATGACAGTTGGGGAAAACAGCGTCATGTGGCTTGGAGATACCAACACCGAGACTGAAGAGACGGTCGCGCGAAACTTCCCGACAAGCATTTGGAAGTCGGACGTCGTGCAGGTCGCCCACCACTGCTTTAACTATCTGAGCACTCTTTACTCTTACATTGACGCGCCGCACGCCATGCTCCCCAACAGCTATTTCGGCGCTCACACGCCCGAGAATCTGCCCAAGCTTGACGATGTGTTGAAATGCCTGAGCGACCCGGACAACATCTCATATTCCGATACCACCTCGGGCTTTGCCTTTATCGACGGCGAGTACTCAAAGATACTTGAGCGCGAAAGGGTGGGTAACGACTACGATTTTTCGGGCTTTTGAGCTGCAAAACAAAAAACACCGCACAATAGCAAAACAGCAAAGGAAAAAGGCTGAAAAATGGAAGAACAGACATACAAATTCAAGGACAAGGTAGCAATAGTCACGGGAGGCGCAAGGGGGATCGGTCGGTGCATTGCCGAGGAATTCGGCAAAGAAGGCGCTAAGGTTGGAATCATCGATCTGCTTGACAATAATTATTTTATCGGCGATATATCAAAAAAAGAAACTCTCGATGAGTTTGCAAAAAAGGTTATAGAAGACTTCGGACATGTCAATTATATAATAAACAACGCCGCGCCGATTATGCTTGGGATAGACGAATGCTCATATGAAGAGTTTGAATATGCGCAGCGGGTCGGGGTCACCGCTCCGTTCTACCTCACCAAGCTTTTAAAGGACCATCTCGCGCCGGGTGCATGCGTGATAAACATTTCCTCAAGCCGCGACCGAATGAGTCAGCCTCAGACAGAAAGCTACAGCGCCGCCAAAGGCGGCATTTCGGCGCTCACGCACGCAATGGCGATAAGCCTTGCGGGCAGAGCGAGGGTAAACTCAATATCCCCGGGGTGGATAGACACAGGCCGTTCCCGGTACGAAGGGCCGGACGCCCTGCAGCATCCGGCAAAAAGGATCGGAGACCCCCTTGACATAGCCAATGCGGTGCTTTTTCTCTGCTCGGACAAGGCTTCCTTTATCACGGGGGAAAACATCTGCATCGACGGAGGTATGACAAGGCTCATGATATATCACGGTGATAACGGCTGGAAGCTTGACACATAAACCGATACGTAATTTATTTAATCGTAATTTATAAGGAGACTGCCATGAAATCAAAGGTGTATTTCAGCAAAATAATAACCCCCGAAAAGGTCCTTGACCTTTACAAAACACTTGGGACAAATCTTCCCGGAAGAGTAGCCATAAAGGTGCACTCGGGCGAGGTTGGCAATCAGAACTTCCTGCGTCCCGATTTTTGGAAAAGCATCGTCGAATATGTCGGCGGAACCGTTACCGAGTGCAACACCGCCTATGACGGCGAAAGAAACACGACCCCAAAGCATTTAAGAACGATAGAGCGCCACGGCTGGAACGACTTTTTCAAGGTCGATCTGCTTGACGCCGAGGGGCCCGACATGGTGCTGAACATCCCCGAGGGCAAGGTGATAAAGAAAAACTACGTCGGCAAAAATCTTGCAAACTACGACTCGCTGCTTGTGCTCTCGCACTTTAAAGGTCACCCGATGGGAGGATACGGCGGCGCGCTCAAGCAGCTCTCAATAGGACTTGCTTCATCCTACGGCAAGGCGTATATTCACGGCGCAGGAGCGCCCGAAGATATATGGACGGCCGATCACGACAGCTTTCTTGAGGCAATGGCCGACGCGGCCTCTTCGATAGTAAAATATTTTAACAAAAGAGCGGTCTATGTCAACGTCATGAAAAACATGTCTGTCGACTGCGACTGTTGCGCCGTAGCGGAGGACCCGTGCATGAAGGACATAGGCATCCTTATCTCAAACGACCCGGTGGCAATAGACCGCGCCTGCGTGGATTTGATATACGCCGCCAAGGACGATCCCGGGCGTGAGCATCTGCTCGAGCGTATCAAAAGCCGAAACGGCGAGCATACCATCGACGCCGCCGAAAAGCTCGGCGTCGGTTCCAAGGATTATGAGCTCACGCTCCTGCCGTGAGCATACAAAAGAATATCATAATCAATGACAAACGGCGGCAAAAGCTAAATCTTATGCCGCCCTATTTATATTCATCCGCCCTGTTATGTGCTAAGAGCGCTTCGGACATTTTCTTTTGCTTTAAAATGCTCTTTTGCTTTAAAATGCTCAAAGGCACAGCAGTTCTTTTTACTGCTCCTCAAATGCGGATTATGCGCTTAAAATAAATTCATGGCGCTTTGAAATCCGAAGGGGGAAGGCGCCTCCAAAGCAAAACGCACCCAAAAGGGTGCATTTTGCTTTGGAGGCGCCACCCGGAATCGGACCGGGGATAAAGGTTTTGCAGACCTCTGCCTTACCGCTTGGCTATGGCGCCTTTTTTGACAAGAACCACGCAACGCGTGGTTCTTAAAAATGGAGCGGATTACGGGGCTCGAACCCGCCACCTCCACCTTGGCAAGGTGGCGCTCTACCAAATGAGCTAAATCCGCATAAGACAGCCGTCGCGCGTCTTAATGACCGCAAACGGTGGTGCCTCCGGTCGGAATCGAACCAACGACACGGGGATTTTCAGTCCCCTGCTCTACCAACTGAGCTACAGAGGCATAGAAGTTAAATCTGCTAAAACAAAAATGGCGACCCGGATGGGGCTCGAACCCACGACCTCTAGCGTGACAGGCTAGCGCTCTAACCAACTGAGCTACCAGGCCATATTATGGTGGGAACAATAGGGCTCGAACCTATGACCCTCTGCTTGTAAGGCAGATGCTCTCCCAGCTGAGCTATGCTCCCGAACGACCCGCGTTTTTCTGCGGCGAATGTTATTATAACACACGCTTTTACCTTTGTCAATACCTTTAATATATTTTTTTAAATTTTTGGCCGACCTTTTTGCAGCCGTCCGAGTTTTATAAAGACGGTTTATAAAAGGGGGCACACGCCGTGAAACGCACGCCCGGGCGGGAAAACTCAGTCTTTTTTCTCTTCGCTTTCTTTTATTTTGCGATAGTGCTCCACGTCGGCGGCGGTAAAGCGGTACTTCATATTGCAGAAGCTGCAGCAAAGCTCAGCTTCCTTCTGCTTTGAAAAAATATCAAAAAGCTCATACGGGCCGAGGGTGCAAAGCGCCTTACCCATTCTGTCTCTTGAACAGTCGCACTTATATGTCACCTCATACTGATCAAAAATATCGTAAGGTATCCCCTCAAAGGCGACGGAAGCGATCTCGCTGTTTGTCATGCCGCTGTCAAAGAGCGCCGAGGGGCTGCTTATCTTTGCCACATTGCCTTCGATTTTGGATATCGTCTCCTCAAGCGCGAAGGGCAAAAGCTGAATGAGTATGCCTCCGGCCGCGCGGCAGCTTCCGTCTCCTGAAATCAGCACGCCGAGCGCACAGACTGTCGGTATCTGTTCGCTTTCGGCAAAATACGCGGTTATATCCTCGGCTATCTCGCCGCTCGTTATATCCACAATGCCCACATACGGTTCCTTTTCACCGACATCCTTTACAACGTTAAGAGTCCCTTTGCCCACAGCGGCTGAAACGTCAAGTTTTCCGTTTGCTTTTCTCGGCAGATCGACGCCGGGATTTTGCACGTATCCCTTTACATTTCCCTTATAGTCGGCGACGGCAAGAATATGCCCGCAGGGGCCGTCCCCTCTGAAATTTACCGTTATACTGTTGCCCTTGTCCTTGAGAGACGAGCCCATCATGGAAGCCGCGCTGAGCACCCTTCCCATGGCGGCTGAGGCGGTGGGACTGCTTTTATGATAATCCATTGCCTTTGCAACTATGTCCTTTGAATTCAAGATCAGCATTTGCGCGGAGCCGTCGCGGGACATGGCCCGAAGAAGCTTTCCCATACTTTATATGTCCTTTCGCGGATCAAAGACCCTTATTACTTATTACTTTTATTTATTATTTATTATCCCTTTTCAAGCTCGGCTATTAGAGCAAGGCCGACCTTATAAACGTCCCCCGCTCCCATGGTCAGGACAAGGTCGCCCTCCTTAGCCTGCCCGGCGATATGCTTTGCTATATCTTCAAAGCTGTCAAATGAAAGTGCCCCGATATCCTGCGCCAGCTTTTGGGAACTGATACCCAAGGTGTCGGTCTCGCGCGCCGCGTATATCCTTGCAAAAATCACCTTGACACCCTTGTTTACCGCCTCCTTGAAAGTCGACTCAAAGCCCTCGAGAAGGTCACGGGTTCTTGAATAGGTGTGCGGCTGAAAAACGCAGTAAATATCATTGTACCCGAGACTCTCGGCGGCCTCAAGCGTGGAGCGGCACTCGGACGGGTGATGCGCGTAATCGTCGAAAATCGAGACGCCCTTTATCTCGGCTCTTTTCTCAAAACGTCTTGCCGCCCCCGTAAAGTTTGCCAGCGCCGCCGATATGACCTGCCCGGAAACGCCGTGAGAGTACGCCACCGCGGCCGCACAGAGAGAATTGTAGACATTGAACCGTCCTATAACCGGCAGATGTATAAGGCAGATCGGTTCTCCCCTGTAAAAGAGCCGATAGCTTCCGCAGCCGTGATAATAATCAAGCTCCTTTGCCACAAAATCGGCGCTGTCATCCTTAAGAGAAACGGTCACTGTTTCTTTGTCAAAGTCCTTAAGCGCCTTCATGGCGTTTGCGCTGTCCTTGTTGACAAAAACCCGCCCGGCGTGCGATATCGCCTTTGAAAAAGAATCGATAATATGCTCTAATGACCGAAAATAATCGGTGTGATCGAGCTCTATGTTGGTTATAACCGCGTCGGTCGGACAAAAGGAAAGGAAGGAGTCTTTATACTCGCACGCTTCATACACGAATTTTTCCTTGCCGCCCGCATGATACGCCCCGCCTATTTCCGGCAGCATCGCACCGCTGGCGATCGTGGGGTCAAGCCCCGCCGTAAGGAAAATGTGCGATATCATGCCTGTGGTGGTCGTCTTGCCGTGAGTGCCCGACACGCCTATTCTCTCCGTGTAATCGCTCATTATGTACCCGAGATATCTTCCCCTCGGTACAGTCGGTATCCCGAGCTCCCTTGCTCTTATTAACTCGGGGTTGTCATCTCCCAGGGCCGCCGTGTAAATAAGAAGGTCGCAGGACGGACTTATATTGTCGGGCGAGTGATCGGGGTTTATCTTCACGCCCATTTTTTCAAGCCGTATCACGTTTTCATTTCTGCTCCTGTCCGAACCGCTTACCAGACACCCCCGCTCAAGAGCGAAGGCGGCGATAGTGGACATGCTGATACCGCCTATGCCGGCAAAATACAGCTCCCTGCACTTCGACAGAAATTCATTCGTTAGAGACATATAATTATTCCTAATGCCTTTCCCAGTGTATTTGATTGTATAAGATTGTGTAAAGTACGATTTTATTTACAAAATAACTACAGCAAGTTAATGGAAACTTTATATTTCATTTGTTTATATGGGATAAAATTGATTTATAATTGATCTTAAACGCATGCAAACTAATAAGGAGCAAATAAAATGCAGATAACAGACGTCAAAATAAGGAGACTTTTCATCGGGCGCGGCGCTCTCAAGGCTTTAGTGTCTGTCACGCTTGATTGGCAGCTTGCCATACATGAAATAAAGATCGTATATGCAAATGACAGATATTTTGTAGTCATGCCCAGCAAGACGCTCGGCAAAGGCGAACACATAAATTACGTTCATCCCATAAACAGTCAATTCAGAAACCAGCTTGAGGAAACAATCATTGCAGAATACCGTAGGGCGCTCGATTCATCGATGCAAAACACGGGCACGGGCGATTGAGACGCTTAAAAAGGGGATCTTGTCGCTTAAAAAGATTGCCAAAGCCAAGGTCTGCAAAAAAATATGAGCGCACTCATTCGGCCATGCAGTAAACATTCCATCCTATTCCCTCAGTATATGCGCAGATAACTCCGCTTGACACATCCGAGATGTGCGTATAGACAAAAGGAAGAACTATATTTCCCTCGGTGTCTATCATTCCCATTGTCCCGTCCTTATAGCCCACCGCCGCGAGTCCCTGAACAAACGGGCGCGCATAGTCGTATATCGGTTGGGCAATCCAATATCCGTTTATGCTGTAATAGCCGTAAAGGCCGTCCTTTGAAAGAAGGAGCACTCCGTTTGAATAGCCCTCAAGGGTGTATCCCTCGGGGATATCAAAATACTCTCCCTCCTCGTTTATCAGCTTTGAGACGTCGTTTGCCACGGTATCGTACGAGTTGCTCATTCGGCTGAGAGCGCGCACGCGTATTCTGAGCCATCCGTTGTCAAAGCCCGAGCTGCCTATTGATTCTATGCCCAAGGTGTCGGGAAGCGCGAAAAAATACTGAACGTACATATTGGTTCCGGGAAAAATGTGCCACGCGGTTGAGGCGAGCTGCGACCTTGCCGAGGTGTTTATTATCCTCACCGTGTTGTTTGTGGTGAGCATCACTACCGCAAGTCCGTTCTCGGAAAAATTAAAAGCAAAGGCATAGCGCGCGTTTATAAAGCTGCCGCCGTTTTTATAGTTCTCAAAGCGGTACTGATTGTAGTTTGGCAGGTATCTTACCTCGGTCTTGCCGTTAAAGCGCGCAAGAGGGGAAGCCGGGTAATCGTAAAACAGCTCAACTCTTATCGTGTTTTGCTTGATTGAGCTGAATTTTTCGCCGTCGAAGGAGTAAAAATTTGAATCCGAGTCTACAAATACCGGCAAATTGTCATAGTTTCTCGCATAATACGGCCTTTTGTCCCCTATATCGCTTATTATCTCTTTGCCGTCGCAGCCGTGAAGCGCCAAATGAAGCGTCCCTTCCTGGTCAAGACTGCCGACAAGGAGGTATCCCATATACGGCACGACCTTAAAGCGCGCGCGAATCTCCTTAGTGCTGTGGGTCACATACGAACCGTCGTCCCGGCTGTACGCTTTGCTGTACGACGTGACAATCTCCGTCCCTTCGGTAAACTCGTCATAAAGTCCTTTCTTTACGAGCTTTATGACGTTCTTTTCACGATCGTACACTCCCGAGGCGCTTATCTTGTCCGTTTGAGGGTCATATGAGGGAACGCTCCCCGCAAGCT
Organism: uncultured Clostridia bacterium; assembly: GCA_947588825.1. GTDB lineage: Bacteria > Bacillota > Clostridia > Oscillospirales > CAG-272 > CAKSQF01. The sequence continues at coordinate 44,376 of CANPZU010000002.1, forward strand.
TTTCATAAAGTTCAACTCTGCTTTGAAGCGACACCGGGCCTCTGTTTTTGACAAGTCCCTCTATATCGCTGAAAATAAGCGCGTCGCGCAGAGAGCTAAGATACCCGTTTTCCTTGCTTGGAGTGTTATTGACATCCGGGTCCTTTGCAGTCGTTGTACCTTTCTCATCGGTTTCCAAAAGGCTGTCAACCTTGCTTGTGCCGTCTTGATTGTGCTTTTGGTCAAAAAGAGAAACGTATCCCCCGGCCGTAAAAAGCGTAAAAAGGGATGCGGCAAAAAATAATACGACTGAAACCAAGGATATTACTGTTTTCTTCACTGAGAATCACACTTTCAAATTCAAATTTCAAATAATGAAATAAATAATAAAACAACCGATTTTACTTGTGGTACTTTCCGCCCTTTATGATGGTAAACGCCCGATATACCTGCTCAAGAAGTATGACGCGCATGAGCTGATGCGGAAAGGTCATTTTTGAAAAGGAGAGGCGAAGGTCGCACGCGCTCTTGACGCTCTCGGGCAGTCCCTGCGACTCGCCGATTATAAAGCATATTTCGCTTTTTCCGGATACGGCGATATTTTCGATAAGACCGGCAAGCTCCGGGGAAGAAAGCTCCTTTCCCTCGATGCACAGGGCGATATTGTATGCCGATTTGTCAATGTGCGGGAGCATCGGGGCGCCTTCCTTGAGCTCTTTTATTTTGATATTAGCGTAGGCTGTGAGCCTTTTGCCGTATTCCGCGCACGCCTGTCTTAGGTAGCTTTCCTTCAGATTTCCGGCGCACAGCACCTTTACCGTAAGCATTTTTCTCCTTGCCGCCTTGTTATTTTACTTTTATGTATTGACAAGCAGACTGGGAGAATTTCTGTTTGCCACAAGCACCCTTGTGCTTATATGCCTGTCGCTCAAGTACTTTTTCACCGTCTTCAGCGCACGGTCGGGAGTGTTGTTGTGCGCGCTCAAATGGGCGAGCAGGAAGGTGTCCGTTCCTCCCTCAAGCACAAGATACGCGATTATTTTTGCGCACTCGGTATTCTCAAGGTGCCCGTCGGAGGAATTTATCCTCTTTTTTAAATACATGGGATACGGCCCGTTCTCAAGCATGCTTTTTTCGTAGTTTGCCTCGATGACGATCTTTTCGCAGCCGCAAAGGGACCTTACTATATTTTCGGTGACATGCCCGATATCGGTCGCCACACCGAATTTACGTTCTCCGATTTTAAAGGTATACCCGACGCTTGCGGCGCTGTCATGCGGAGTTGCAAAGGCCGTTATCTCTATGTCCTTGATCCTGAGCGAAAATCCCCCGTCGCTCATGCCGAAGATAAGCGAGCGATCGATTTCAGGCGAGAGATACCTCACGCAGCTCTCGGGCATGTAAACCGGGATCCTGCGGCGCTTTTGTATAACCTCAAGTCCTTTTATATGATCCGTGTGCTCGTGAGTTATAAGTATCGCGTCAATTTTGTCAAGAGAGGAGCCTACCTCGCAAAGCAGCCTTTCGGTCGCCCTTGCGGAAACTCCCGCGTCGACAAGCAGAGACGTGTCCCCCGAGCTTACGTAAACGCAGTTGCCGGAGGAGCCGCTTGACAGTGTGTATATTTTGGGTGAGATCAATGCAGTTTCTCGCTTTCAATAGTTATTGCGGCGCATGTACGCTTATTTGCCGTACTCTTTTGCCTTGCGTTCTTTATTTTGGGTCACAAATTCAGATCCTTAAGCCAAAAAAGGTATATAACATCTATCATGACCACCACAAGCATGGGCAAAAGCAGAATGATTATCGATTTTGCGAGCTTTTTGCCCTTCACTATGGCGGCAATAAATTTTTGCTTTTTCTGCTCCGACCAGCTGTCTCGAAGCATCTCGGGGGTCGGTATGTCCTTATTGAGTCCCCCGTTTAAAATGACGCAGGCAATAAGCAGCAAGCCGGTAAGGGAATAGAAGACCGTCATTCCTATCATGCTTTGCGCCCTTATTATAAGAATATACACGCCAATTACCACGATAAAGGAGATAACAAGCTTTATAAGAGTGCCGGTCGCTTGCTTTGAAGGCTTTGTCATTTTCATAATATCAATATCACCTTTTTAATTCTCAATGTTCAAAAATGTTCAAAAACGTTCAAAAACGTTCAAAAACACGCTCAATCCGAGTACGTTTCACAGGGTGCATATCGCCCCTTCGGGACGTATGCGAAGTATGTGAGTGCTTCCCTTTCCGAACACCGGGTCGATAAGCTCACGCAGCCCGACGCAATAGCTCTCCGGCACAAAGACCTGTATGGTCCCCGCAAAGCCTCCGCCGTGCACCCGGCAGGCGCAGGGCTCCTTTACGGTTTTCAAATATTCCTCGCTGAGCGCCAGGGCCAGGGAAAGTCCCTGCTCTTTTATATTCTTTACGGTGTACACATTTTGCAAATATTTAAAGGAGCTGTTGCCCGAAGCGACGATTCCTTCAAAAAACTTTTGTATGTTTCCCTCTTCGAGCGCCTTGTAAATGGCGTCGACCCTGTCGTTTTCGGTTATAAAATGCAGCGCACGAAGCAGAGCGCGATCTCCGAGCTTCCGGCGTATCTCGGGAATACAGGAGTAAAGCTCCTTGTAATCGGTCTGTCTCAGCACCTCTTTGCCAAGTAACGCCGCAACGGCTTTCATTTCGGCGGGAATGGAGGCATAGTCCTCGTTGAGGTCGGCGTGATTTCCGCCCGTGTCGATTATGCAGAGCGAATATCCTTTTGCCGAAAGGTCAAAATCTATTTTTTTGACGATCGGATTCTTCGGATCCTCAAAATCGATGCCGATAAAGCCTCCCACGGCGCAGGCCATTTGGTCCATCAGTCCGCACGGCTTGCCGAAGAAAACGTTTTCGGCGTATTGAGCTATCTTCGCTATCTCGATATCGGAAATGTCGTTTTCATACAGCGTGCGCATGATGTTGCCGACCATAACCTCGAACGCCGCGGAGGAGGAAAGACCGCTTCCCTTGAATACGTTTGAGGTGGTATAGGCGCAGAAGGGGCCCGACTTATATCCGTTTTTAATAAAGCCGTCGTACATGCCGCCTATCACGGCGTATGAGGTAAAATACCTCTCGGGATCGACCTTGATATCGCAAATACGCACCTCGTCCTCGGGAAAGCCCTCGCTCTTGATCCTTATAAAGTCTCCGCCATCCTCCTTTGCGGCGACGGCGATTATATCAAGGTTTATAGAGGCGGCAAGCACCTTGCCGTGATTGTGGTCGGTATGATTGCCTGAAACCTCGGTCCTTCCCGGCACCGAGAAGAGTCTTACACCCTCCCTGTCGCCGTAATGGTGTATAAAGCCCTCGGCCGCCTTTATATAACGTTCCCTTTGGGATAAAACGCCGTCCCAGCCGTAAAGAGCGGCAAGCGTATTGTCAAGCTCTCCGCGTGAAATATAGGATATAAGCTCGGTAGTTTTCATATTATTGTAACCTTTCAGTCATTTATATTTTGCAAGCAGTTGAATATTTTATGTATTTTGAGCCGACATGAGCAGACAAGATTCACTTTTTCGTCCGCCCGGCAGGCCGTATCACCGATTTATTGTATCATAAATTATAATAAAACAATTGGTTTATATAATAAACTTTCTGTAAATAATGCGCCTTATGAGAGATTCCACGGCAGCTTTACTCTCTTTATTGCCACCGCCGAAAGAATACCCACGAGCGTCCCGCTTATAAGTCCGCTTATCATGAGCGCCGGCAGATAGCCGACAAGCAAAGCGGTATCTGTGACGGCAAGCGCGAGAGCAAGTTGACCGGCGTTGTGAAAAATGCCGCCGCAGATGCTTGTCCCCGTGACGCCGAGCAATTCGGTTTTTTTTACGAAAGTCATGAGCGCAAGCGAAAGCAGCGCACCGCAAAGCGCGTAAAGACTTGCAAAAAGTCCGCTGAAGGCAAAGCCTGCAAGTATCACTCTCGCAAGGGATATAAAAAGCGCGTCCCTTGCTCCCAGTCTGTATAGGGCGAACACGGTCACAATATTTGCAATTCCCGCCTTCACTCCGGGGACCGCCGTGAAAACAGGCAGCAGACTTTCAAGAAAAGAGAGGATAAAAGCAAGACAGACAAGCATACCGACAGTGGCGACACGCGCCGTTTTACCGTTTTTCACAAGCTCCCCCTATCCGATCACTATATCGTCCGCAAAGTCGCTTGAGTCGTCCTCAATGACAACAATCACACGATTCGGCAGACAGATGATACTCTGCCCGACCCTTGATATTTTTCCTTGCTTAACACAGGTCTTGTCCGGACAGCGGGCGCTTTCCATATACACAGAGCCCGAAGAGATTATAAGTCGGTTGGAATCACCTATGTCTATAGAGGCGTCGGTATCAAGCAAATAGCGGCCGTAAAGCTCGCCGTTGACCTCCACCCTCACGTATTTTCCCTGCCTTCCCGAGGACGCAAATAAAAGCAGCAAAAGAATTGAAATAAAGAGCAGCAGAGAAAAAAGAATTATGTCGTTCCTTGTTTTTTTGCTAACCTTTATCATAAATCATAAAGTAAGCTCCTTTGCCCTTTCGTTTTTGAAGACCTTATTGTCGGGCGTCACCCATATAACGGCGACTCCGAAGGAATCGGCGATTTGCTCTCCCTTTTCAAGATCGGTGACAAAAAGCGCGGTAGAGAGCGCGTCGCCCAAAAGCGGGCTTTCGGCGATGACTGTCACCTGAGTAAAATTCCTGCCCGGGTACATCGTACTCGGGTCGATTATGTGGTGATACTTCACCCCGTTCACAAGGTAGTATCTTTGATAATCCCCGCTTGTGACCGCAGAAAGATCGCTGCATTTAAAGCTCAAAAGCTCTCCCTTATCAAACGGAGAATTCACTCCTATGCTCCAGTCTCCCCCGCCGTTCGGCTTTTTGCCGTATACGGCAACGTTTCCGCCGAGGTTTATCACCGCTGCCGATATTTCGGTATCCGGCATCAGCGCCAGTACGCGCTCGCAAGCGTACCCCTTTGCAATCGCGCCGACGTCAAGGCTCATAAGTTTATCCTCGATATACACCGTGCTTTGGTCGTGATCGATCACAAGAGAATCGATGGACGAATGCAGCCTCGCCTGCGCGAGCTCCTCTTTTTCGGGAAGAACCTCCTCTGCCCTATCACGGTACTCTTTCCAAATGTCAAGAAGCGCTCCCATTGAGATATCAAGCGCCTTATCAGTCTTATCGTACATAAGCTTTGCGTACTCAAGAAGCTCAATCACCCTTTGGTCGGTCTTGACATTTGAGATACCGGCATTTTTGTTCACGGTGCGCAGATTGTTTATCCCCTCGTACTCGTTGTAAATGTCAAAAAGGCGATGACAGGTAAGGAGCTCTTCGTATATCATATCGCAGCCCTTTTGAAAGTCGTCGGCGCTTGAAGCGTACCCTCTTATCACCGTCGCCGTGTCAAAAAGGTCGTAATAGGACGTCTCGTACATGGGAGTCTCAAAAGCGCAGGAGGCAAAAAAGAAAGGCAAAGAAAGGCAAAAAGCCAAAAGTGCTGCAAAGCCTCTTATATTACCGTTACCGTTACGCCTCATTTTGCAAAACAAAAGAGGAGATGACCTTTGAAGGGCACTTATTCGCGCAGGTCATACAACCGCTGCAAAGGGAGAGATCCACCGACGGGAGATTGTTTTCCATTTTTATCGCCTTTTCGGGGCAGAGCTTTTCGCATATTCCGCAGCCTATACAGCCCGCGCCGCAGACGTTCTTCACGTCCTTGAGCCTGTCGCGCGAGACGCAGCTTACAAGAGGCATCTTTTTGTAATCGACTATCTCGATTATTCCCTTCGGGCAGACCCTGGCGCATTCGCCGCATCCGCGGCATTTGTCGGCATCTATCCTTGCCAGTCCGTCTATTACCTTTATTCCGTTAAAAGAGCAGACCTCGACGCAGCTTCCGAACCCTATGCACCCGTAGTAACAGCCCTTTCCGCCCGCCGAGGGCGAAAGAGCGGCAACGCGGCAGTCTCGCACGCCGACATAGTCGGCGGTCCGTTTTGCCACGTCGCAGCTTCCCAAGCATTTGACGTGCGCGACCCTGCGCACGCTTTTTTCCGCTTTTTTGCCAAGTATCTGCGCGATGCTCTCGGCAACCGCGTCGCCCCCGACGACGCAGGCGTTCACGGGCGCGTTTCCGAGGGCTATTTCCTTTGCAAGCGCATCGCAGGAGGCGTATCCGCAGCCGCCGCAGTTGTTGGAGGGCAGACACTCTCTCACCTTTGATTCAAGCTCGTTGGCGGGCACCTTCAAAAATATTCCCGAAATTCCGAGAAAGAGGCCGACAAGCAGGCCCACGGCGCCTACAAGACCCGCAGTTATCAGTATCGAAACCATATCCATTCTTAGTTTCCCCGTTTTTGATCAAAATTTCATTTCAATATTATTTCAATATTTCAATATTTCAATATTTCAATTTTTCATTTAAATATTTCAAAATTACAGATTGATGCCCGAAAACCCGAAAAACGCCATAGCCATAAGTCCCGAAACAAGAAGCGTCAGCGGCATTCCGCGAAAGCTTTCGGGAACCTTTGTAAGATCAAGGCTTTCTCTGATGGCGGCCATTATAATAATGGCAAGCGCGAAGCCGCAGGCGGTTCCAAAGCCCGAAAGAGTGCTCATAAGCAGTCCGTATCCGTTTTGAACGTTGGTAAGGGCGACGCCAAGCACCGCGCAGTTGGTGGTAATCAGAGGCAGGTAAACTCCGAGCGCCTCATAAAGCGGGCGCGAAAACTTTTTAAGGAACATCTCGATAAACTGGACAAGCGCGGCGATTATGAGAATGAACACTATGGTTGAAAGATATGTAAGCCCAAGCGTCTCGAGCACATAAGTGTATATCAAAGAGGAGAGCGCCGAAGATACGGTTATAACAAATATGACGGCGATTCCCATGCCGTTTGCCGTTTTCAGATACCTCGACACGCCGAGAAAGGGACAAAGTCCCAAAAACTGACTGAGCACCACGTTGTTTACAAGTATTGTGGTAAACAGCACAAGAAGGAGGTTCGTCATGCCTTTTCATCCTCCTTTTTTTCGCTCTTTTCAAGGTTTTTTGAGCAGAGGTTGCAGCCTATGCACTGACCGACGCAGCTGTCGGCGCTGATTTTTTCCCGCTTTTTCCTTGACACGAGCCTGTTTCTCAGCGCGACGAGCATAGCAAGCACGAAGAACGCTCCTGGAGCCAGCACTATCATGGCAATAGGCTCGTACCACGAGGGCATAACGTTTATTCCGAAGACGCTTCCGTTGCCGAGCAGCTCACGTATGCAGCCTATTACGGTAAGCGCCATTGTGAAGCCGAGCCCCATTCCTATTCCGTCAAAAACCGACAAAAGAACGGGATTTTTACCCGCGTAAGCCTCCGCACGGCCGAGAATGATGCAGTTGACGACAATCAGCGGTATGTAAATTCCCAGCGCCGAGTAAATGGAACGCACATATGCCTGAAGCAGCAGCTCAAGCACCGTTACAAGCGAAGCAACTATCACGATGTAGGCGGGGACCCTCACACCCGAGGGTATAACCTTTCGAAGGAGCGAGATTATAAAGTTTGACATTATGAGCACTGCGGCCGCCGAAAGTCCCATTCCGAGGCCGTTTATCGCGCTTGTGGTGACGGCGAGCGTCGGGCACATGCCAAGCAGCAGCACAAAGGTGGGATTTTCCTTTATAATGCCGTTGTAAAGCCGTTCGCTTACTTTATTCATATGTAACTACCTGCCTTTCCTACTTACTTAAAACTCTTAAAACCGCTTCGCGCCTTATTTCTCGGAAGGCATAAGCAGCGTGTGAGCGAGGTCTATCCCGCAGTTGACCGCTTCAAGAACGGCGTTTGTCGTAAAGGTCGCTCCGCTTATCGCGTCGATTTCTCCCTCGGCCGACTTGCCGTCCTTAACGGCAACTATACTGCCGACCCCTATCCCGACAAACTGCTCCTGAAAATCATCCGAGGTGCACTTTGCGCCAAGGCCGGGCGTCTCGCTCATAGACAGCACCGTCATGCCCTGCAGAATCCCTTGCTCGGATATCCCCAAGGCGAGGGTTATGTCGCCGACGTACCCGCTTTTTGAAGTCAGCTTCATGACCCAGCCTAAAGTCTCTTTGTCCTTGCTCAGCGCAATCTTTACCTCGTCTACCGTTACGTTCTCGGGCGCCTTGTAGGCGCTTATGTCACTTGTCAATTCCTCAAAAGAGTCAGCTTCGTTATATACCGCGCGGTATGCCTCAAGAGCCGCCTCTTCCTGCGCGCGCTTTATCGGCTCTTTCGTGATATCATGCACGAAAGCAAGGGAGAGTCCCGCGATAAGAGTGATGGCAAGCAGTATCAATGCGTTTTTTATTATCGATTTCATGTCTTTTACCTACCCGCCTTTTCTCAAGCGTTTTCAAACGGTATCGGCTTGCTTCTCTTTCCGAAATACGAGGGAGTCAGCAGCCGGTCAATGAGGGGAGAGAGCATATTGCCGATTATTATGGCATAGGAAACTCCCTCCGCGCTGCCGCTAAGCAGCCTTATTATCGCGGTGATAAGTCCGAGCAGCACGGCGAATATAAACTGTCCCAGGGGGGTCGACGGGTTTGTGACATAGTCGGTCGCCATGAAAAAGGCGCCGAGCAGCAGTCCGCCACCGCATATCTGAGCCACCATGTAGTCAATCGTTATAAGCTCCGCATCCCCTTTTATTATAAGAATCAACGCTATGAATACAGCGCTTGAAATTATATAGGTAAAGGGTATACGAGCAGCTATCGTTCGACGTATCAGCAGATAAGCGGCGCCTATTAATATCGCGATAACCGAAGCCTCGCCTATACAGCCCGTATGCATGTCGGTAAGCATCGTGAACCAGTTAATGCTTTCGCCGCTTGCCACAGACTTCAGGGGAGTCGCCTCGCTCGTGACCTTTGTGAAAGTGGAAATCAGCCTCACCGTCGAAGGATAAGTGGTCATTATACCTGCAAAGGATATAAGAAGGAAAACTCTTGCCGAGAGAGCGGGGTTCATAAAGTTATGCCCCAAGCCTCCAAAGAGCATCTTCGTGATTATAATCGCAAATGCCGAGCCGAGCACCGGGACCCAAAGAGGTACGGTCGCGGGCAGATTTATGGCAAGTATCGCGCCGGTCACCGCCGCCGACAAATCGCCCACCGTCAAAGGCTGCCTTGTCAGCTTTTCGTACAAAAGCTCAAAGCCTATGCAGCTTATGATGCTTATCAGTATTATAAGCAAGGCCCTGATACCGAAGGCAAACACTCCGGCGCCGCACACGGGTATGAGAGCGATGAGCACGTCGAGCATTATACCCCTTGTGGTCAGCTTCCCGCGCAGATGAGGCGAGCTCGATATGGCAAATCTTGTTTCGGATTCATTCATTTCTTTTTCCTAACCTCCGATTTTCCGTAGCGAATTGTCTGCACAAGAGGCCGCTTGGCAGGGCAAATATAAGCGCAGCTGCCGCACTCTATGCACTCAAGCCCTCCGTATTTGGTGAACAGCTCAAGGTTATTTGAATTCACCGCAAAGGCAAGTCTTGTGGGAAAGAGCCGTTCGGGACACACGTTGGCGCATTTGCCGCACCTTATGCACTCGGTCATATTCGAATCCTCGATATCATCGCGCAGCAGCGCGACATACGCCGAGGAGGTCTTGTATACGGGAATGTCGGTCGAGGAAAGGGAAACTCCCATCATCGGTCCTCCCGAGAGAAGCTTTCTTGTCTTCGGGCTTATTCCGCCCGCCGCCTCAAGCAGCTCGGAAAGCATCATCCCCAGCGGGACCTCGAGATTGCAGGGCGAGTTGGCGCCCTCTCCCGTTACTGTGACTATTCTGCTTGTCACGGGTCTGCTCTCATACAAAGCGTCGTATACGGCGACGGCGCTCGAAACGTTCAAAACTATGCATCCCTTGTCGGCGGGCAGCAGCTTTGAATTCAGCTTCATGCCGGTGAGCGCGTAGATAAGCATCCTCTCGCCGCCCTGCGGATATTTTGTCCTGAGCGGCTTTACCGCAACAGTCGGCTCGTCGCACGCGAGAGCACTCATGTGCTCTATCGCGTCGGGCTTGTTTGCTTCAATTCCGATAAGCACCCGAGAACCGGGAAAAATGCGGCTGAGAGCCAGCGTTCCCTTAATGATCTTTTCGCCCCTTTCGAGCATAAGACGGTGGTCGCACGTTATGTAGGGCTCGCATTCCGCGGCGTTTACTATTATGTATTTTATTTTCTGCGTCGGCTTTGGACTCAGCTTTACCGCAAGCGGAAAACCCGCGCCGCCCATTCCTATTATACCGCTGTCCGCTATTATTTGCTTTATTTGTTCGGGAGAAAGAGAGGCAATGTCGCGAGGCGTACCGTATCCTTGCTCAACCTCGTCCGTTTTGTCGTTTTCTATCACTATCGACATGATTTTAGAATTGTTGTCGGTAAGGCGGGGCTCTATCGCTTTGACCTTTCCCGAAACCGAAGAGTGAATGTTCTCTCCGACAAAACCGCCCGCCTTGGCAATCAGGGTGCCGATTTTTACCCTTTGACCAACCTCGACCGCCGGCAGCGAAGGCGCGCCTATGTGTTTTGAAAGCGGAAACACAAGGATGTCTTTGGCGCTGACCTTTCGTATGGGAGCGTCAGATGATAATCCCTTGCCGTCGGGCGGATGTACTCCGCCTATAAATGTCTTTGTTTTCATTTTGTCAAGCGCTTCCTCCTTAGTGCCGCAGCTCCCGAAAATTGTCATATTATGTCTTGCTTTCGGGAAAAGGCGGTCCGTTATGCTTTTATGATTATATTATAGCAGACTTTTTCGAATTTGTCGATATGATTTTGATTTTTCTATAATTTTATACAAAAGGCGGGTTTTTGTTCGACGCTCGTTATTTGTCATGAAAAGTTTACAATTGAAATTTTGCAAAGCTATTGACAAGGGCAGGCAAAAGAATTATAGTATGCTTTGGATACAGATTTGACATAGAGTCTTATCCGAGTGATTATCGGGACCGCTCTTAGCTCTTAACTTAAAAAAGACGCTGAGAGCCACGGTAATAAAACAGCCGGGTCCCTTTTCTGCCAATCGGCGGTCTTTCCGCCTTTATTGATTGAGTTAAAAGCTCGATTTTATAAGCTGCGGTTATCATTGTCATTATTAATTATCATTTAATTTATATGATAACCCGAATGTGCGCTATGCGCAGACTTGTGAAGTGGTCAATAAAGAGTAGTAAAAGTATCATTGCTATATAGACTCTATGCACCGATCATCCGTTCATTACCGCCTACAATAAAAACCGTGTTATATAAGCGGTTCGCGGCTTTTTGCCGCCGCCGTAGGCGTATCATAAATCGGACGTTTTTCACAGGCTGCAAACGCAGTCTGTTTTTTGTTTACCAAGGGCTGCAATTATGATTTTGCAGTATTTTATGTAAAAAATTTATGCATTTTCCGCCGCTCACGGCAGAAACGGAGAAATACAATGGCAATGAGTGAAGAATCTCTCGCTTTAGACCAAAACAGGGCGCCGATATACGAGGCGCTTCAAACCTTCAGGCAGATGAGGGTGGTTCCCTTTGACGTTCCCGGGCATAAGCACGGCAGGGGCAACCCGGAGCTTACCGCCTTTCTCGGTTCGCAGTGCGTCAGCATCGACGTAAACAGCATGAAGCCGCTTGACAACCTGTGCCACCCGGTTTCGGTGATACGGGAGGCGGAGCTTCTCGCATCCGACGCCTTCGGCGCCGCCTACGCCTTTTTAATGGTGGGCGGAACGACAAGCTGCGTTCAGAGCATGGTGCTTTCCACCTGCAAGCGCGGAGATAAGATAATACTTCCCCGCAACGTGCACAAAAGTGTGATAAACGCTTTGGTGCTCTGCGGCGCGATACCTGTATACGTCAACCCCGAGGTCGACCGACGGCTCGGTATATCGCTTGGAATGAAGCGTGAACACGTGGCAAAGGCGATAGAGGAAAATCCCGACGCCGTCGCGGTGCTGGTAAACAACCCGACCTATTACGGAGTTTGCAGCGATATCAAGGAGATAGTCAAAATGGCGCACGACGCGGGAATGTACTGTCTTGCCGACGAGGCGCACGGCACGCACTTTTATTTTGGGGCGGGGCTGCCGGTTTCGGCAATGGAAGCGGGAGCGGATATGGCCTCGGTGTCTATGCATAAGAGCGGGGGAAGTCTCACACAGTCGAGCTTTCTGCTGATAGGTCCCAAAATGAACAAAGGTTATGTGCGCCAGATAATAAATTTGACTCAAACAACCTCCGGCAGCTATCTGCTGATGTCAAGCCTTGATATAAGCCGAAGAAATCTCGCGCTGCGCGGCAAGGAAATTTTTTCAAAGGTCGTGAGAATGGCGGACTACGCAAGGGAGGAGATAAACGCCATCGGAGGTTACTATGCCTTCGGGCGCGACATTGTAAACGGCGATTCGGTCTTTGACTTTGACCTTACGAAGCTGAGCGTGCACACAAGAGATATCGGCCTTGCGGGTATCGAGGTCTACGACCTGCTCAGAGACGAGTACGACATACAAATAGAGTTCGGCGACATCGGCAACATCCTTGCCTATCTGTCTATAGGGGACAGACCGCAGGAGCTCGAACGGCTGGTCAGCGCCCTCGCCGAGATACGGCGCAGATATCAAAAGGACAGCAGCGGCCTCATGAGCCAGGAGTATATTGAACCGCAGGTGGTGACAAGTCCGCAGGAGGCGTTTTATTCAAAAAAGAAAAGCCTGCCGCTTGACTTATGCGTCGGGCAGGTGTGCAGCGAGTTTGTCATGTGCTATCCTCCCGGAATACCGATTCTCGCGCCGGGAGAGCGCGTCACAAAGGAGATACTTGAGTACATAAAATACGCTAAAGCGAAGGGGTGCTCCATGACCGGCCCCGAGGACCCCGATATAAACAGCATAAACGTTTTGGCCTGAGTCTTGATTTATTTTAATAAAGCTTTCGGGAGGAGATTAAAATGAACGAAATGTACGAGGCGCCCACGCCGTCCGAAATGGAGCTGTGGTTCGGCGAATTTCACACCCCGGACGTCAAGCACAGCATAAGAGTGAACCGACATTTGTATTCGCAAAGGAGCGACTACCAGCAAATCGACATATTCGACACCCCGGAATTCGGCAGAGTGCTTACCTTGGACGGCAGCGTGATGCTGACCGAACGGGACGAGTTTATATACGACGAGATGATGACCCATGTTCCTATGTCGGTGCATCCGTGCATAAAGGATATCCTCGTAATCGGCGCGGGAGACGGAGGGGTCGTAAAAGAGCTGGCGCGGTATGACTGCGTGCGGCGGATAGACCTTGTCGAAATGGACCCTCAGGTGGTGGAGGCGTGCAGAATGTACCTGCCCGAGAATGCGTCCCGACTCGACGACAGCAGGGTGCATATATACTTTGATAACGCCCTTCGTTTCATAAGGAGGTGCAGCGAACGGTACGACCTCATCATCGTCGACTCCACCGACCCCTTCGGACCCTCCGAGGGCTACTTCACAAAGGAATTTTACGGTATATGCTATAATGCTCTTCGCGAGGACGGGATAATGGTAAACCAGCAGGGCAGCCCGTTTTACAGGCACGACGCGGAGGCGATGCAGCGCAGCCACAAACGAATAGCAAGCACCTTTCCGATAAGCAGAGTGTATCAGGCGCATATACCGACCTACGCCGCGGGCTACTGGCTGTTCGGCTTTGCCAGCAAAAAGTATCACCCGATAGACGACCTTGACGCAAAAAGATGGCTTTCTCTGAATATCGGGACGAGATACTACACGACAAAGCTGCATATCGGAGCGTTCTATCTGCCCGCGTTTCTTGAAAAAATGCTTATGGAGGTAGAAAAATAAACCATGCTCAAACCAAATATAGAGACCTTTATCGCTTGCGGATCCGAGTACGAAAACGCAGACATCGTGCTGTTTGGCGCGCCCTTTGACTCAACGGCAAGCTACCGCCCGGGCGCGCGTTTCGGTCCGAGCGCCATAAGGCACGAAAGCTTCGGGATTGAAAGCTACAGCCCGTATCAGAATATGGACCTTTGCGAATGCTCTGTCTTTGACAGCGGAGACCTTGAGCTCTCCATCGGCAGAGCCGAGCTTGCGCTTGGGCAGATAGAGTCCCGCACAGGGACGATCCTTCAAGAGCGTAAGCTTCCGCTTATGATCGGAGGAGAGCATCTTGTCACGCTCGGTGCAATAAGGAGCGCGATCGGCTTTTTCCCCAATCTACATATAATCCATTTTGACGCCCACGCCGACCTCAGGCAGGAATACTTAGGAGCAAGCCTCAGTCACGCCTGCGTGATGCGCCGCTGCCACGAGCTTGTGGGGGATTCGAGGATACACCAGTTTTGCATACGCAGCGGCGACAAAAGCGAATTCGAGTTTGCAAGAGAGCACACCGACCTTCATCTTTTTAATTTCGACGGGCTTTCTCACCTTGTAAACGAGCTTAAAAAGAAGAAAACTCCGATATACCTTACAATAGACCTTGACTGTCTTGATCCCTCCGCCCTTCCGGGAACCGGCACGCCGGAGGCAGGGGGCGTAACCTTTATTGAACTGCTTTCTGCGACGCTTGAACTCGGCGGTACAAATATAGTGGGCGCGGATATAAACGAGCTTGCTCCCTCGCTCGATCAAAGCGGCGCCTCCACGGCGCTTTCCTGCAAGCTCCTTCGCGAGCTCATCCTCGTTCTTTCAAAAAACATAATTAAAAAAACAAAGTAAATCAGTATTAAAAATCAAGGAGATAAAAATGAGCAGAGTTTTGGTTATCGGCTGCGGCGGAGTCGCCTCCGTCGCCATAAAAAAGTGCTGTCAGGTAAGCGATGTCTTTTCCGAACTGTGCATAGCAAGCAGAACAATATCAAAGTGCGAGGCGCTTGCATCCGAGCTTCAAAGCCGCACAAGCACAAAAATAACTACGCGTCAGGTGGACGCCGACGACCTTGGTCAGCTTATAAGCCTTATAAATAGTTATAAGCCCGATCTTGTTATGAACATTGCCCTTCCCTATCAGGATCTCACAATCATGGAAGCCTGTCTTGCCTGCGGCGTAAACTATATGGATACGGCAAACTACGAGCCCGAGGACACAAACAACCCCGAATGGCGAAAAATATATGAAAAAAGGTGCAAAGAAAAGGGCTTTTCGGCATACTTTGACTACAGCTGGCAGTGGGCGTACGAGGAGAAATTCAAAAAGGCGGGACTTATCGCGCTGCTCGGCTGCGGTTTTGACCCCGGCGTCACCCAGGCATACTGCGCTTACGCAAAAAAGCACGAGTTTGACCTTATTGACACAATCGATATTCTCGACTGCAACGGAGGAGAGCACGGTTATCCGTTTGCCACCAATTTCAACCCCGAAATAAACCTCAGAGAAGTAAGCGCGCCCGGCAGCTATGTGGAAAACGGCAGGTGGGTCGAGGTCCCCGCGATGAGTATTAAAAGCCGTTACGATTTTGACGGGGTGGGCATAAAGGACATATACCTGCTCCATCACGAAGAGCTTGAGTCGCTTGCGAAAAACATACCCGAGGCACGGCGTATCCGCTTTTTCATGACATTCGGCGAAAGCTATCTCACTCATATGCGCTGCCTTGAAAACGTCGGAATGCTCTCAACCACCCCCGTTCGCTTTGAAGGACGGGACATCGTTCCGATTCAATTTTTAAAGGCGCTCCTGCCCGATCCGGCAAGCCTTGGCCCTCGCACGTACGGCAAAACCAATATCGGCTGTATTTTCACGGGCGAAAAGGACGGCAAAGGTAAAACTTATTATATTTACAACGTATGCGACCACCAGCAGTGCTATAGGGAAACCGGGAGCCAGGCGATAAGCTACACGACGGGCGTTCCGGCAATGTGCGGCGCGCTTATGCTTCTTACCGGCAAATGGAACACGCCGGGCGTGCATACCGTCGAAGAATTTGATCCCGACCCCTTCCTCGTCGCGCTCGATAAATACGGTCTGCCTTACAAGGAAAACCGTTCTCCCGCCATTGTTTGCTTATGAGCACTTTAACCTTAAAAGATGCAAGAGCGCCCTTTGCGCTGCTGTCTGAACAAAATGCGGCTCTCTTCTCAGAGCTTGCCACCCCCTGCTACGTCATAGACGAGCGCGCCCTTATCCGCAACTGCGATATTCTCGCCTCTCTTGCCAAAAACACGGGAGCAAAGATCCTGCTCGCTCAAAAGGCGTTCTCAAATTACGACTTTTACCCCCTCCTCTCAAACTATCTTGCGGGCACCGAGGCAAGCGGTCTTTATGAAGCAAGGCTCGGCGCCGAACAGATGAAGGGCAAAGAGACGCACGTCTTTTGCGCCGCATACGGCGAAAAAGAATTTGATGAAATACTTAAATACGCCGACCACATAGTCTTCAACTCGCCCGCAGAGCTGAAAAGGTTCGGTCCGGCCGCAAAAAGCGCAAAAAAAAGCGTGGGGCTCCGCATAAATCCCGAGTGCTCGACCCAAAAAAGCGCTCACGCGATTTATGACCCCTGCGCCGTCGGAAGCCGCCTCGGCGTTACGCTGAAAAATTGGCGTGAGCAAATGAGCGAATCGGAAGTACGTTTGCTCGACGGGCTCCATTTTCATACCCTTTGCGAACAGGATTCAATAGACCTTGAGATCACTCTTCGCGCCGTTGAGGAAAAATTCGGCTTCGTACTTTCGGACATGAAATGGCTCAATATGGGCGGCGGACACCATATTACCCGCCCGGGATATGACATAAAAAGACTTGAAAATTGCATTACCCGCGTAAAGGAGCGCTATAATGCAGAAGTCTACCTCGAACCCGGCGAGGCGGTCGCGCTTAACGCCGGATATCTGCTCTCCCGCGTGCGCGATATCGTAAAGAACGGCGGGTACGACACAGCCATCCTTGACACAAGCGCGGCATGCCATATGCCCGACGTACTCGAGATGCCCTACACTCCCCCGCTTTACGGAGCGTGTGAGGAAAAGCCCGCCTTTGTATACCGCCTCGCCGGCCCGACCTGCCTTGCCGGCGACGTTATCGGAACCTACGGCTTTGATCGCGAGCTGCGTCGGGACAGCCTGCTCATATTCGGAGATATGGCAATATACACCACATGTAAAAACAATACCTTTAACGGAATGCCCCTGCCCGATATCTGGCGCCTCGGCGAAAACGGCGCGCTCTTTCGACTCACGTCCTTTTCTTACGAGGACTTTAAGTCAAGACTCGGACGCCGTGACACAATTTGAAAGGACGGCCGCGCAAACGCGGCCGTCCCGATTTTTGACACAATATACAATATAATATAAAGAAAAATCCGCCAAACAGGATATTCACCGGCGTTTGTACAAAGAAAAGCCGCCCTTTGCAAGCTGCAAAACGCTTCACATTTCAGACAAAATATAATCAATATACTCTCCGGCGACGTTTATGTCGGTATTTGCGTAGACCATGCGCGAACCCACGACGTCTTCCACTTCGTTAAATACGGCGCGCTCAAAATCATAGACAAAATCGACGCCGACAAAATCGGGCTCAAGCGCGTCGCAGAGCTTTTGCACGGCGATATGCTCCTCGGCGGAGAGGGTATGGGGTACGGCGCGACCTCCAAGACAAAAATTACTGCGAAAATCAGTATCCGAGACGCGGGTAAACGAGCACAGGATTCTTTTGCCCATGACGTATACACGGGTATCTCTGCCGACCCTTGAGGCGCATTTTTGGATAAGCATGTCTCTTCCCGCAAAATGCGGAAGTAATTTTTCGTATTCGGACGGGTCCCTTGCGAGAAAAACCTTTTCGCCTCCCTTGCCGTCGATAGGCTTAAGCACGCAGGGAAAGAAGGGCGACATGGGAAAAGGCGAGTTTTTTTTGACGAAAATGGTATCCATAACCGGGAGATTCAGGCTCAGGGCGAGCTGATAGGTCAGCATTTTATCGCCGCACACACGAGAGACTCTTGAGCTGTTGAAAACTCTCATACCCATAAGCTCAAGGTGATGCGAGAGAATGTAATTTTGCGCGCGCACGACGGCAAAGTCGGCCGCGCCGAGCACTCTGCCGTTACAAAGCAAGACGAAAGCGCCTCCTGACAGAGCGGGGGTCAATTCTTCCTCAATCAAAAGAGTCATAATTACACTGCGCTTATTTGCTTGAGATATAAGTTCATTTATAAACCAGGCGTTTCTTTGCGCCTCTTTTTTGCTGTATATCAGATACGCGGTCATTTTAGTCCTCGGCGGGCGTCCTTCTGTCCTTTTTCTTTCGGTTTATTTATTATTTATATTTACGTTATTTGCGATATGCTCGATAATGCAATCGGCAACATTGACTCCGGTGCAGGAGAAAATATTTACAAAATGAGCGTTTGAATTCACCTCGCAGAGAAAGACTCTGCCCTGTGTGTCGACGAGCAGGTCGACTCCCGCGAAATCGAGTCCGATCTTCCGGCATGCTTTAAGCGCCGTCTCTTTTTCTTCGTTTGACGGAGAATACAAAGACATAATCCCCCCGTTTGTGATATTCGCCCTGAAATCCCGGGGATTTTCCCTCGCCATGGCGGTCACAACCCGATCGCCGACGACATGAAGGCGCAAATCGCGTCCGCCGATACCGTGTTTTACGGTGGTGATGAACTCCTGAAAGATCAGCGGCTTTGGAGAAAGCTCCCGGATAAGCTTTGCAAGACTGTCGCGATCCTTTGCAAGATAGACCTGATAACCGAAGGAGCCAAAGCACTCTTTTACCACAATCGGGTAGGAGAGCTCTTTTTCAAGGGATGAAATAAAATTGTCGGGATAATCGGGGGGAAAGTCTTTCGGAGTATAAAACATCATCGGCGAAAAGGCGGTTTTGGGCATGGGTATGCCGCTTTGGCAGAGACTTAAATACATAAGCGACTTGTCGTCGCATATCTCAATTGCGCGCGAGCTGTTAAACACTCTTGCCCCGAGCGCCTCAAGGTAAGCGGCAAGGCGAACGTCCTTATCCCAAAAGAGCACAAAATCCGCCTCCTCGCGCGCTAAGGACTCACGCGCGGCGGCGTACGGCAGGGAAAGCAGGTTTATCATCTGACAGTTTGTATAATGCGTCAGGGTGATACCGTGTCTTTGCGCGCTTTTCATAAAAAATAAAACCAAGTCGTCAAATTTTTTTCCCGAAAGGAAGTGGTTTGTAACAAGTATGCCCTTCATACGATTCTTTGCCCTCCGAAGGCGGTAAAATTGATTTTTCTTCGTCCAAATAAGCATAAATAAGCATAGCACAACCGCTTGAGTTTTTCAAGCGCTTCCCTTTAAAATGCCCCGGAAAATGAAGAATTTCTTAAAAACGCCCTTGACAGGAGGGAAAAAGTATTGTATAATAATTTGCGAATTTTTCGCAAATCGTTTTATCGGTTTTGAAAGGGCAAAAATTTGGGAAGGTACAACACAAATCAAAGAAAGGCGCTCGCGGATTTTTTCAAAGAGCACCGCGACACATATTTTTCGACCGACGAGATAGTGAACAGCCTGTGCAGCCGGGGCGACATAAGCAAAAGCGCAATATACCGCAACATTGACAAGCTGGTGCGGGAGGGCTCTCTTCAAAAGAGCGCCGAGGAGGGCAGCCGCAAATTCTTGTACAGATATGTAAACGACGATCGGTGCGGTTCTCATCTTCATCTTAAATGCCTGCTTTGCGGAAGTGTTTATCACATGGACGACCGCCAGACGCAGATAGTGCTGAGCGCGGCAAAGGGCAGCTCCTTTGTTATCGACGAGAAGAGAACGGTGCTTTACGGCATGTGCGAAAGATGCCGCCCCGAAACGGGCGAAAAAGGGTAAAATCGGATCATGAAAATAAAAAAAACCGTATGCTCCCTTGTCGCCTTTATAACTCTTGCGGCCTCTCTTGCACTCTTGCTTTCGGGCTGCGGCGCGGCGCGGCCTCCAAAAGAGGAAAACACGCTTAATATACTGTGCACCGGCTTTGCCGCGTACGACTGGACGCGGCAAATAACAAAGGGCTCAAATTCCGTCTCGGTAGAACTGCTCGCAAAAAGCGGAATCGACATACACAATTACAGCCCTTCGGCATCGGACGTCGCCTCTATCGCCTCAAGTGACATAATAATATATGTAGGCGCCGCCTCCGAGGAATTTATAGAAGAAACGGCGGGCAAGGACGCCGAGCTTATAAATCTGCTTTCCGTTTTGGGGGAGGGGGCGCTCGCGGTGCCGGAGTCGGTGTCAAAGCACGCCGAGCACAATCACATAAACCCGCATTCTCACGAATACGACGAGCATGTGTGGCTTTCCCTCAAAAATGCGCGTCTTTTTTGCTCTCGCATATGCGAAAGCATAATAAAAAAGGACGCGGCAAATGAAAAGCTGTACAAAGACAACTGCGCCGCGTACACAAACGAGCTTGAAAAGCTGGAGACCTCCTTTTACGAGACGGCGCGAAACGGCCGTGTAAATTCTATGCTTTTTGCCGATCGTTTTCCTTTTGCCTATCTGATGAACGATTGCAATGTAAGCTGTGTCTGCGCTTTTGACGGCTGTTCAAGCGAAAGCGACGCAACCTTTGAAACGGTCGCCCTTCTTTGCAAGCGCCTTTCCTCTTCTGACCTTTCCTATATTGTAATCAGCGAATCGGGCGATACAGAGCTTGCAAGGACGGTAATCGAGGCTTCGGGCAAGCAGGGGGAGTGCGGCGTCGTGGTTATGAACTCGATAAGCTGTCTTTCAAAAAGGCAGATAGATGAGGGCGTCAGCTATATCGACATTATGAAAGAAAATCTCATTTCTTTTGAAAAGGCTCTGAGCTGAGCTTTTTAGATTTGACGGTGTAAAATGGAATTGTTGAGATGTGAAAATCTGACTCTCGGTTACGAAAAAAAGGCGGTTGTCCGAGAGCTGAGCTTTATTGTAAACGAGGGAGACTACCTCTTTATACTTGGAGAAAACGGGTCGGGAAAGACCACTCTTATGAGGACTATACTCGGCCTTTCAAAGCCGCTTTCGGGAAAAATAACCTTTGGCGGCGGACTGCGTCCCGGTGAGGTCGGCTACCTCCCGCAGCAGACCGACATCCAGCGCGACTTTCCCGCCTCGGTGTGGGAAATCGTCCTTTCAGGCTGTCTCGGGCGGCGCGCCTTTTCCCCTTTTTACGGCGGAAAGGAAAAAAGCAGAGCGAAAGATATAATGAATCACCTTGGGATATCCGAAATAGAAAGAGCCTCCTACAGAGAGCTCTCGGGCGGACAGCAGCAAAGAGTGCTGCTTTGCCGGGCGTTTTGCGCCGCCTCTCGTCTCATCGTGCTCGACGAGCCCACCTCGGGACTCGACCCGTCCGCCGCGGAAAAAATGTATGAGATCATAAAAATGCTCAACGATAATAAAATGACCGTCATGATGATTTCACACGATCTTGACGCGGCGATAAAGTACGCAAGTCATATCCTGCACATAGGCGAAACTCCTCTCTTCTTCGGAAAAAAAGAGGATTACCTTGACAGTCAGGTCGGCAAAAATTATCTCGGCCGCCGTGCGTGCGACTAAAAAAAGTACCAAGGTGCATAATAATGAATGTATTTGAAACTCTTGTATATTATTTTAGCTTCGGGTATGTAAGAAACGCTTTTATCGTCTGCGTGCTTGTCGCCATGTGTTCCTCTCTTTTGGGAGTCATACTCGTAATGAAGCGTCTTTCCTTTATCGGTGACGGGCTTTCACACATTGCTTTCGGCGCAATGGCAGTCTCTTCTGCCGTAAGCGCGCTTTTGCAAATGACGCTCAAAGAAGGGCACGATATCGCGCTTGACACCCTCATTGTCCTGCCCGTAACACTGCTTGCGGCGGTGCTGCTTTTGCGCTCGGGGCCCAACTCAAAAATAAAGGGAGACGCGCTTATCGCCGTCATCTCGGTCAGCGCGCTTGCGATAGGTTATCTTATAATGAATATGTTCTCCCTTTCCTCGAACGTTTCGGGAGACGTCTGCTCGGCGCTTTTCGGCTCCTCGTCGATAATCACGCTCACCTTTCGGGACGTGTGCTTCTCGCTTGCCGTTTCGGCAGTCGCGCTTGTTATATTTTTGCTGCTTTATAACCGACTTTTCTCGGTGACCTTTGACGAGTCGTTCGCACGGGCGACAGGCCTCAGAACAGACGCGTACAATCTGCTTATCGCCTGCCTTATCGCTTTTATCGTGGTGATAGCAATGGAGCTCGTCGGTTCGCTTTTGATATCGGCTCTCGTGGTCTTCCCGGCGCTTTCGGCGATGCGAGTGGCCAAAAGCTTCAGGGCCGTGGTTCTTATTTCTCTTGTCTGCTCGGTCTGCTGCGCGGCTTTGGGCGTCGTCCTTTCGGTGCTGCTCAGCACGCCCGTCGGAGCGACGGTTGTAATACTCGATCTTGCCGCGTTTGCCGCTTTTTCGGCGGCGGGAAAGCTGCGGCGCTTTGCAAGTAATTAAATGGCCGAATGCCAATGAAATATATGCAAAAAAGGAGGCTCTTTTGATGGCGGTGCGTTTGAATGAAGATGAGGAAATCGTCAAAACTGTACGGGAAGGGCTCAAAAGAAGAGGCGGATACTGCCCCTGCCGCGTGCAGAAAAAAGAAGAGTATAAATGTATATGCAAGGAGTTTCGCGAGCAGATAGCCGACCCCGAATTCGAAGGGTATTGCCACTGCAAGCTGTACTACAAGAGCAAAGACAAATAAAAATTACTATAACGGATTAAAAAATTGAAAAGGAGTATGTTATTATGTCTTCGGTAAAAATCAATGAAGCAAATTTCAAAAAAGAGGTCATGGAAAGCGATAAGCCGGTCCTTTTGGACTTTTACGCGGAATGGTGCGGACCGTGCAAAAGCATCGCTCCCGTGGTGGAGGAGATCGCTTCACAGCGCAAGGATATTAAAGTATGCAAGGTGAATGTCGATGAAAACGTCTCGCTTGCCGAAAAATATTCGGTGGAGAGCATTCCCACCCTCATGGTAATAAAGAACGGCAAGGTCGTAAACAAGGTCGTCGGCGCTGTTTTGAAAGCCACAATCGAGCAAATGCTCGATTAAAAAGAAGGTTAAAAAGAAGGCAAAAAAGAAAAAGAGCAAATTCACGGCGAAAAGATTAAAACGGATAAGTTGCGGTAATAATCTAATCGGATCAAATGATCAAATTTTATTATCGGAGGAACTTATATGCAGCTTACACAAAAGGAAACCCTTCTTCTTAAAGACCTTAAGGATGAGGAAAAGCTTTGCACCGAAAAATACACAAAGCATTCCTCGGCCGCCACCGACCCGCAGCTTAAAAACCTCTTTTCGCAGATCGCTCAAATCGAGCAGGGACATTTGAAAATGATCGAGGAGCTTGAACGCGGCACCGTCCCGGACATCTCTTCAAAGTCCTCCTCAAATACGCCGAATATAGCAAATATGCAATTTGAGGCATATTACGACCAAAACCCCAGCCCCAACAAACAGGAGGACAGCTATTTCTGCAGCGACGTCCTCGCCGTTGAAAAACACGCCTCAAGTCTTTATAACACCTGCGTATTCGAGTTCAAGGACGAAAATGCCAGAAATGTGCTGAGCCATATCCAAAAGGAAGAACAGGACCACGGAAAGGCTATCTACGACTATATGCAGACAAACAGCATGTACGGATCATGAAAAAAGAAGTATAAGACACATAAAAATACGTGATTAAATTTAATAAAAAGGCGACGCGATGTGCGGCGCCTTTTTGCCTTTTTGCCTTTTTGCCTTTTTGTTTTACGGACGTTTCAGTATTTTTTCAAAACCGCCTTGCTTATTCTGCCGCTCAAAGTTAGAGCAAGCAGCATTTTGACGGCGTCCGGAATTATAAAGGGAAGCACGCAGACGGCAAAGGCGGCGCCAATGCCCACAGGAGCGCCGCTTTTCACACTAAGTATCACATACCAAACCGTCCCGAAAATGTACATAATGAGCGTGCCCGCCGTAAGCGACATGACCTTGACCCACGGCTTTTTTGAAATGAGCTCGGTAAAAGCAAGATATGAAAGCGCGACAAATATAAAACCTACTATGTACCCGCCCGTAGTCTGAAAAAGCACGCCGATGCCTCCCCTAAAGCCCGTGAAAATCGGAAGCCCCGCCGCGCCGAGCGCTATATAAGCAAGTATGCAGACAAGACCGCGCCTGCCGCCGAGAAAGGACAGCGCAAAATATATCCCAAATGTCTGCATCGTGAAGGGAATCGCAGACGGAACCGTAATAAACGTGCATAAACATATTATCGCCGTGCAAAACGCGCAAAGCGTCAAATTCTTTATTTTGTTTTCTTTCGCTCCCGATATGTTCTTTGATCTGTATGCGCTCATACGCAGTCCCCCCTTTCTCTTATGCTTATCTCGCCCGCGGACAAAAACTCTCTCTCGCCGTCCTCATCGTATTCCACCTCAAGACGGCATTCGTCATCTATCGAAAGCGCCGTCGCGGGACGCGAAATTCCTCCCGATATGACGTTTATTTTCTTGCCTACCGTGAAGTTGTACTTTCTGTAGAGCTCTGCCGCGTTTTGCCGGCTTTCATCCTTGTATAGGGTGTAAAAGTGCGAAAGAAAACGACCGATTATCCGACTCTTCGCAAACGATACGGCACTTTTCGCAAGACTCCCCGCAATCGGGGCGACTCCCTCGGGAAAACCGCCCGAAGGTTCGTAAACGTTCACCCCTACGCCGAGCACTATGTAATCGACCGCCTTGGTCTCAAGATCCAGCACCGCCTCGGTCAGTATCCCGCATATCTTCTTGCCTTCGTAGTATACGTCGTTAACCCATTTAATTTCAGCGTTTGCCGAAAATGTCTCCCTCGCGGCAAGACATACGGCCGCCGCCGCCGCCGTCGTGACAAATACCGCTTGCTCTGCAGTGAGCTTCGGCCGAAGTAAAAGACTTAAATATACCCCGCTTTCCTTGGGAGAGTAAAAGGAACGCCCCATTCGCCCCCTGCCCTCGCTCTGCGAAAGCGCAATGAGCACCTTGCCTTCACTCTCGCCGCTCGCACCTTCCTCCTTGAGCACGGTGTTTGTCGAAGTTACCCTGTCCCGTATCTCTATTCTGTAAAAACTCCTTTTGTCAAAATCTATCGCATTCGTTATCCCCGTTTTCGATATGACATCCTCACATCCTGAAAGCATGTACCCGCGCCTTGGAACACTGCTTATCTCATGCCCCGCCTCACAAAGCGCCTTTACCGCCTTCCATACCGCATTCCGGCTCACTCCCAGTAATCCGGCAATCTCCTCGCCCGAAATGTATTCCCCCGCCCTTCTTTCAAGCTGCTCAAGTACCTTTTCCGTCGTTTTCATAACCCCTCCGTATTTTTAAACGTAACTATTGTAACATACGACGCCTTTATTGTCAACCCTAAAATTAAAACGGGTGACAATTATTATAAAAAAATGAAGCTCAAAACGCTTTGAGCCCGATAAACCGGCCGCGTTTGCGCGGCTCCTTCGCTCTTCTCGGGGAGCTTTTTGAAAAAAGCCTCCCCGAACCCCTGCAAAAACTTTAAAACTGCCAAGACGGCCGCGTTTGTGCGGCTCCTTCGTTTTATAAACCTTAGAGCAGAATCTTCATTAGCGCGGCGAATGCTCTGTGCCCTTCGGGCGCAGAGTCAGGGCAAAAGGGTACGGCGTCGGGGGAAAGCGAGCTTTCACCGAGTCGCCGTACCCTTTTGCCCTGACCTTACGGCGGCAAAGCCGCCGCAAGGCACGCCGCGCCGCACTACGGTTTATACAGTTTGTTTCCCCCGCTTTTCAAAAGCCGGCGGGTCGAGGGCAGAGCCCCGTCGCGCCCGCAGGCGCGAAACACTCCTTAACAAGCCACGTGCGCGGTGCACTACGGCTTGTCTGATTTGTTTCCCCGGCTTTTCAAAAGCCGGCGGGTCGAGGGCAGAGCCCCGTCGCGCCCGCAGGCGCGAAACACTTTTTAACAAGCGACGTGCGGCGGCAAACGCACAAAGTCCGCCCATACGGGGCAGACTTTGAGAAAGCTTATTCGATCTCGATATTTTGAGGTGCTTCGACCTTCTTTTCGATTTTAGGCATACTCACTCTGAGGACGCCGTCGACATAGGAAGCCTTAATATTTTCGCTTTCGATACCCGAGATATCGAAGCTGCGAGAATATTTACCGTAAGAGCGTTCGATATGGGTATAACCTTTTTTCTTTTCGTTCTCCTCGTTTTCGCTTTTTCTTTCGGCGCTTATAGTAAGAAGGCCGCCTTCAACGCATATTTTTATATTTTCCTTTTTAAAGCCGGGAAGATCGGCGACAAGGACGTATTCATCTTCTTTTTCTCTGATATCGGTGCGGAACTCAGCGAGGGCGCGTCTTCTGTCGGTAAAGTTCCTTTCAAACTCATCAAAGAAAGCGAAAGGATCGTACGCTGAATTATTTCTGTATCCGAAGGGTACAAGTTCAAACATAAAATTACCTTGCCCGTGACGTTTTCAAGACGTCGAAGGGCATCCTTTCTGCTGATTTTAGCTGATTTCTGATTTAATTTTGTTTAATGTTTAATTATGATTTAAAATGATTGATATAAATAAAATAAAGCCGTCGAGTGGCGACGGTTTTATTTTACGCATTTTTGCGACAATTATAAATAAAATCAAAAATCGATATTAAATACGGGCGCCCTGTTTTTTCAATTTTTCCTGCAGGGCTTTGACATCAACAAGGCGAGAATCGGCATTCACATCGCAAGCGAGTGCTGCGGCGACGCCCGCCGCCTGACCGGTGATGAAGCATCCGGGCATAACTCTGACGGAGGACTGCATACGTCTATCGCTTCCGATGCATCTGCCGGCGACAAGCACGTTTGAAAGTCCCTTTGGGATAAGCGAGCGGTAAGGGATGCCATAGGATTCACCCTTTTTATAACGGTATTTGCTTTGGTATTCCTGCTTAGCCCTTTCGAAAGCCTGCCTGTCGGCGTTTTCGACATGCACATCCACGGGATAGCAATATCTTCCGATTTCGTCCTCAAAGCTTCTTCTTGCCGTAAAATCGTCGATATTAAGCATATAGTCACAGCATATTCTGCGCGACTCGCGCACGCCGAGCATTCCTGCGCTGCATACCAGTGTGGAATTTTCATATCCCGAAAGGTAGTGCGTATAATATTTTACGTACTCTGTCAGTATTTGGCGTCCCTTTACCATAGCTTTTGTAAGGCATTGTTCGTCGGTCGGGTCGTCAAGCGACACATGGCCGATATTACCGCCGCCCACGCCTCTGCCGGCGTCCGCGCGGTAGATACCGGGAAGATGGCGATCAGGCGTTTCAAACACTTTATCCTCTATTGCCTTTTCGAGATATTTAGCGTCATAATCGGCGTGGGAAAAGTCGATATTAGCCCAAACAGAGCAAAGGGTTGCGGGCATTACCTTACCCTTTTCATCGCCCTGTTCAAACGGTGCGCCCGCAAGGGCGCATAGGTCGCCGTCCCCGGTGCAATCGACATAAACCTTGGCCTTAACGGCGAATAAGCCGCTTTTTGCGGAGAGGATTACATGTTCCACTCTGCCCGATCCATCGGTAACGGCATCGCACAGAGTGGTAAAAAAGCTGTACTTTACACCGCTTTCCTCAATTATACAGTCATATGCGCGCCGAAGCTCCTCGATATTTATCGGGCTCCAAGTTGACTCAATCGGAAAGTCGCGCGAGACCTTTTTTCTTATCTCAAGACCTATACCCGAGCAAAGTATTTCCTCGCCGTTGCCAAACGCGGCAAAAGCGGGGACAAACCCTGCCGTTGCCAAGCCGCCGAAAAAGCCCTGAGACTCGGCGATAAAGACGCTCTTGCCGCAGCGGGCGGCTGCCACGGCGGCACAAACGCCCGCGGGTCCGCCTCCGGCGACAAACACATCAACGGCATACCGAAGTTCGACATCTCTTTCGTATTTCATAACACTGCGCCTCTTTTGGCCCGCGGGCGAGCGTGCTCTCCCGCGGGCAATGTTTATTTAAATTTTATACCCGCTTCCGATTTCAAAGAGATAGCGCGGGAGAGCGGCAGAGCGGGAAAGCGAAGAATCAGTTTTTCTCCCAATCGGTCTTCATGAGAGCAATAGCCATCATAAGCGCGTCCTTATCAAGATCGTTATCCCGCTCCCATCTTTCAAAAGCAAGTCCGTCCTGACCGCAAGGGGTATAATTTACGAAAAAGCTGTTGTAATTTGAAAAATAGTCGCCGGGAGTCATCACTATATCGTTGTAAAGGTAGCTTCCTTCGTTCACCATAACGTTTTCGTCGTTTTCATTGACACTGGCGGTTGTTGTGACCGACTCGCTGAACACAATGCTGCTTTCAAGGACGTTCTTCTTTTTTGTGACCATACACACTTTCTTTTCGCTGTAATTTGATGAATAGGAGGCATAGATGCCGATGAGATAATAGCTTTTTGTCTTTTTGTCCTCGCTTTCAAGCTGGTAAACGTTCCAGCTTCCGCGCGGATTGCCCGCGTACGAATTTGTGTCAAGGGTAAGAGCCGGGTTTACCGAGTCAAGAAGATAGACGTTTATATACGCCCTCAAATCCTTTACAAAATACTCGAGCAATTCGGGCTCTCCGTCCCTATCCATGTCGGCAAGGGCGAATCTTTCGGTGTTGTCGGTCGCTATCTTGGATATCATTTGCGAGAGCTTTTCAACCGTTTCGCTCTGCACGCCGTAAATAAACCATTCTTCCCCTATCATAACGGCGCTGACATCAAAGGTCTTGCCGTTCACCGTTACGGTGTAGACGAGCTTGCCGTCGTCTTCCTTTTTAAGGCCTTCCACCTTCCAAACCGGTTCCTTGCCGAACTCCTTTTCTATCTGCGGGCCCTGCATGTATTCGCTCAACGCGTGATATCCGTCGCTTCCCACTATTCTGAGCGAATTGACGGCAAAAACGATCACAATTATTCCAATGACCGAGAAAAGCAGAATAAGAGTCACCTTTCTCATCGTGTTGTTTCCCTTTTTCATGCCCGGAGCCTCGCTGCTCTTGTATTCCGTGACGCAAGTCAGAGCAAGGCTGTCCCCGAGCGTGTCGTATCCCGCAAGGATCATGAGAATCTCGACGGGAAAGAGCAAGAGCGCGAAATTTCTGCGCAGCTTCTGAAATGGGCGCGCCGCCTTGCCGTCCCATGTGACGATTTTCAGTTTAAAGAGCTTTTTACCGATGCTTCTGTCGGTAAAATCGCGAAACAGAAAGAAGATAAAAGTCATAACGACGCCAAGGATAAGCATCGCGCTTTTTCCGAGGCGGAAGCCCGACGCAAAATACGCGGGCAGCACCGACACAAGAAGAGCGCCGATAGCGCACAAAATAAGATCGACGGCATCGGAGGCAAGTCTGCGAACTCTGAATTTCATTTTTCACCCATCCTTTTTCAAAGCGTGAGAATCCCGATAAAACAAGAACCCAAGGCTTCACGTCCTTTTAGATTTATTATACCTCTCTCTCACTTTTTCGTCAATAGTGTTAATTAAAATTAACAAAACGTTCGACGTATCGTTTTATCTTTATATCTTATATTTTATCATCAAAGGGACCCTTTTTAAAGGTCCCTTTGATCTGACGCGCTGCGGCGCGCCTTGTTTCATTGTCAGGGCAGCGGATATTCCTGCGGGAAATAGACGTACATCAGCAAATAGATGGCGTCGTCCTCGTTTGTCTCTCCGTTGCCGTCAAAATCGCAGTCGACTAAAAGCGGGTATTCCTCAGGAAAATAGGTGTACATCATAAGATATACCGAATCGGAATCGTCAACCTTGTAGTTTTGATCGACGTCCCCCGCAAGATATTCAAGCTTTTCAACATAGGTGTCGCGGTAAGAGAGGCGGCAGTCGGGACAACTGTGAAGAGTGTAGCCTTCCTCCCAAAGAGTGGGCGGCACAACCGTGCTTTCAAAGCTATGACCCCGCGCGGCTGTCTTCATCGCCTCAAAATAATCGCAGCCTTCCTCTTGGCACTGCCTTATCAGCACGCCGTTTTCGGTGCAGCCGACATTTTGAAGGATGATCGGGTCTGACAGGTCGTGATCACTTGAGCTTACAAAGATTTCAATTTCACCGTACATGCTTTCATCGTTTTTCTCGTAAAAGCGCACCTTCACGTATCCAAAGGAAACGCCGGTCAGTAGACCGTCATCGCTCAAATTCGCGCTGCCGGTCATGTTTTTGCACTCCCAAACATATTTCTTGTCGGGGTCGGCCCCTTCCACGCTTATTTGTATGCTTTGCTCCGTTTTTACGGTATCGGATTCTGCATAAAGAGTGTAGCCGCCGGCATTCTTACTTTCGCCCGCATAAAAGTCAAGCGACAAAGGTGCAAGGTCGCATACTACGCTGTTTCCCGCCTTGTCGGCAAGGTCAAGCGATGTAAGGCTCCACTTTCCCGACGCGCTGCCCTTTGGCAGGGTAAAGCTTATGTTATATAACCTCCACTCGCTCGCATTACCCTCAAAATACTCGGTATAGCTGTTTTCATGGTAAATACTGAGATAGTGCTCCTTGCCCGTCGGGTCGAGCAGACCGAGCGTCATTTTTTCAAGCCCGGACGCGTCGTCCCGCACAAAGAAGCCGATAGTCACGTCGGTCTGCGTTCCTCTCGGGTTCAAGCTTGAGCTGAACGCGCCGAGAATAATGTTTTCTCTTGAAAGCTCGGGCGCTTCGCTATCCGAGTACTCGCTCTCAAACTCAAAGCTCGGCGCATTTTGCGAAAGGTCATCTGAAACGAAGGTGATCTCGGATTCGTTGCCGGCCATGTCACGTAAAACAAGACGATCTACTATGTATTCACCCGATCTCATGTATTTTGTGAACGTGAAAGTGATTACTCCCTCTCCCGTTTCATTGTCAAATTCGCCGTACGCGCCAAAATGGTAGGCGGGGTCATCGGCTTTTGATATCTCGCAGTACGCCTCGCTTATCCCCATGTCGTCAAATCCCTTGAAGCGCACATGAACATAAGTGAGCTCGTCCGTTTCTTCCCCTTCTTGCGTTTCTTCTCCTTCTTGCCCTTGAGTTTCTTCTCCCTCTTGAGTTTCTTCTCCTTTTGTACCGGCCTTTTCACTCGTCACCGTCAGGGAAGAGCTTTCGTATTCGGGAGCGTTTGTGTCATAAAGTAAATTGTCAATGTACAGCTCCCAGCCAAAGCCGTCGGAAGATACGGTCATTTGACTCTCGTCCTCGCAGCTAAGCTCGATCTCTTCACAGTGCCAGTAGCCCTTGCAGCTGTATCTGCTGAGCGTAATAACACCGCGCAGCACTAAATCTTCCCCGTCTGCGGGTGAAAGCCGCAGATCGTAAAACGTGTCGGCATCGCTGAATATCCTTATATACGCGCCGTCTACAAGATCGGCGCCGTTTGCCCGCGAGTCAAGCGTCAGAGTCAATGTGACCTGCTTGTTCTCCTCCGGCGCTCCCGCGACCTTTATATCAAGTCCCGCAATAACGCTGCGTAAAGCAAGATCGGGATACAGGGAATAAACCTCAACCTCGCCGCTTGAGCTTTCTTTGGTGCCGTATGCCCCGCCGTTCATTATAAAATCCTCGACAAAAGCGTATTTGTCGGGCGAGATCGCCTTAAGCTTGTTTGGCAGCATCACATAACACGCCATGGCGTTTGCAATATCCTCTGCGGGAGTTTGAACGTCGGAATACTCCTCTATAAGCTCACCCTCACTCGTCCATATAAGCTCGTTCCCTTCTCCCCGCTCGCTGCGCCAGTGGCCGAGAGCTTGCCATTCTTCTTTGAAACTTTCCGAGAAAGTGTGCGCCCAAAACGCAATTGATTTCAAATACAGCAAGTACCCAAGGCTTTCGTTTGAAGTAAGACCGCCGCCCTCAAAAGAAAGATCGCAAAATTCCATGTATCCCTGCTCGGCATACATGTAAAAAACAAACGGCTCGTCGGGATAAAGCGGATTTTGACCTCCGCTTGCCCTGCGCACAAGATATTTGAGATTCGGCGTCTCGTGAAAACCTTCGCTCTCCCTTGCAAAGAGCTCGAGAATCGCAAGCAGCTCTTGTGGCTTGAACTGCCCAAAGCAAATATCGCTCTCCTGCGTCGTGTCAGCCGTAAGGCTTTCATAATCCTCGACTTTTATCGAGCAGCCGTACTTTATTTTAAGTAACTCGTCTATAAAGGAAATGTCCTCGCCGTATTTTGACGCGTAACGTATCAGCGCACCGTACAGACCGCTTGAAAAATATTCGCCCTTCGGTGTCTCAAACACGCCCGCCCGCCGCGGCGCCTCCTCAAAAGCCGACGCGCTTATCTTTATAAGATCGACCTTGTCGCCGTATATCACCTCTATGCCCTGCTCAAGCTCGCTTGCCGTGAGTATCCACTTTGATTGCTTGTCGCTCGGGAAATTCGGTATGCTTTCTATTGTGCGAAGCATCCTTTCGGCATAGTCAGAACTCCATTTCAGCTCCTCCCCGCTAAGAATTATATTGAAACTCCTTTGCAGCTTGTAGGCCGCTTCAAAATCACCGGTGTCTATCTTCTCATTTATAAACAGCGCACTCCTTTTATAAGGAACCTTGGCATACTCCCGATAACCGAAATATCCGCCGTCCGCTTTCCAACTGTAAAAATATCCGCCGTCCTCTGATATCTCAAGCGCAATATCCCGCCTTACCGACTCTCCTTCCGCTACGGTAATACTCTCGGGAGCGGGTACGCGATAGCCCGCCGCCTCCGCCTTTAAAAAGTATGTCCCCGGTATAATCCCGTCAAAGTAAAATTCACCGTGCGAACCAAGCGGGACAGAACGCGTGTTGACTTCGTCATATAAAAATACCGTCGCCTCGGCATAATCCCCTTCCTCAAGTCCCGTGACAAATCCGTAAACGTCTTTGCCCGAAAGCCGCTCCTCTTCCTCGGAAATTGAATATGCCGCAATAAAGGATACGCAAACGATCAATACAAATATAATCAATATAATCAGCATGCCCGCAAAAAATAAATGTGAAAAAACTCGCGGGCCGCTTGCTCTTTTGCCGCCTCTCCTGAGGCCAACCTCGCCTTTGCCCCTCTTTGCCTCCATTTTCTCGCTTTCCCTTCTTCTTTCGTTTTTTTGCTTTTATTATCTATATTATACAACATCTTTTACTGCCCAGTCAAGTGGTTTTATCAAATTCGACTTGCCTCAACAAACGGCTGTTTCGGCACGGCGCGGCGGGCCGCTTGTTAAGGAGTGTTTCGCGCCTGCGGGCGCGACAAGGGCTCCGCCCTCGACCCGCCGACTTTTGAAAAGCCGGAGAAACAAATAGAACAAACCGTAGTACGGCGCGGCGGGCCGCTTGTTAAGGGACCTTTCGCGCCTGCGGGCGCGACGGGGCTCTGCCCTCGACCCGCCGGCTTTTGAAAAGCCGGGGAAACAAATAGAGTAAACCGTAGTGCGGCGCGGCGGCCTTGCGCGGGCAAAGCCTACGCAAGGTCAGGGCAGGAGGGTACGGCGTCGGGGGAAAGCGAGCTTTCACCGAGTCGCCGTACCCTTCTGCTCTGACTCTGCACGCCCGAAGGGCGGCAGAGCGTCCGCGCTAATGAAGGCTGTGCTCTAAGGTTTATAAAGCGAAGAAGCCGCACAAACGCGGCCGTCTTGATAGTTTTGAAGTTTTTGAAGGGGTTCGGGGAGGCTTTTTTCAAAAAGCTCCCCGAGAAGATCAAAGAGGCCGCACAAATACAAATGCGGCCGTCTTTATAGTCTTAAAGCTTTACAATTGTTTTTTTGTGGGGGGAGGCTTTAGAGGCAGCTCCCCCGATGTGGCATTAAAGGCAGCCGCAGCCGTTGTTAGATTGGCACTGATTGCACGAGTTATTTGATCCGTTGCAGAGACCGAAGAGAAGAATAAGAGCAATTATGATAAGCCAGGTAGTAGGATCCTGGAAAAGGTTGCAAAGGCAGTTCATTGTGATACATCCTTTCGTTAAAAATTCAGGAAAGAGTATTTATTACTCTTCTCTACTATTCTATGAGACGGATGTTTTTTGGTTACTCATTTTCTATTTTCTTTTGGCTGTCATACGTCGAGTTTATTATTTTTTACTTATTATGCAGTCAGGTATCATTAGGTTCAAGAAGGGTGAGGGCGTCGCTCATAGCGAAATCTTTAGCAGCGGTAAGGCCGGGCATAGGCACTCGTGTTCTTGCTCCGCACTCCTCGCAAAAAATGACGACGCTGTCTTTTTCCATTCTAAAATCGAAGTGAGCTATCGCATTATTTTGGCAAGCGCACTTAATTTTACCTTCGTCGTTGAGTTCGGCTATGGTATATCTGACGATATCTTCGATTTGGGGATCTCTTTCGACATTGATATCATCGTCGTCGCGTATACGTGAAAGGTCGTCGAGTCCCGCTTCCTGCATAAGGCGGACCAATTCGTCGTTTGACTGTTTGACGGCGTCGGTCACTTTAGCAAGTTCGCCGATGAAGCAGATATCGATACCGGTATAGCTGCACGGCAGTCTGAACACGCCTTTTTCTCTTGAAAAAAAGGTATTTTGTCCGATGACATAGTTATGAGGTCTCGGGCAAGCGATGCAGGGCACGCTCACTCTGATTTTCTTGTCGGGGGTATATGACATCGTAAGTTCGCTTTCTTTACACGAGCAACGGAGTTTAAGCATATCGCCGCTGAGCGAAAACACGCCTACGATGCTGGTGACGGTAACGCCGCACACAGGGCATCTGTATGCGACTGCCGCCTCTTTTTTATCAAGTATCATAGCAAAAAGTATATGCCTTTCCGATTGTTTTCTTTTTTATTTTACCTTTTATATTACCGACCCTGTTAATCTGTTACAACATACGGCGATTTTTCAAGCTCCGCCGCCTTAACCGGAAGCGCGTCCTTGATATCAAGGTAGCTCACAGGTATTCGGCTGTCATACACGGGAAGAGTTGCTATAGGGTCGGCGAGGTTGATATCCTCCTGCATACGGTATATATTTATATCCATAGTGCTCTCCTGCGAGAGGTCGACTCCGGAAAAGACCACTCTTCGGTACTGATAGGTAAAGCGTGAGCTTGAAACATAGGAATAATCGGTGATATAGCCTTTGGAGTCCGAGAGCGCCAAGAAATAAGGCTCGCCATTGATCTCATTCAGGCCGTATTTTTCCTTGAGCCAGCTTATCGAGGCATTATTATATCTGAAGGTAAGAATAAGTTCCCCGGTGGCCTCGATATACATGAAGT
The DNA here is from genome assembly GCA_947588825.1 of uncultured Clostridia bacterium. GTDB lineage: Bacteria > Bacillota > Clostridia > Oscillospirales > CAG-272 > CAKSQF01. The sequence goes on from CANPZU010000002.1 coordinate 79,664, forward strand.
TGTTGACTTGAAAATAACCGTCGTCGGTTATTGTATTATATGTTTGTTTCGAGTAGCCTGACGCAGAATTTTCGTCCAAATACTGAAAGCTGACTATTTGCTGATTCATCACCTTAAATGAATCGGGTTGACTTTCGTATGCGGCGATTGCCGCGTCGGTCCACAGAAAGGCTTTTGCCGATTTCGGATCCTCTTTTATTATTATCCTGAAAATCATTAGAATATATACAACGATAATAAGAGCGATAATAAAGTATTTAAGTAATTTTTTGACCGACAGTCTGCCGTTTTTTTTCGGCATTTCTTCCTCGTGATAATAGTCGTATTCCATTGTAAATGGCCCTTTCCTTTCAAAGTTTCGCTCGTCATGCAATATTTTCGGTTTATTTTATCATATTATAGCCGCTTTTTCAAGTAATTTGATAAATAGCTCTTGAAATATTATCGGATAATGTGTTAAAATACTCTGTAAACATATAAGTTGTAATCACAGGCGTCGGCAAAACGCCCGCCTTTGAGAAAGGACATACTGCAAATGGAATACAAAATATCAACAAAACTCGCGGACATGAAGCCCTCGGCCATACGCGAGATATTCAAATCGCTTACAAATCCCGAGATAATAGCCTTCGCCGCGGGTAACCCAAGCGAAGAAAGCTTTCCCGCCGACAAGCTTAACCTTCTCTCAAGCGAAATATTTAAAAGCGCCCCCTCCACAGCGCTGCAGTACGGAATAACCGAAGGCTATCCTCCTCTTCGCGCTCAGCTTGAGGACCGTCTTGAAAAAAAGTTCGGCATAAGCAAAAAGGACAACACGTTGATCGTCGTTTCGGGCGGTCAGCAGGGCATAGAGCTCGCATGCAAGGTCCTGTGCGATCCCCAGGATGCCGTGATCTGTGAAGATCCCTCCTTTATAGGCGCTCTCAACGCCTTCCGCTCAAACGGCGCAAAGCCCGTGGGCGTGCCCATGGAGGAGGACGGAATGAATATTGAGCTCCTTGAAAAAGCGTGCAGGGAAAACCCGAGAGCGAAGCTTTTATACCTGATTCCCACCTTCCACAACCCGGCCGGCACCACCATGTCTCTTGAAAAGAGAAAAAAGGTTTACGATATAGCTCTAAAGTACGGCCTCGTCATTCTTGAGGACAATCCGTACGGCGAACTGCGCTTTGCGGGAGAGGATATTCCCACAATTAAAAGTATGGATACGGAAAACATCGTCATATACTGCGGCTCTTTCTCAAAGGTGCTGTCGGCAGGCATGAGAGTCGGCTTCGTCAGCGCGCCGCCCGCCATAGTCAATAAAATGGTAGTTGCAAAACAGGTCGAGGACGTGCATACCAATCAGTTCTTCCAAATGCTCTGCTCCGACTTTATCAAAAAGTACGACCTTGATGCGCACATACAAAACATACGCGCCATATACAGAAGAAAATGCGGCATAATGCTCTCGGCGCTTGATCGCTATATGCCAAAACAAGTAAAATATACAAGGCCGAACGGCGGACTCTTTATTTGGCTCACACTGCCCGATAACATCGATCTTTCCGAGTTCGTCGCCAAAGCGCTCGAACGTAAGGTCGCCGTCGTGCCCGGAACCGCCTTCACACCCGACGAACATGAAGTATCCCATTCGTTCAGAATCACATACGCCACCCCTACCGACGTTCAACTGACAGAAGGAGTAATAATTCTCTCCGAAGTTGCAAGTGAACTCATAAACGTCGCAAAGTAATTAAAAGTAATTAAAAGTAATTATCGGAGAAATTGATATGGAAGCCAATAAAACAAATAAAATCATATTTTCGGGCATACAACCCAGCGGCAACCTGACGCTCGGCAATTACCTTGGCGCCATGCGCAACTGGATAAGCCTTGCAAATGAGTACGACTGCGTGTACTGCGTGGTCGATATGCACGCCATAACGGTAAGACAGGTTCCCGCCGAACTCAGAAAACATACCTATGAGCTGCTTGCAATTTATATCGCCGCCGGCCTCGACCCTTCAAAAAATACTCTCTTTGTACAGTCGCATGTACCCGCACACGCCGAACTCGGCTGGATACTCGACTGCTATACCCAATTCGGCGAGCTCTCCCGCATGACTCAGTTTAAAGATAAGTCCGCAAAACACGCCGATAACGTCAACGCCGGACTCTTTACTTACCCATCCCTTATGGCCGCCGATATTTTGCTATATCAGGCGGAGCTCGTGCCCGTCGGTCAGGACCAAAAACAACATATCGAACTCGCCCGCGATATCGCTATTCGTATGAACGGTATCTACGGCGACCTCTTTACCGTTCCCGAGGGCTTTATACCCGGTTCGGGCGCTAAAATCGCCTCTCTTCAGGACCCGACTAAAAAAATGAGTAAGTCGGACCCGAACGAAAACGCCTATATATCCCTTATGGACCCCAAGGACGTCATTATCAAAAAATTTAAACGCGCCGTTACCGACTCGGATACGCAGGTGCGATTCGCCGAGGGTAAAGAGGGTATATGTAACCTGATGAATATCTATTCCTGCGTCACCGGTAAAACAATCGCCGAAACAGAAGCGGAATTTCAGGGTAAGGGCTACGGCGATTTCAAACTCGCCGTGGGCGAGGCCGTCGCCGACACTCTCTCCCCATTGCAGACCGAGTTCGCCCACCTCATGAACGATAAGGCGTATCTCGAAAGCGTAATGAAAAACGGCGCCGAGGCCGCCGCATACCGCGCTCAAAAAACCTTGAATAAGGTTAAGAAAAAGGTCGGCTTTGTCACCCTTCGCTAAAGTCGCCTGTCTCACCGCGTACACCGCGTATACAGCGTATGCCGCGTACGCCGCGCCTTTGCCCGTCCTCCTCCCTGCCGCATTTGCCGCTCTCTGCCTTGTAATGTCGCTTATATGCTTCGCTGCCTTCGGAATAGATAAACACCGCGCCGTTAAGGGTAAGTACCGCGTGCCTGAAAAACATCTCCTCCTTCTCGCTTCACTCGGCGGCTCGTACGGCGCCCTCGCCGCAATGGCCGCTTTTCACCATAAAACAAAAAAAATAAAATTTCTTGTCCTTGTCCCTCTCTTTCTTGTTTTCCAAACGGCCGCGCTCCTCTTTCTCGTTTTCACTTCTTTAAATTAATACGCGTATTATACGTATTACGCGATAAAATATTTCGCGCCTGCGGGCGCGACAAGGGCTCCTCGCCCTTGACCTCGCCGGCTTTTAAAAAGCCGGGGAAATAAAATAAAGCAAACCGCAGCGTGCTGCGGTTTCACTTGTTAATGGGCATTTCGCGCCTGCCGGCGCGACGGGGCTCCGCCCTCGACCCGCCCGCTTTTGAAAAGCGGGGGAAACAAGCTATATAAACCGTAGTGCGGCGCGGCGGGCCTTGCGCGGGCAAAGCCTACGCAAGGTCAGGGCAGGAGGGTACGGCGACTCGGTGAAAGCTCGCTTTCCCCCGACGCCGTACCCTCCTGCTCTGACTCTGCACGCCCGAAGGGCGGCAGAGCATCGCCGCGCTAATGAAGGCTGTGCTCTAAGGTTTATAAAACAAAGGAGCCGCACAAACGCGGCCGTCTTAGCAGTTTTGAAAGTTTTTGAAGGGGTTCGGGGAGGCTTTTTTCAAAAAGCTCCCCGAGATTTTTTATTTCATGCAATGATCGGGAAAGAGGTCAAAGGGGTATATTTTTGGCGGCGGGGCGGTAAAGGCGAGGTACTTACCTGAGGCGGGGTGAACGAATCCGAGGCGAAAAGCCCAAAGTGCGGGGGTATCCTTACCGTCGCGGCTGCCGTATCTCCCGTCTCCGACGAGTGGGAGTTTTCTTGAAGCGAACTGAACTCGAATTTGGTGAGTTCTGCCGGTATGAAGTTTAATTTTGACAAGAGAGAGGGTATTGTTTTGATATTGAGCAGTAAAGAGGAGCGAATATTCAAGGGAAGCTTCTCGAACGCCCTTACGGGGTCTTGAGACGACATACGTTTTATTATTTACGGAATCGCGAAAGAGCAGGTCAACAAGGGCGGCGTTTTCCTGAGGCGGGAGGCCGCGCAGGACGGCGAGGTACTCTTTAAGGAAGGAGCGGTCGTTGATTTGGGCGGCGAGTTTTGAGGCGGCGAGGTGAGTACGGGCAAAAACCATGATACCGCCCACATTCCGATCAAGGCGGTGGACGGTAAAGACATCATATTTTTCGCCCATTTGCAGGTAATGTTCCTTAAGCAGTTTAGGCACACTCGGGACATTGCCCGACTCTTCTGAAAGCAGTCCGGGCGTTTTCACGCATACGGTGACATGTTTATCCTCATAAAGAATATCCATAAAAGAAGGCTCCGAAGCATATCAATCGGTATAGACGGTCACGGAGTTGTTTTTAACGTCTGCGATACCGTCTTTTACAAAGAAAGAAGACATTTTGCCGTCGTTTGTATAATTAAGGTTTCCGGAGGAGATGAGTGCCATCATCGGTATATGGTCTCTCATTATTCCGACAGCGCCGTCGGCGCCGGGAAGGACGATACTGTCAGCAAGCCGTTGAAGTATTTTACCCTCGGGGGTTATGACCGTCAAAGATATTTTAGTATTTTCCGTCACGGTGACACCTCCTTACTTTTTTTAAAGACGTGGTCGATGGTACCCGAAAGGAGGAAGCACTGTTCAGGGATACTGTCGCACTCGCCGCCAAGAATAGCCTCAAATCCCTTTATGGTTTCGTCTACCGGGACATACACGCCCGCCTCACCGACGAACTTTTCGGCGACGTGGAAGGGCTGAGACATAAAGCGTTGTATACGTCTTGCGCGTGCGACTGTTTTTTTATCCTCGTCGGAGAGCTCGTCCATACCGAGGATGGCTATAACGTCCTGAAGTTCGGCAAGCTTTTGAAGTATTTTCTGCACCTGTCTTGCGACGTTGTAATGTCTTTTTCCGACTATATCGGGAGTAAGGATTCTCGAGCTTGACTCAAGGGGATCGACGGCCGGGTAGATACCGAGCTCGGAGATGCTTCTTGACAGGACGGTAGTCGCGTCAAGGTGAGCGAAGGTAGTTGCGGGTGCGGGGTCGGTGAGGTCGTCGGCGGGGACATATATTGCCTGAACGGATGTTATAGAGCCGTTTTTGGTAGAGACTATACGCTCCTGAAGCTTACCCATTTCGCTTGCGAGGGTAGGCTGATATCCGACGGCGGACGGAAGTCTGCCAAGCAGAGCGGAAACCTCGGAGCCCGCCTGGGTAAATCTGAAAATATTATCGATAAAGAGGAGCACATCGCGTTTTGACGTTTCCCTAAAGCATTCGGCGAGGGTGAGGCCGGCGAGGGGTACGCGAAGTCTTGCTCCTGCGGACTCGTTCATCTGACCGAAGACGAGGGCGGTTTTTTCTATAACGCCCGAATCCTTCATTTCATTCCAAAGGTCGTTTCCCTCTCGGGAGCGCTCGCCGACTCCGGCGAACACCGAGTAACCGTTATGCTCATAGGCAATATTTCGGATAAGTTCCATTATAAGTACGGTCTTACCCACGCCCGCGCCGCCGAACAGTCCGATTTTTCCGCCCTTAGAGTAAGGCGTCATAAGGTCGATGACTTTAATACCCGTTTCGAGGACTTCGTCTTCGGTGACGATATCGGTAAAGGCGGGCGGTTTATGGTGAATGGGGTACATAATATCGGAGATTATTTCCTCGCCGCCGTCTATTGCCTCGCCGAGGACGTTCATCATTCTCCCGAGGGTCGGGTGTCCCACGGGGACGGTGATAGGCGCGCCGGTATCGATTGCCTCCATACCTCTTGAAAGGCCGTCGGTAGGGTGCATTGAGATGCAGCGAACGGTATTGTTTCCGAGATGCTGAAGAGTTTCAAGGACTACCTTTCTTTCATCTTCTCCCTCAAGAGGCACATGAACAGCGCCGAAGATATCAGGCAGCTGACTGCGGTGATCAAAGCGCACGTCCACGACGGCGCCTATTATTCGGGTTATAAGTCCTCTGTCTCCCTTTGCCATATATAAAAACCTTCCTTATAAGCCATGATAAGCTGTAATAAGCTATGATAAGCCATGATAAGCTATGATAAGCAATGAAGCTGCCATATGCCATACCGCAAGATACGGTTTTGCCCTTTGTTTTGTTTACCGTTTGTGTTTGTTATTTTTATTCACGTCGGGTCGGTCGCCCGAATCTCCAAAGCTTTGGGCGTTTGCGCCCGAGACCTCGATAACCTCGGTGGTGACGCTTGCCTGTCTTATTCTGTTCATTTGGAGTTCGAGGAGCTCAAGCATTTGTTTTGAATTATCGCCCGCGCTTCTCATTGCCGTCAAGGTGGCGTTCTGAGCGCCAGCGAAAGCGAGCAGCAGTTTCTCGTAAACGCCGGCTTTGAGGCAGAGGTCCGCGGCTTTGGCGAGTATTTGCTCTCTTGCGGGTTCGAATATTATATACTCGTCATATTTGTCCTTAGCATTTTGGTCATTGACGGGGGCAAAGGGCAAAAACGTCTCAACTGTCGGGGAGTGAGTCAACGCGTTTACATATTTTTGATACACAAACGATATGCTGTTCACCTCGCCCTTTTCCCACAGACCGATAAGATAGAGAGCGAGCTTATTCGATTCTTCCGGGGAAGGGATGTCGCCGAACTCGAAATCGGTGATAAGGCTTGCGCGATCATCCTTAAAGCGAGTTATTCCCCAATGGCCGCACACGATGACGAGCGGCGTTTCCCCGTTTTCGGTCTTTTTTGTATTATCGGTTTGTTTGTTGTTTTCAATCTTATCCAAAAGCGAGCTCATATATCTTACAAGATCGCTGTTGTATGAGCCGCAAAGGCCGGCGTTGCCCGTCAGCAGGACATAGCAGACGCGGCTGTGACGGTCTTTTCTGCCGCAAAGAATTTCCCATGTTCTGCCGTCCTCCCGCGTCATGCCCGAAAAGAGGCGAGAGAGCAGACGTTTGCAGCCCCTGTAATACTCTTCAAAGCTTTGATGCTTTGTTTGGGCGGCGTTATACTTGGAAGTCGCCACGGTTTTCATGGCGTTTGTCAGCTTCTCGGTATTTTTAACGCTCTTTATACGGCCCTTTAAGCTTCTGAGACTTGACATATGAAATCCTTTGTAAACTCACAAGCCTCGGATATTATGCTTGAGATAAGCATATCGCTCAGTTTCGAGCCTATCGCGATCTGTGAAAGGAGCTCCGGGCAATTGATCTCAAAATATTTAAGCAGTTCCTTTTCATACTTATCCATGACAGACACCGGCACCTTGTCGGCGACTCCTCTTGAAACGACGCAAATAACAAGCACCTGCTTTTCAAAGGGCATAGGCGAGTACTGTTTCTGACTCAGAATGGCGTTCATACGCTTGCCCCGCTCAAGCAGCTCTGCGGTGCTTTTGTCGAGCTCCGAGCCGAACTGTGAAAACGAGACGAGCTCACGGTACTGCGCAAGCGTCATTCTAAGGCTTCCGGAGACCTGCCTCATAGCTTTGGTCTGAGCCGAGCCGCCCACACGGGAGACAGACAGTCCCACGTTCACGGCGGGCCTTTGGCCCTCGTGGAAGAGGCCGGATTCAAGGAATATCTGTCCGTCGGTTATTGATATGACATTGGTGGGGATATAAGCCGATATATCGCCGGCCTGTGTTTCTATTATGGGAAGGGCGGTCATGGAGCCCCCGCCGTTCTTGTCGGAGAGGCGCGCGCTTCTCTCAAGCAAGCGCGAGTGCAGATAAAACACGTCTCCGGGATATGCCTCGCGCCCCGAGGGGCGGTGAAGCAGCAAAGAGAGTTCGCGGTATGCGACGGCGTGCTTTGAAAGATCGTCGTAAATAATGAGCACGTCCCTGCCGGCGTACATGAAGTATTCCCCGATAGCGGCGCCCGCGTAAGGAGCGACATAAAGCATAGGAGCGGTCTGAGAAGCGGTCGCGCTTATAATTATCGTATAGCTCATCGCGCCCGCATCGTCAAGCTTTTTGGCAATCGAGGCGATAGTCGTCTCCTTCTGTCCTATTCCGACATATATACAGATAACGTCCTTGCCCTTTTGATTTATAATGGTATCCACGGCAATGGCGGTCTTACCCGTCTGACGGTCCCCGATAATAAGCTCTCTTTGGCCCTTACCTATCGGAATGAGAGCGTCTATGACCTTTATACCGGTATAGAGCGGTTCGTTTACCGCCTGCCGCTCGATAATGCCGGGCGCCTTAAACTCGATCGGCCGATAATCCTTACAGTGAAGGCTTCCCTTGCCGTCAATCGGTTCTCCGAGGGGTCCGAGTATTCTGCCGAGCAGCTTATCGCCGACGGCGACTCCCGCCATTTTTCCGAGCCGTCTGACTCGGCTGTACTCCTGAATATGCTCGTAGGAGCCGAAAACCACGCAGCCTATCCTGTCGTCTTCGATATCCAGTATCATACCCCGCTCGCCGCAGTCAAATTCGACAAGTTCTCCGTACATGATATCGGCAAGACCGTCAAGCCAGCATATTCCGTCGGAGACGCTGATGACTCTTCCGCGCTGGTATATATCGGTCTTTATCTCAAATGCCTGTATCTGAGAGAGCATACTGGCATACAGCTCCTCGCTGTTATGAAAGGATATATAGCTGTCCTCTCCGAGCTGAGTCGTCAGATCGTAGAGGTGGTTTTTAAGAGTGCTGTCATAGACCGTGTCCCCTATCCTTATCTGGATTCCCGCAATGAGCGAGGGATCGACGAGTACCCTGAAAGAGGGCTTGCCGTTAACGCGATCAAGCAGCTCGGTGACTCTGTTTTCCACCTTTTTGACAAGCTCCTGTTCAAGCTCAAAGGCGGAGATGAGGGTTACGTAGAGCACGTCGTGCTTAAGAAGGTAAACCCGGTCCCCGTTTGTTATGCGAAGCATGGGAAGAGTGTCGTCTATTATCTTTTCTTCCGACGCGCGGAACATTGAAAAATAGGGCTCGCGGGCGACGAGCTCGGTCACGGCAAGCGCGACCTTGTGCAGCATTTTTCGCCGCAGGTTTTCGTACATATCGATTCTGCGCGCCTTAAGCTCACGTTTTATCTGCGCCCGGCGTATCTCTTCTTCATCGGCTACCCCCGTAAGCAGCGCTTCAAGCGCCTCGGCGCGGTGAGCGGCGCTTGAGGCGAGAAACGCATCCTCCTGAGCCTTTGCCCGTTCGTTTTCCTCTTTTATCATCTCTTCGGCGGAGCGGGCGCGTTCAAAGCCCTTTTCGGCTTCAAGGAGCTGCCGCTTTACAGAGTCACGGTGTCCACAAAATATTTTTTTCACCGTTTTTCTGCCGATCAGGATGAGCAGCGCAAAAAGAACGGCAAAGTTAATCAGCTGATACCAAATCACGGTGTTTTGACCTTTCCTTTCTCGAAAAAGCCGCAAAAAAGGCTCAGATGAAGCGTCCCGAGACCTTATCGGCTATGATCTTTGACAGCACGCCGAGCTTTGTGTCAAGCTCAGACTCGGCCGCTTTTTCGTCATTTGCAAGCTTTTCAAGACCGTCGCGATACTCGCGATCGAGTCTCTCGTTCATTTCGGCGATAGAGCGCCTTTTATCCGCTCTCGCGCGATGAAGGATCTCCTCGGTTTCTTTTTGCTCTTCACGGCGCATGTTTTCAAAGCGCTCGCGGTTTTCGTTTTTTATCTCTTCAAAACGCGCGTCAGCGTTTTTACCTGCCATTATACCCTGCTCGTTTTTTTCTTCCCTTTGGCGAACGAAGCGTAAAAGGGGCTTATACAGCACAAAGTTCAAAGCCGCGAGAAGCACGCAGAAATTTATGATTGTCCATATGACGACCGAAAAATTAATACTCATTTTCTTATTACCCGTATTTCCTGTCGGGGAGCCGACAAACGGCTCCCCTCACGCTCCCTGACAATTTAACAAGGCTTAAATTTGGAACTCAGATCCTTGAGATGAGCATGAACGCTATAAGAAGGCCGTAGATCGTGAGCGCCTCGATAAGCGCGAGTGCAATTATAAGGGTCGAACGGATATTGTTTGCCGCCTCCGGCTGACGGGCGATGCTCTCCATTGCCGCCGCGGCGGTCTTTCCCTGCGCCATACTGGGTCCTATTGTACTTACCGCTATCGCAAGCGCCGCGGCGATAGCTATGATTGCCGAACTGTCCATGTTGATTTTCCTCCTTGACCGTGTGTTTTATTTTCGTTTGTGTTTTATTCTATCTCTTCGGTTGCTTCGTATATATAAATGCTTGCCAGCATCGTGAACACAATCGCCTGAAGGGCGCAAAAGAGCAGACTGAGAACCATCATTATAATGGGCGCTCCTATCGGAATAATAGCGTAAAGCTGCTCTGTCACCGTTTCCTCGCCGAACACGTTTCCGTAAAGCCTGAGGGCAAGCGAAACGGGGCGAACTACCTCGTCTATTATCAAAAAGGGCAGCATAAAGAATACGGGACGTATAAAATGCTTAAGGTATCCTTTGCCGTGCGTTCTGAAGCCGAAATAATGGAGAGCGCAAAAAGTGAGGACTCCCAGCCCCGCGGTGACAGAAAGAGACGAGGTCGGCGCGCCAAGCCAGGAGAGCTCTCCCGCGCCGGGAAGCAGACCGGTGTAGTTTGAAACGATTATGAAGATAAACATTGTGGCAAGAAAAGGAAAGCACATTTTCATTCTCTTGCTTTTTATCCCGAGGGTATCCCCGAAAAAGCTCTCGAGCTTAAGAAGCGCTACTTCGAGTATGTTTTGCCAAAAGCCGGGCGTATCCTTAAGACGCCTTGTGCCTATAAAGGACACAAGTATGATAAGCGCCATGATTATCCACGATGTAACCACCTCAGGCGTCACATCGAGAATTCCGAAGAGCTTAAATAGGACCTTGGAGCCTTCTCCCACACTGCTCACCTCCCGTTAAAAAGTATAAGTAATCAAAATCGAATGTTATCAGCGTTATCAGCTTATCGTACGGCGAGCGCCCGAGCCGCAAAAACGCGCCTTATGCGTCGCAGCCGCCATCCCTGCCGTCGCCAGCCGTACCACCGTCGCCATCCCTGTCGCCGTCATCCCTGCCGCCGTCAGCGTCACCCGCAATATCGCGTTCCTCGGTCCGGCCGGCTGTCTTTTGCCCGGCGATCATTGCCTCTTCCTCTCTTAAGGCCATCAGCTTTTTGGAAAGACGGTAGGAAAAGAGAAATCCCGGAACGGTAAGTCCCAACGCCGTTGCAATCAACACTGCGCCGAGATGCCCGGCCTTCTCACCCAAAAAGTAGGCAAGCACCAGTACGCCTATATTGATTGTCTGACGTATAAAAGGAAGACCCATGCCGTTTTTTGAGGGGCGCGGCCCAAAAAGAAAAAAGCTTGATACAAGGTAGTTAACATATGAAAACGCAAGTCCCGCCAAGAAAAAAAGCAGTGCGTACAGTATATCCATTGTCATACCTTTCTTTTATAACACAAGGGTTATTTTATCACTTTGAATCATTCTTGTCAATGTTTTTGATATAAGTTTTTAAAATCTCGGCAAACGAATCCTCGCACTCAAGGACAAGCGCCTGACGCTCGCCGTTTACGGTAAAAATATACCAATAAAGATCGGAAAGACCGGGGAACATGGTGAGATTGAATCGCTCCTTTTTTATGTGCCGGTACTCTCCCATGTCCTTTTGCGCCTTGATTACAAGGTCGCTTGAGGAGATTTTCACGCTGGCGAATGTGCGTGGGAGCTTTGAGCCCACCCTTATGACCTCAAGATAACCTTCCTTCTCGTCGAGCGAGTAAACATAGTCGTATATCACGTATCTGAGCGCGTATACCCCTGCCGTTGCAAAGATCAGCACCATGAGCTGATTCATCAGAGTGTAACCTATTTGAAATCCTTCAAAGACAAAGGCCGCCAATATGAGCGCAAGATATACCGCACAGGCGATATACGCGTTTTTGTTGTTCTTTTTCGGTTTGTACTTCATAAGCTTGTCCTTTTTATGTCTTGGAGCCCGATCGGACATATAAGCAATTCAACTGTAAACATGCGCTATATTAATAAGTATGTCGCCGTCTCTTATTTCTATGAGCGCATATGTGGGTATACCGTCGTGAGGCATTGATATGCTGCCCGGATTGACAAGATAAAACGGCTTTTCATACTCAGGATCGTCCACATACTCGCAAAGGCGCTCGTGTGTGTGGCCGAAAAGTATAATATCGGCCTCCTGCTCAGCGCCCGCCCGCATAAGCGCTTTAGTCGTCATCTTGACGTCAAAAAGATGGCCGTGGGTTATAAAAAGCTTTTTATCACCCGCCTCGCAAAGCTGCTCGTACGGTTGTTTTGAAATAAAATCGCAGTTGCCGCGCACCGCTCTGCCAGTAAGGCCCATTTAATTGCACAGCTTCATGAAATCCTCGCAGCCGTCCCCCGTGTGAATGAACATGAACGCATCCGAATGGAGGTTCATGACTGCCCTCATGTTATAGTTGCTGCCGTGCGAATCCGACATGACGATGATTTTCATGCAAATATCCTCTCTCAAATTCAAATATGAATACTATGAATACAATAATACGATAAAACTCAAAAGCAAGAGCGCCCTTCCTTTTACAGCATATGCAGTAACGCCGCAAGGGAGGCTTTTCAAGTGGGCGCCGCCTGTCTTAACTTTGTTGTTCACCCACCTTATCTGTGTCACAACAAGAAAAAAGGAATATACTGTTAACAATAAAACGTCAGAAAGCGAAGTGACAATCAATATGGACCTTAACACCTCAAACGTCAGGGGACTCGCATCTCTTGACGAGCGGGAATTTTCAAAAATAATATATAATATCGCGCTTTCCATGGGCTTTTCAAAGGAACGCGCCTTGCAGGCGTCAAAAAACACCTCTTTTTTCCGGGTACTGCTCAAAAACGCCTCGGACAGGGATCTTGAAAACATGATAGGAAAAGTGGGAAAAGAAACACTGGAGGATATCTACAAAAGCCTGCCTCAAAACGGCGCTCAGTCCCCGACACAGTAAAACGCATATCCGCCGCCCGCGCGGCATATATTTACAGGCCGCCGTGAGCGGCAGAAACGGAGATGTTTATGAACGGTAATATAGATCTCGGCTTTCTCCGTACACTGACGGAAAACCCCGAGTTTATGCAAAAAGCGCTGAGCATGGCTTCCGCCCTCGCCTCCAGCGGCCTGTTTTCGGAGATGTCCTCAACCGGGCATCAGGCGGGACAAGATACTTATCAAAATACTTCCTTCCCGCCTCAAGGCGGAAATACCGGCGCTTACAGCAACAATAACAACAATAACAATAACAACAACAATAACAATGTCAACAGTAACGGCGGCAGCTACAACGACGGCCCGGGCATCAACAACGACGCCCTGAAAAACGCCCTGTCCCTGCTTGCAAATTCGGCCTCGGGTCAGCAAGGCTCAAACGACCGCGGATATAACAAAACCAATGAAGAACCCGCAGCAAGCGAAAACACCGAAAAAAAGCAGGAAAAGGCGGGACACAAGGACAGAATAAAGCTCCTTGAGGCCATGCGGCCCTTTGTACCGTCCGACCGACGCGACAAGCTCGACTTTATCATTAAGCTGCTGGGGCTTATGCAGATAGCAAACCAGCTTGGGCTTAAAAACATACTGGAAGGAAGGTGAAAACTTGTACAGCAGAAAAAGCATCGGATACACCCCCTGTACCCCGCCCCCGAATTACAACGGCGTAGCCTTCACAAGGGATTTTAAACCGTATTCGGAAATTTCCGAGCCCCCGCCCAAAGAGGAAGAGGAAGATACCAAAGAAGAAAACGTTTTATTTGAAGAAACAAATTTAAACGACTCCCCAAATGACGCAATCGACGATAAAACCCCCGACCCGTGCGATAAAAACCGGCCGTGTGAGGAGGACGCAGACCGGGAATGCATCGACAAATGCGACTTTGAGCAGAGCGAGCATTCAGACTCCCCGACTTCGCAGGAGCCCGCGCCCGAAATACAACCGAGCGCCCCTTATGAGGAGGTTGCCTCAAAGATACAAAGCAAGGATATGCGGCTTGAGGATTTGCTGCTCATCGGCGCCGTTATCCTCTTCGTCTCCGGAGAATTTGACGGGGATCTTATGCTACTTCTCGGACTTCTTCTTATTGCGGGAATTTAAAAAAGCGATAAGCTTTTTAAGATAGGGCAGTCCGTTGATAAGCATCATGACAATAAGACACAGCCCCTCGTATATTATCCATCCGGGAATGCGGTAAAGCATGATCACGCACTGTATCACAAGCAGAAGTCCGTTTATCACCAGCTTAACATATCTGATCTTGAAGGCGGCAATGCTTCTTGTCGTCGCTATTCTGAAAGCGAACATAACTACAAAGCTGATAAGCGTGGCAATAGCCGCCCCCTGAGCGCCGATGCGCGGTATGAGCAGAAGATTTAAGACTATATTGGTCAGCGCGCCCGTCATGGAGGTGATAAAAGACCATACCGTCTTTTTTGCGACAATGTACATGTTGCCCAAAAATGAGGCGAAGTTGAAAAACGCCATGCCCGCCGTTAGCACCGGAATGTATCTCCAAGAGTCATGAAAGCTGGAATCAAACATGAGAAAGGTGATAAGGGGAGTAAATGCGATGATACCCGAGGCAATTATGAAAATCACACCCGAGAACATGTCAAACACCGTCGCCAAAAAGCTCTTGTACTCCTTGCTGTCCTTTTCGTCGATGGCGCTGTTGCGCCACGCGTTGACAAATATCCCGCTGAGCACCATAAGCAGAGTCGGTATTTTGTAAGCGGCGTCGTACAGCCCGTTCACGGCGTCGCCCTTAAAATAGGTTATCATGTACCTGTCGGACACGTTGGTCGTCCACCAAAAGATCGAAGTGGGTATAAGCGGTATGCTGTATTTCAGCATGCTTTTGACTGTTGCGGCCTTTACCGACTTTATCGAAAAATAACGCCAAAGCCTTGCCGTAAAAAATATAAACAGCATGGTGAGAAAATCGGCGACGCTCACCGAAAGCACATAGCCTATGTGCGCCATATTAAGCGGTAAAAGAAAAATCAGATTGAATATTATAGTCAGCGAGGTATTGATTATTCCCTGTAATGCGTACAGCTTGAAATTCCCCTGCGCCCTTATAAACTGAGAACATATTGCGTGAAGCACCGAGGTTATGACGTATGTGATGATCAGCCATTGCATCCCCGCAAAATAGGGTATTGCCCACAGCGCGGGGACCGCGATCGCAAAAAGCAGACACCCGAGAAGAAAGACCGCGTATCCCGAAGTCAGCGACTCCTTCTCCCTGTAGCTCTTGTCCATTACAAAACGGAACACCGCTTCCCCGGCTTCAAGCGATATTATGGGAATGAGCAGATTCGCCGTACTCGTCAGATTCGAGGCCACCGAGTACTGCTCGGTGGTCATCACCGAGGTATAAAAACGGACAAGCAGATATACAAGGACCTTCGATCCTATCTGCCCCGCCGCTATTATCGCGGTATTGTCGATCAGCTTCCTGTACTTTCCTTTGGCCGACATCCTTTTCTTCCCTTCATGCTTTTTTCCGCGCACGCCGAAAAAGCCGTCTGCGCCCGAGGCCCAAATGCCCAAATGCCTTCCGGGCGCGCTCCCGCGCGCTTAATTACGTATTCTTTAGATTTTAACACATATTGTTGCCTTTTTCAAGTGCCGCGGCGTTTTTTGTTTTATAATATTCTGTGAATTGATACAAAACTTTTGTTGACAAAAATCGCTCTTTGGACTATACTTATTGCAAAGGTATATCAAAAAGCTCAAGGAAGGTAAAAACACATGAAGCAGCAAACCCTTTTTTCAGGTGCGGATTTCAATATGCAGCCGCTTGCCTTTCGCATTCGTCCCCGGTCTCTTGACGAGTTTTGCGGACAAAAGCATCTCTTGGGAGAGGGTAAGATTCTGCGCCGCATGATCGAAAGCGATAACGTGGGCTCGATGATATTTTGGGGCCCTCCCGGGGTCGGAAAAACCACCCTCGCGCGCATAATAGCCGGCTCCACCAAAGCAAGCTTTATCGATTTTTCAGCCGTTACAAGCGGAATAAAGGAAATAAAACAGGTCATGGAACAGGCGGATAACAGCCGTGCGTTCGGGGAAAAAACCATACTGTTCGTCGACGAGATACATCGCTTCAATAAGGCTCAGCAGGACGCCTTTTTGCCTTATGTCGAAAAGGGCAGCATAGTCCTTATCGGCGCTACCACCGAAAATCCCTCGTTTGAGGTCAACGGAGCCCTGCTCTCCCGCTGTAAGGTATTCGTGCTTCAGGCGCTTAAAACCGAAGAAATCGCCGGTCTTATAAAACACGCCCTGACCGACCCGCGAGGCTTCGGAAATCAAAAAATCAATATTTCGGACGAACTTATAAATATGATCGCGCTCTTTTCCAACGGGGACGCCCGCGCCGCCCTCTCCACTCTCGAAATGGCGGTCCTTAACGGGGATATGGAAAATAATATCATAACCGTCACCAAGGAAGAGGTCGAACAGTGTACCTCGAAAAAATCTCTGCTTTACGATAAAAACGGCGAAGAACACTACAACCTCATCTCCGCGCTCCATAAGTCGATGCGCAACTCGGACCCCGACGCAGCAATCTATTGGCTTGCCCGAATGCTCGAAGCGGGCGAGGACCCTCTATATGTCGCCCGGCGCGTAACCCGCTTTGCAAGCGAGGACGTCGGCCTTGCCGACCCGCGCGCCCTGGAGATTGCCGTCGCCGCTTATCAGGCTTGCCACTATATCGGTATGCCCGAGTGCGCCGTGCACTTAACCCAGGCCGTCGTGTACCTCTCGCTTGCCCCAAAGTCCAACTCTCTCTATACGGCATATGAAAAGGCAAAAAACGACGCCCTGTCGACCCTCGCCGAGCCGGTTCCGTTGGTCATTCGCAACGCCCCCACTTCACTCATGAAGGAGCTTGATTACGGCAAGGGCTATCAGTACGCCCACGACTTCAAAGACAAAATAACAAATATGCAGTGCCTGCCCGACTCGTTTGCCGACCGCGTATATTACAACCCCTCAGAGGAGGGCCTAGAGTCGCGCTTTAAGGGCCGCCTTCAGGAAATCAAGGAAATGAAAAAAGCCATAAAAAAATAACGGGACGCCAATCAGCGTCCCTTTTTCCGTTTTTTATGAAAAGACGGCAGCTCTCGCACAGTCGCTCGCACAGTCGCTCATTCTTTTGAGGCTCCGCCCAAAACCTTGTCGGTATAAAAAACTCAAATATTTTTGAATTTCTCTCGCACCTCACTCATTTTGCCGCAGCTCATCGCCCCTTCGGAGCATCTGCCGCTAAGACATGAGGGCCCTGCGTTTGCAAACAGAAGCGGAGCTGCCCCTTTGACCAGCTTCAGCATTTGACATGCGAGCTCGCGTATTTCCCATTGGGCACGATTGCAGCAGCGCAACGCGAAAAAGTTGCGAAGCGACCTCGCGTTCATGGTCATTATTATCCTTGTGTCACATGCGTTCGGCAGTACGAAACGCGCGTCCTCGTTCGCTTTCTTCTCCGCCGCGCTCGCCGCGCTCTTTTCCTCCATCCCCTGCGCCATAAAATCTTGCTTGTGCTTCTTTATAAGAAGAGTACGCAAAGCGTCGTATACGGCCGCATCATGCTTCATTTCGTTTTCAAAAAGCTCCTTCGCCTCGGGTATTTCCTCAATTTTGGGCGGTGTGATATAAGAAAAGCCGCTCTTGTCGACATACCGTTGACTTTGAACCGAAAAAGACGCTATACGATGCCTCGTTATTTGGGCAAGCAGCGCTCTTGAAACTCCTTCAATACCAAAGGTAAAGCTTGCATGCTCGATCGGACTTTCATGCCCGAGATCCCCCAGCAGCTTTAAAAATGAGGACACCTTGTCCGGAGTCAGATTCTCCATCAGTGTGTCAATGTCGCTTTTGGCATAGCATAACTTCGCCGCCGCCGAAACCAGCTTGTCCGCATCGGGTGTGTAAGCCAAGAGTTCAACTTTCATATAACACGCCTTTCTTTGCTTATAATGCTTATACTTATAATCGTCTGTCTCTCATGTGAGATCGGATAGTACTGTTTGTATTTAAATATTAACATATAAATGCGCGTTTGTCAACAAACTTTTTGATTCCTCATTGACAAAATGACGGCGAAAATGCTATACTTATCGGTAGATTACGAAAGGAATCAATTATATGAACACAAGCTTTTTCGCCCTCGTTTTCAGACAAAGATATATCAAAAGATGGGGCCTTATGCGCAACGTCAATGACGAAAATCTCTCCGAACACAGCTCCCAAACGGCTATGATCGCCCATGCCCTCGCCTATATCGGCAATAGGTATTTTAATAAAAACTACGACGCCGGCCGCGTCACAATCTGCGCTCTCTACCACGACGCCCCTGAGGTCTATACCGGCGATATGCCTACTCCCGTGAAATATTTTACCCCCGTAATGCGTGAAAATTATAAGTCTATTGAGGATAACGCCGTAAACGCCTTGCTTTTGCACCTCCCCGAGGACTTTAGACGAGATTATAAATCTATACTCGAATACCCCGAAGAATATAAAACAATAATCAAAGCCGCCGATAAACTGTGCGCCTATATCAAATGTATAGAAGAACTTAAATGCGCAAACTCTGAGTTCGAAAAGGCTAAACAGTCTACCTATGACTCGCTTTTAAGTATGAATTGCCCCGAACTGAATTACTTTATGCAGCACTTCCTCCCCGCATTCGAATTGACTCTCGACGAAATGCAAAGCTGATATTTCCGTCTCAATAACCTCACCCCTTCTTATGCAGGAGCCTTTCGCGCCTGCGGGCGCGACGGGGCGCTGCCCTCGACCCGCCGGCTTTTGAAAAGCCGGAGAAACTTAATAAACAAACCGCAGCGCGGCGCGCACGTCGCTTGTTAAGGAGTCTTTCGCGCCTGCGGGCGCGACGGGGCTCTGCCCTCGACCCGCCCGCTTTTGAAAAGCGGGGGAAACTTAATAAAGAAACCGTAGTGCGGCGCGGCGGGCCTTGCGTGGGCAAAGCCTACGCAAGGTCAGGGCAGGAGGGTACGGCGTCGGGGGAAAGCGAGCTTTCACCGGGTCGCCGTACCCTCCTGCCTTGACTCTGCACGCCCGAAGGGCGGCAGAGCGTCCGCGCTAATGAAGATTCCGCTCTAAGGTTTATAAAGCAAAGAGGCCGCACAAACGCGGCCATCTTAGTAGTTCTGAAGTTTTTGCAGGGGTTCGGGGAGGCTTTTTTCAAAAAGCTCCCCGAGAAGATCAAAGGCAGCAATCAACCGAAGTATCTTTTAAGCAGTCCTTCGAAAGCCTTGCCGTGGCGGGCCTCATCGCGAGCCATTTCATGGACGGTATCATGGATAGCGTCGAGGTTATTGAGTTTTGCCAGTTTAGCGAGTTTAGTTTTTCCGTCGGTAGCGCCGTTTTCGGCTTCAACGCGCATTTCAAGATTTTTCTTAGTGGAGTCGGTGACCACTTCGCCGAGGAGTTCGGCGAACTTTGCGGCGTGTTCTGCTTCCTCATAAGCGGCCTTTTCCCAATACATAGCGATTTCGGGATAGCCTTCTCTTGCGGCGACTCTTGCCATTGCGAGATACATACCGACTTCGGTGCACTCGCCGTTAAAGTTAGCGCGCAGGCCGTCGATTATTTCCTGGGGAGCGCCCTTAGCTGCTCCGACGACGTGTTCGGAGGCCCAAACTTTTTCATTTGTTTCAACTATTTCGACGAACTTTTCACCGGGCGCCTTACAAAGAGGGCACTTATCGGGGCGTTCATCGCTTTCGACTATCTCGCCGCAAATTGTGCATTTCCATTTTTTCATGATCAAATTCTCCTTACATATTTTATTTTTTATTATATATCGGCAAGCCTTATGGGGTGGCCGATACGTATATTTGATATTTGAATTTTTATGTATTACGCCGCTGACGCGGCGCCGATGCTGCCGCCGTTACTTATAAGATACCACAAGATCGGGCAAAAAGCAATACCGTTTTAATTATAATTTTCTTATATTTTTAATTTTGAAAACGAATCGGATTTTTTTGCGGCGGCGCGGCAAAAGGCGGTTTATTAATTTTACCGATTGTCTTTTGGCCTTTATTGAAGTCCGCCGAGGGCATTTCAATTCAGCGAATCGACATAGCGGCAAGCGGCAAGGGCGGCGCAAGCGCCGTCGGCGACGGCGGTAGTTATCTGTCTTACCGCCTTTGTACGGCAGTCACCCGCGACAAAAATTGCCTTGTCGGATGTAGTGCAGTTCTCATCCGACTCGATATATCCGCGTTCATTCAGCCGCACCGTATCCTTAAACGGTTCGTTTTCGGGTTCCTGGCCTATCGCGACAAAGACGCCGTCAACTGTGAGCTTTTGTTTTTCACCCGTTTTTTCGTCGTTTATTTCGATACCCTCAAGTTTACCGTCGCCGAGGAGAGCGCTTACCGTTTTACCGAGCAGTATATTGACGTTTTTCTTACCTTCAAGCGACTGTCTAAGGAGTGCTTCGCCCGTCAGGTAGGGCAGGTTTTGGACCAGTGTGACGCTTTTGCAATAATCTGAAAGGAGGATTGCCTCCTGAAGCGCGGTATTTCCCCCGCCGATTAATGCGACATCTTTTTCCTTATAAAACGCGCCGTCACACACGGCGCAGTAAGACACGCCGCTTCCCGTGAACTCATCTTCCTTTTCAAGTCCGAGTCTGCGGTGTTTTGAGCCGGAAGCGATTATGACCGCCTTGGTCTCATATTTGCCGTTTTCGGTTACTACCACGCGCCTTCCGTCTTTTTTTTCGATTTTCAAAGCCCGGTCGAGTTCTATTTCGCCGCCGTGCTCCATCACCTGATCTATAAGCGTTTCGGCGAACTCGTTGCCGCTCATCTGCATTATACCGGGATAGTTTTCCACCTTAGGCGAATAGGTTATCTGACCGCCGAAGGTTTCCTTTTCGAGCACCATGACTTTTTTGTCGGCTCTGAGTGCATAAAGGGCGGCGGTAAGTCCCGCGGGACCCGCGCCGATAATCACAATATCGTACATTTGCTGCCAACCACCTTTTTATTTGATCTGACTTAACTATAAACTATAAACTATAAAATAAACGCTATAAACGGCAATAAATGCCGGACCTTTAAAAAGCTCCGCGATTTTTTCAATGGCAGGGGCCTCCGCCGTGAATCGGGGGACCCCTGCCACTTTTACTTTATTTTGCGCAGTCAAGAGCGCGAGGATACGCTTTCGTCTATAAATCTTCGAATATTTGAAACATTCACGATCTTAGAAGCCTCGCCGTTTTTCAGTGCCACAAGGGTGGGCGCCTGTTTTATATCGTACTTCTTTGCAAGCTCGGGCTCATCCTCGGCGTACACCTTGTCATACGCTATTCCCGCCTTGTCGAGGAAGCTGCAAGCCATCTTGCAGTTAGGGCAGGTCTTGGTGGCAAATAGGATAAGCTTGTCCTCCTCGCCCCGTTCAACCTTTAATTCGGGGGCGGACTCGGCCTTGATTCCCGCTCTCTTAAGCACCGATTTGTCAGGATTATAAACCTTGCGCATTCTGTACTCCTGCGCCTTTCCAACGTTCCAGTTTTGGACCGGACGGTAGTAACCCGTGATACGGCTGTAGACCTCGGTAGGTTCGCCGCAGGTAGGGCAGGTGAATGCCTCGCCCACTATATAGCCGTGCGACTTGCAGACCGAATATGTGGGGGAAAGGGTGTAATAGGGCAGCTTATAGTTTTCGGCGATCTTGCGCACAAGAGTGGCGGCCGATCTCCAGTCGGGCAGTTTTTCGCCAAGGAAGGTGTGGAAGACTGTTCCGGAGGTGTAAAGGGTCTGCAAATCATCCTGAATGTCAAGCGCCTCAAAGACGTCGCTGGTAAATCCGACGGGAAGGTGCGAGCTGTTGGTGTAGTAGGGCGTACCGCAGTCGCCGGCGGCGGTAATGATATCGGGGAAGCGCTCGACGTCGTGCTTTGCGAGACGGTAAGAGGTCGATTCTGCGGGAGTCGCCTCAAGGTTGTACAAATCGCCGTACTTTTCCTGATAGTCGGACAGGCGCTCTCTCATGTGATTGAGCACTTCCTTTGTGAATTCCTGCGTTTCTTTGTGCGTCATATCAACGCCGAGCCATCTCGCGTTAAGTCCCACCTCGTTCATTCCCACAAGTCCGATAGTGGAAAAATGGTTGTCGAAGGAGCCGAGATATCTCTTTGTATAGGGGTAAAGTCCGTTTTCAAGCAGCTTTGTTATGACCGTTCTCTTGGTTTTCAGCGATCTTGCGGCAATATCCATCATGTGGTCAAGGCGCTTGTAAAACTCGGCGGGAGTCTTTGAAAGGTAAGCGATTCTCGGCATATTGATAGTCACAACGCCGACAGAGCCTGTGGACTCGCCGCTTCCGAAAAAGCCGCCCGACTTTTTGCGCAGCTCACGAAGGTCAAGACGCAGGCGGCAGCACATTGAACGCACGTCCGAAGGAGCCATATCGCTGTTGATGTAATTTGAAAAATAGGGCGTGCCGTACTTTGAGGTCATTTCAAAGAGCAGACGGTTGTTTTCGGTATCCGACCAGTCAAAATCCCTTGTTATCGAGTATGTGGGAATGGGGTACTGGAAGCCGCGGCCGTTCGCGTCGCCCTCGATCATTATCTCGATAAAGGCCTTGTTTATCATATCCATCTCGGCCTTGCAGTCCTTGTACTTGAAATCCATTTCCTTGCCGCCGACGATCGCGTTAAGCTCGGCAAGGTCGGCAGGTACCGTCCAGTCAAGCGTGATGTTCGAAAAAGGCGCCTGAGTACCCCATCTTGAGGGGGTGTTTACGCCGTAAATAAAGGACTCAATACACTTTTTTACCTGATCGTAGCTGAGATTATCCACCTTTACGAAAGGAGCAAGATAGGTGTCAAAGGATGAAAAGGCTTGAGCGCCCGCCCATTCGTTCTGCATTATTCCCAAAAAGTTGACCATCTGATTGCAAAGGGTGGCAAGATGGCTGGCGGGAGAGGAGGTTATCTTTCCCGTAACTCCGCCAAGGCCCTCCTGAATGAGCTGCTTGAGCGACCAGCCCGCGCAGTAGCCTGTGAGCATGGAAAGATCGTGAAGGTGCAAATCCGCGTTTCTGTGCGCGTTGGCAATCTCATCGTCGTATATCTCGGAAAGCCAGTAGTTGGCCGTTATCGCGCCAGAGTTGCTCAGAATAAGTCCGCCGACCGAGTATGTGACGGTCGAATTCTCTTTAACTCGCCAATCGGCTTCTTTCATGTAATCGTCCACAAGGCCCTTGTAGTCGAGCAGGGTAGTCTTTACGTCTCTGATCTTTGCTCTCTGCCTTCTGTAAAGAATAAAAGCCTTGGCCACATCGTCATAACCGGCTTTTATCAGAACCGATTCGACCGAATCCTGAATGTCCTCAACGGCAATCAGCCCGTCCTTGATCTTAGACTCGAATTCTGCTGTGACCTTGAGCGCGAGAAAATCAATAATGCTGGGGTGATACTGCTTCTCGACGGCGTCAAAAGCCCTTCTGATAGCTCCGGAGATCCTTGTAAGGTCAAAATCTACGACTTTGCCGTCCCTTTTTAATACATGATACATCTGCGTTGTGCTCCTTTTTATTTTTGATTGTTATGATAGTTTTTTCTTTTCATCGTTGTTTTACAACTGTTATTTTTACCTTTATTTTTTACCTTATTAAAAGTTTTAAAAGTTCAAACGCCGCAAATCATACGCCGCGAAGCTCCGCCGTTTGCAAATACTTCTTTACCGCCTGAAGCATCATTTGCAGCTCGTCCATGCCCACCGAGGTCAACGTCCGATCGGGGACTCCCTCTCGGTACGCAAAATTCTGTATGTAGTACCTTTTCGCCCCCTGTATCCATCTGCCGATCTCCTCAAGGTCCGAAACGGTGTGCAAGGGCTTTGCCACCGTGGTGCGCAGCTCATAGTCCACTTTTCCTTCAAGCAAAAAAGCTAAGCTTTCCTCCACCTTTTGAAACTGCAAGGGCGTGCAGAAGGCGGTCTTTACGTACTTTTTTGGCGAGTTCTTGATATCAAGCGCCACATAGTCTATAAGCGAGTTTGCGACAAGTTCTTTCAGCCTCTCGGGATAAGAGCCGTTCGTGTCAAGCTTTACAAGGTACCCTAAACCCTTGATCCGCGATAGAAATTCGGTAATGTCGCCGCTCATCAGCGGCTCTCCGCCGGTAACGCACACGCCCTCCAGCATGTTTGAACGCTTCTTCAGAAAGTCAAAAAAATAGTCCTCGTCAATATAATCCTCGGGCACGCTGTCAAGCACGATCTCCATGTTGTGGCAGTACGGACACCTGAAATCACAGCCGCCTAAAAACGCAATGCAGGCGACCTTGCCGGGATAATCAAGCAAAGTCAGCTTGGAAAGTCCTTTTATCTTCATCATTTTCTACACTTTTCCGGCACTTATTCAAATCTAAGTTTTGTGGTTAAAACCGTTTTTAAACCAAATAAGCACTATATATTGTGG
The DNA here is from genome assembly GCA_947588825.1 of uncultured Clostridia bacterium. Taxonomy (GTDB): domain Bacteria; phylum Bacillota; class Clostridia; order Oscillospirales; family CAG-272; genus CAKSQF01. The sequence continues at coordinate 104,147 of CANPZU010000002.1, forward strand.
TTGCTCGCGATATATATTATATATCGCGTTCAAGCGCTTGTCAAGTACCTTTTAAAAAAAATAAATTTTTGGTCAGATATCACAAAACAGCTCTTTAATTATTGTCTATTTTTCACAAAGGGAGAGTAAGGGCAAGTAAGGGAAAGGGGCGTTTGGCGTCACAGATAAGGCGCTGTAAAAAAAACAGCCGAAAAAAAACGACTGCAAGGCATCCGAAAGGATAGCCAAGCAGTCGTTTTTGTGGTATAATTGAGCTGTGAAAAAACAAAATAACCACGAAATATATTATACACCA
>CANPZU010000003.1 GCA_947588825.1 uncultured Clostridia bacterium
CCCCGCGTGAGCCTATCTATTATACCACCCCTCACCCTTCTTGTCAATACCTTTTTTACTTTTTTTTCGGGTTTTTTTAAAAATTTTTTTTAAATCATTCGGCTTTTTTCAGTTTTGCATAACTTCCCATCAGTTTTTTTGTTCCGAAGTTATCAAAAGCTATCTCATAAAGGTAATCTCTACCCATGCTGCGGGCGGAGAGAACGTCTCCTCGGCCAAAGCTTGGATGTATAACGGTGTCGCCGGCGACAAACACATCCCCGTTTTTTTCTTTTGCGCTCCCCTTTCCTACAAACACGTTTGGAGCGCCTATTCCCTTGCTTATCGCCTCCTCGCGTCGTGCCTTGGCGGTCAACTTGCTTTCAAACATGTAGTTTCTGTGCCTTATTTCCTCCTGAACGTCAAGCAGATCAGAAGGTATCTCGGTTATGAAGCGCGAAATTTGGTTATATTGAGTTTTTCCGAACATAAGCCGCTCTTTGACATGGCTGAGTATCAGCTTTTGCTTTGCTCTTGTTATCGCCACATACGCAAGACGACGTTCTTCCTCCATATCCTCATTGTCACTCATTGAGATCACGCCGGGGAAGATACCGTTTTCCATGCCCGGAAGATATACTATGGGGAACTCCAGCCCTTTGGCGCTGTGTATTGTCATAAGCACCACGGAATCCGCATCGGCGTCGTAATTGTCGATATCCGATATAAGTGAGACCTCTTCAAGAAAGCTTTGCAGGGTAGCGTCGTCGTTTTGATTTTCAAACTCTACCGCGTTTGATATCAGCTCGTCGATATTTTCCACCCTGTCCGCCTCGGCAGGGCCCGCCGCGACAAGCATATCTCTATATCCTGACATATCTATCACCTTTGCAAAAAGGGAGGAAAGAGTTTCGCTTTTTGATATGATCACAAACTGCTTTATTAGATTTGCAAAAGCGGTGAGAACAGGCGCGGCTTTTGCAAGAGCAACATATTTTGAAGCGTTTGATATCACCTCAAAATACGATATTCCATCATTGGCCGAGATGTCTGCTATCGCTTCAAGAGTTGCAGAACCGATTTTTCTCTTGGGCTCGTTGATTATCCTTTGGAGGCGCAAATTATCGTTTGTGTTGTTTATAACGCATAAATACGCCATTATGTCCTTTATCTCTTTGCGGTCGTAAAATCTTGTGCCTCCAAGCACACGATAAGGCACGCCGGCGCGTGCAAGCACCTTTTCAATTGCGTTTGACTGGGCGTTCATTCGGTAAAGCACGGCAAATTCGTTGAATTTGCGATTTTCGTTTTTAGCAAGCTCAAGAATGCTGTTTGCAATATATGAAGCCTCCGCGTTTTGATCATCCAGCTTTTTTAAAACTATGGCATCTCCCTTGCCGTTTTTTGTCCAAAGATTTTTACCCTTTCTGCCGACATTGTTTTTTATGACCGCATTTGCGGCGTTCAGTATGTTTTCAGTCGAACGGTAGTTTTGCTCCAGTTTCACAGTCTTGGCGTCCGAAAATACCGTGTCAAATTCAAGAATATTTTTTATTGTAGCTCCTCTGAATTTGTAAATGCTTTGATCATCGTCCCCGACAACCATAAGATTTCTGTATTTTCCGCTTAGAAGTTTGGCAAGCTCAAACTGCGCGTGATTGGTGTCTTGATACTCGTCGACGCAGACATACTTAAAGCGGCTTTGATAATAGTCCCGCACACTCTCGGATGTTTTAAGCAACTGCACCGTTTTCATAATAATATCGTCAAAATCAAGTGCGTTAGCTTCAGACAGGCGGCGTTCATACTCCTTATAGACCCGCAGTATTCTTGACATTTTAAAATCTTTTTCGGGAGTCACTGCCTCTTCGGGGGTAACAAGTTGTTCCTTGTACTTACTGATAAGAGAGGATATCATCTTTACAGGAAGGATCTTCTCATCAATATTTAGATCCTTCATTATGCTTGATATTAGCCTTTTGCTGTCCTCGGCGTCGTATATTGTAAAGTTGCTCGGTATATTCAACTCAATCCCGTGTCTTCTCAGTATCCTGACGCATACCGAGTGAAAGGTGCCCGCCCAAATATCCTGCGCTCCTCTTTCCTCTCCGACAACCTTTATGAGTCTTTCCTTCATTTCTTTTGCCGCTTTATTGGTGAATGTTATAGAAAGGACAGCCCAAGGAGGGCACTTGCCGACTGCAAGACCGTCAAGAAAAGCGGGCAGCTCGTCTAGCGGAAGATCCATTGCGCTTTCAAGCTTTTCGACCTCCTCTTGCGTAATATCATCGTTAATATTTTGATAATAGGCATTGCCATATCTTAGGATGAACGCGATTCTGTGCACAAGCACGGTGGTCTTTCCGCTTCCGGCACCCGCGAGCACCAGCAGAGGGTTGTCCACCGTAAATACCGCTTCGCGCTGCCTTTCGTTTAGAAAAGAGTACATTCTTTCAAAAAGCGCTCTTTTGGCTTTATTATATCTCGTTGTGTACGCAGTCATAATCCCTCCGAAGCAAAATCGCGGACTGCAAAAGCAGTCCGCGGTTAATGAATGATCTATCTTTGCACTTCAATTATATCAAAAAAGTGATCGTTTGTCAATCGAATTTTGAATTTGTTTTCACGAAAACTTATTCGAAAGCCTCAGATTATCGGCGATCATGGCAATAAACTCGGAATTTGTGGGCTTGCCCCTGCTTGTTTGCACGGTATATCCAAAATAAGCGTTGAGCACTTCTATATCCCCTCTGTCCCATGCCACCTCAATTGCGTGGCGTATAGCCCGTTCGACCCTTGAGGAGGTGGTTTGATACTGCTTTGCCACAGACGGATACAGAATTTTTGTAACCGAATTTATGACGTCGTTGTCCTTTATGGTCATGAGTATAGCGGTCCGCAGGTACTGATAACCCTTTATATGCGCCGGAACGCCTATTTGATGTATGACCTTTGTGACCTGAGACTCGATATCGTTCCCTATTATCGGACTTTTTTGTTTTGTCTTGTTGTTGTTTCTCTTTGAGATGATCCTTGCTATCCTCTCGCCAAGGCAGGAATAGTCAAGCGGCTTCAGCATGCAATACTCAGCGCCCGCTTCCGTTGCCTCGTAGAAAAGATTTTGATGATTCACGATCGACAGCACTACAAATGAGGGCGCCTGATCACTGCCGTACGACAGCCCCTTCGCTCCCTTCATTATCTGTATGCAGTCAAGCTTTGACAGCCAAACGTCAACAAAGACTATGTCCGGATGCTCGGTGCCGATTTTGAGTATCGCTTCCTCACCGTTTGACGCTTCGGATATTTCGTGATATCCCAGTGCCTGTAATTTTGATATAAACTGACTGCGAAATTCGACGCTTTCGTCAGCAATAAGTATTTTGACTTTTGATTCCATCATTTTTTCGCTCCTGTAATGTTGTTTTGACACCATAATATTACCATATTTTTCTAACTTTTTCAAGTGATAATTTCAGGTAAAAATTAACAAAATTTCAAAGAGCTTTTTGTATAAAATAACCAATTAAGCTTGGAACGATGCTCAGATACTCTTTAAATAGTCTATTTCCTCTTTATCAAGATATCGCCATTTGCCTTTTGGTACGTCTAATTTTATCTCGCCTACCGCTATGCGCTTAAGTCTTTTGATATTCAATCCTACCTTTTCGCACATCTTTCTTATTTGACGGTTTTTGCCCTCGTACAGTGTCATTTTCACACTTGTACTCGTTTGGTTGTATTTTTCGATCATGCATTCGACGGGCATTATTTTTTGGCCGTCGATCTCATTGAGCGAGGCAAGCTCTGCTATTTTTTCGGGCTGTACAAGAGTTTGAATTGTCACAATATAAACTTTCGGAATCTTGTGTCGCGGATGAGTCAGCTTGTTTGTCAACTCTCCGTCGTTTGTGAGAATCAGCAGGCCCTCCGAACTCATGTCAAGCCTGCCCACGGGGTAGACCCGCTCTCCGACGCCTTTTATCAACTCGGCGACCGTTTTCCTGCCTTTATCGTCACTAAGAGTGGTAACATAACCTTCCGGCTTGTTCAGCATTATATATACGCAGTGTGTACCTCTTTTTTTGGAAACAGTTCTGCCGTCAAAGCGGACCGTGTCCTTTGACGGGTCGATCTTCATGCCGATTTGCGCCTCTTGCATGTTTACTGTCACTCGCCCCTCGAGAATCGCTTTTTCAGCGCTTCTTCTTGAACACACCCCGCATTCGGACAAAAATTTTTGTATCCTTATTTCATCCATTAAATATTTTTCCCGCCATCTTTTTTATTTTGTCAAACAATATCTCATACCATTTGTAGTATTTTATATTCTCGCTGCTCTCAAGAGCGACGATATCGGTTTTTTTGATCAGTTCTCCGTCGCGATAAATGCATATGGCCCCATACGCTTCGCCTTCTTCAACGGGGGCGTACAAAAAGCGCGGAAGCTCCGTTACCACATTTATCTCGTCACTTTTTCTCAGCCATGCGCAAAGCTCATCCGAGCTTGCAAGCAAAATTTCTGATTTGCTGCCGTTTATGACCGGAAGAGTGCAGCAGAATTCGCCCTTTGTCAGCATCTGAGAAAACTCGTATTCGGCACAGCCGTATTTGTGCATCTCAATATGATCGTTCCAGTCGTTCGGTGCGTTGAGAGTGACGCCGATAAGTATCAGGCCGTCCTTATCTATGGCGCTCACAAGGCACCGACCCGTCTTTCTTGTGTAACCCGTCTTTACCCCCACGCAGTCCTTCATCATGTACAAAAGCTTGTTGTGATTAACAAACACTCCGCTGCGCTGGTCGGTGGAATATGTATATTTCAGAGTCGAAGATATTTCAAAAAACGTCTTGTTTTTCATAGCGTACGCAGTGATTTTTGCCAGCTCGTACGCCGTCGTGTAATGCTTCTCGTCGTCCAGCCCGTGAGGATTTGTAAAGTGCGTATCCTTAAGTCCCAGTTCTTTGGCTTTTTGATTCATAAGTTCTGCAAAAGCCTCGACTGATCCTGAGACTTCGCACGCAAGGGCGACCGCCGCGTCGTTTGCGCTCTGAAGCAGCAGAGCGTAAAGCAAATCCCTTATGCTCACCGTTTCTCCTTTTGCAAGGTACATAGAAGAACCTTCCACACCTATTGCCTCGTTTGCCACCCGGACCTTTTTGTCAAGTTCGCAGTTCTCAATCACCACAATCGCAGTCATTATTTTTGTGGTGGACGCCATTGACATTTTCACGTGCGCGTTTTTTTCATAAAGCACCGTTCCGTCAATGTTAATAAGACAGGCTCCCTGTGCGGATACTTCGAGAGCATTTGAAGGCATGGCGCACAAATGCGTAGCCCCAAAAATAAGAATGCATACAAGAAGTGCCGAAATATATCTCCTCTTTTTCAAAACATCGCCGCCTCACAAAAAATTATATTAATTTATATGAGATGCAAACGCGTTTTATTCGCTCACTTGAGGTCTTGTCCGCCCTCAGGAATTCGAGTCTTCTTTATTGTCGGAGCCCTCTTGTCCTTCTTTGTCGGCTTCGTCATTTGACTTTTCCGATTTGTCCTTTTTCTTTATCAGCGCTTTTATCTTACCGAATATTTCAGGTGATTTTTCAATAAGCGATATGACGGTGTCCACTTTATCGTTTGCGGGCACGGCGCTTTCTCCGGGTATCACGGGAAGATAGGTGACATCGCCGTCCGCCTTGGTGACGAGGAAACCAACGGGCGTCAGTGTTATACCTGTTCCGCCTCCGCCTCCGAAGCCTTGTCCTTTTTCGATTGGAGTATTCTTTCCGAGATAATCAACTCCGCCCGAAACATATCCGAGAGAGACCTTGGACACGGGAATAATAACCGTTCCGCCCGTTGTCTCAACAGGCGCCCCAACGACTGTGTTAACGTCGATGATGTTCTTGATGTTGCCAAGAGATGTGTCGATCATTTCGTTTAATTTGCTCATAGTTTCCTTCTCCTTTATGATTTAGCTTCATTTACAGCATTTGATATCGCATTTTCATTTTCCTTACTTTTTGTATTTTGCTTTTTTTCGAACTTGCCCTTTATAAGATGCATGACAAAATTGAATGCAAATCCCAAAGCAAGCGCAAACACATGCCAAATTCGTATTTTGAAAATCAAACAAACATCCGCTCTAAGACTTTCGGAACAAAAATCGGCGCTTATTGAAAACTCATTTTTGTCGTAGCTGAAATTTGCGACCTTTTCAAGAAGGGCGTAAAGAAATGAAGCCGCCTGGGTAATCGCTCCGTACATTACGGCGGTCGTCGCCGCGTCGGGCGAGGCGACGACTATATGCATCCTTGCCGATTTGATCTTGAGCCTTTTGCCGAAACGTTTTAAAAGACGCACGCCGATGCCGGCAAAGAAGCGCAGAGAATTTACAAGGTCTTGCCTTTTCTGCGTTTTTTGCTCCTTTGTCATCAGTTCCTTTTCTTTTGCCCTTTGCTGCTTTTTTTGTTGATTGGCAAGGCGCTTTTTTTGTGCTTGCTTTTCCTTTTTAATGCGCTTCAATTCTTCCCGCTTTTTCATTTTTTCAAGCTTTTTCCGATAAGATGAAGCGGAAAGTCTTTTGTATTTGGATTTTTTTTGCCTTGAGGGCACTATAACGTACTTTATTCCAAGCACTTTGACTGCAACACAGGGCTTATTGTCTTTATACTCGCAGATTATATTAACCGAGATGCGCAGAAAAAGGACAATAAGAACGAGCGCTATTGCAATTCCCAACAAAAAGCCCATTTTCGCACACCTCCCCTTTTATTTTATTTGCGTCTATTAATTTTGACGATATCGCTTTATATATCGACCGTTGCCGTTTTGTCCTCTGTGAAATCTATGTTTTTTGGCAGCTCCGAAAGTCCGGTAAGACCGAAAACTCTTAAAAAATCATCGGTCGTGCCGTACAGGTTCGGCTTACCTATGGCGTCAAGCCTTCCTTTTGATTCCACCAAATTTTTTTCTCCCAGCACGCCTAACGCGTATCCCGAATCGACACCTCTTATCTCATCAATCAGCGCCTTTGTTATAGGCTGATTGTATGCGATTATTGCAAGAACTTCAAGGCAGGAATTTGACAGCTTCCCGCTCTGTTTTATACCGAGAAGCGCACGTACGTAATCCTCATATTCCTCTTTGGTGCAAAGCTGACAGGACTCTTCAATAAAAACAAGACGTATTCCGCGCGCTTTATTCTCATAGTCCTCTTTCATTTGACAAAGCAAGGTGAAGAGCTTTTCCTTGGAAAGGGACAGTATCTCGGCAAGTTTTGATATCTCGACAGGATATCCGGCCGCAAAGAGCATCGCCTCGATAACTTTTTGCGCCTCAAGATCGCTCATCATTGCGGTGTTTGTATCTTCTACATTCATGCGGAATAGACCTTCTTGTTGATTTTAATATAGATTCTTCCATCTTCGTCCTCGCGCTCGATCGATATTCTTCCCGATCTTATGAGCTGCAGTATTGCCGCAAAGGAGGCAATTACATCAGACCTTGTGTTTGAAGTAAGCAGCAGTTCCTCAAATTCCGCCTCCCCGCGGCGACTCAGATATCTGAGAACAAAAAACAGCCTTTCGGAAACGGGGGTTATCTTTTTGTGAAGAATGGCGTCAAGCGTTACCTTTGCCTGATTGTCAGAGGCAAGGCGATTTTCCCTGCGCCTTATGTCAATTCTGTCAAATGCCATAATAAGAAGCTCAACGTCATGCTCGGCGACAAAGCTTCTGTCAATTCCAACATCATCTGTTTCTTTTATAAATCTGCCAGAATAGCATACAAAACGTTCCTTGAGTCTTGCCGCGTTTTCCTTAGCCTTTCTATATTCGAGAAGAGCGTCAACAAGAGGAGCTCTGGGATCGGATCCTTTGTCGTCAAGGTCAATTTTAGGCAGCAGCATTTTGCTCTTTATGAGCATGAGCCGGCTCGCCATATCAATAAACTCCCCCGCTATATCCATGTTCATCTCCCGCATCTGCGCAAGATAATCCATGTACTGTTCAAGAATAAGCGAAATAGGTATATCGTATATATTTAATTTGTTTTTTGAAATCAACGCAAGCAAAAGATCAAGCGGACCTTCGTAAATTTCAAGCTTAAAGCTTAGATTGTCAAAGGGCAAGGCGCTGCGGCTCCTTTCGAATTTTTAAAATAAGATCAGATTGTACAGTCGGACTATTCCGTAAAGCAAATACTCGCTTAAATTGTAAAAAGGATTCCATCCGTACCTTGTAAGGAGTATTATCGCGATAAGAGTGACAAGCATTATCACCCTTTCATGGCGCATTACTTTAAAATAGAGCCGATCAGGAAGTATAACAAAAGCAATTCGCGAGCCGTCAAACGGAGGTATAGGCAGCAGATTGAAAAAGGCAAAATAAAAATTTAAAAAAGCTAACTGAGTAAAGAATAGTTCAAGCACCGGGTTTTGCGCCACCGATGGAATGAATTTGAAGCATAGACAGTATATCGATATTGCCGTCACGCCGAGAATAAGGTTCATGGCAGGACCGGCAAGGGCGACGATTGCCATGCCTTTTTTGGGCTTTTTAAAATATCTTGTGTTGATCGGGACGGGATTTGCCCAGCCTATACCCAGTATGAGAAAAGAGAGAGCGCCGAAAAGATCGAGGTGCTTCATGGGATTCAGCGAAAGCCTTCCAAGGTTGCGCGCAGTGGGATCTCCCAGCTTGTACGCGACATATCCATGAGCATATTCGTGAAAGGTTATCGCCATAAGCACAATAGGAACATACAGCATAAACATTATCAGTGCATCTACTATATTCCCTCTAAGCAAATCAAAAATCATCTGAAACCTCAAATCCTTTATTCGTAATTATAATTTATATGTCGTTTCTGAAAAGATCCTCGTAGGTCTCGCGCTTTATACCCAGCCTGTCCTGTCCGTTATTGACAATTACAAGAGCGGGACGGGGCACACGATTATAATTTGACGCCATCGAGTAGTTATATGCGCCCGTAACGGTTACGGCGAGTATATCCCCTCTTTTCGCCTTTTGAAGCTTCATGTTTTCCCCGATAAGATCGCCGCTTTCACAGCAGCAGCCGGCGACGGTCACGGTAGCGTCTTTGTCCTGAGAAGCCTTGTTGGCAAGCAGCACTTCATATTTTGAGCCGTAAAGCGCGTATCTCGGGTTGTCGGTCATACCGCCGTCGACAGATACATAAGTGCGATATCCCTCGATGTGCTTGACTGTCCCGACCGTGTAAAGCGTTACTCCGGCGTTTGCAACAACAGAACGCCCGGGCTCCATCAATATCTTCGGCTCAGGAAGATCGAACCTGTCGCAAATTTCTTTTTCTTTTTCTGCTATCAGTCTTATGTTTTCGGCAATATCTATTTGCGGGTCGTTTTCCGTGTATCTCACTCCGAACCCTCCGCCGAGATTCATATATTCGGGCGCATACCCCGTCTTTTTCATGATATCCGCTGCAAACGCGAACATGATCTCAGTCTGATTGACATAAGGCTGTGTTTCAAACACCTGAGAGCCGCAGTGACAGTGGTAACCTATAAGGCGCACGTTTTTAAGCTCAAGCGCGCGGTGCACAAGGAGCTCTGCCTGGCCGGTTTCGATCGGTGTACCGAACTTTGAGTCCAGTTGACCTGTTGATATCGCTTTGAGCGTGTGGCAGTCGATGTTGGGCGTTATGCGAACGAACGCGTTTTGAACGATTCCTTCCTCTCCCGCAATCCTTTCAAGCGCTTCAAGCTCTTCAAAGGAATCAACTACAAATTCTCCGATTCCTTCCCTTATTGCAAGGCGAATGTTTTCATCTGTTTTGTTGTTTCCGTGAAAGCACGCCTTTGAAAGGTCGAATCCGGCGCTCTTTGCGGTATATATCTCTCCGAGAGAGCACAAATCGACATTCACGCCCTCCTCGCGCATTATGCGGTATATCCCCTTGAAAGAGAGAGCCTTTGAGGCATAATGTATAGTACTGCCGCTTTTAAAATATTTATTCATCGCAGATATATACACTCTGCAATTTTCCCTTACCGTTTGCTCGTCAAGAACATAAAGCGGCGTCTTATATTTTTGAGCGAGCAGAACCGTATCCGCCCCGCCTATTGTAAAATGTCCCTTATCATTGATACCGTAACACGAATGCAGCATTTTTTACTTTTTACTCCTTTATTTTGTGACCAAAGACAGTATCTTTTGTATCACTTCATCCTTTCCCTCTTTTTTTAAAGCGGAAAACACAATAATATCACTGTTCTCAAGGCAAGGCTGCTCCGCAAGCCTTGCCAGAGCCTTTTTTCTTTCCGTAACATTCAGCTTATCCGATTTTGTCGCAACAACAAAATACGAGAGATCCTTTTTTGACATAAAATCAAGCATTGTTAAATCGTCCGCAGTGCAGCCCACCTTAAGGTCTATAAGCTGTGCCACTGCCGTGATATTTTGCCCGTATTTTGTAAAATATCCGTTAACAAGCGAGGACCATCTCGCCTTATCCTCAGAGCTTCGTTTGGCGTATCCGTATCCGGGAATGTCGACAAGATAAAAAGAGTCGTCTATTAAATAATAATTGACAGTTATTGTTTTACCCGGACTTTGACTCACCCTTGCCAGGCTTTTGCGGCCTATAAGAGTGTTGATGAGAGAACTCTTTCCGACGTTTGAGCGGCCGGAAAACGCAATCTGAGGTCTGCCGTCCCTGACAAGCTGTGAAATATTGCCCGCGGTTAGCACAAGCTCCGCCTTTGAAAAATTCTTGCCCATAACACAACTCAAATTGACGTCGGACGCCTTGTGAGAGCGTTGTCAAGGACCTCGTCGACATTGTCGCAATATATAAAGTTGATATTTTCCTTTATATAATCGTCAAGCTTTGCCACGTCCTGCTTATTGTCCGAGGGTACAAGAATTGTCTTGATTCCCGACTTGTAAGCGGCCATGGTCTTTTCCCGCAGTCCGCCGATAGCAACCACCTTGCCGCGCAAAGTGACTTCGCCCGTCATGGCGACGTCCCTATGAACGGGATATCCTCCCAGCTCGCTTGCAAGAGCGGTAACAAGCGTAACGCCCGCGCTGGGGCCGTCTTTCGGAACGGCGCCCTCGGGAAAATGAATATGGATGTCTTTTGTTTTATAAAAATCGGGGTCTATTCCCAACCTTCCGGCGTTCTTTCTTATAAGCGAAACGGCAATCTTTGCAGACTCCTTCATCACGTCCCCCAAAGATCCGGTCAATTCGATCTTGCCGCTTCCCGTAAGTGATACCGCCTCGACCTTGAGCATGTCTCCGCCCGCGTCGGTATATGCAAGCCCGTTTACGACTCCGACCTCGTCGGTGTCGGAAATTTTCTCATCAATCAGTCTTGTCATACCGAGATAGGAGTTTAGCTCCTCAGAGGTCACTTTGCACACCGTATCGTGATTCCCGGTCCTGACGACATTAAGGGCTATCTTGCGGCATATGGCGGCGATCTTCTGCTCGAGCATCCTGACTCCCGCCTCGCTTGTATAATGGTCTATTATATCAAGAATGACCTTGTCGGCGATCTTAATATTCTTTTTTGTAAGACCGTGCTTTACAAGCTGCTTTGGTATAAGATGATGCTTTGCGATATTCAGCTTTTCAAGCCTGCTGTAGCTCTTCATGTGGATTATCTCCATTCTGTCTATTAGCGGTCTCGGAATGGTGTCGAGAGTGTTGGCGGTGGCAATAAAAATACAGCTTGAAAGATCGTATGGCAGCTCAATAAAATGATCTCTGAAATTCTTATTTTGATCGGGATCAAGCACTTCAAGAAGAGCCGAGGCCGGGTCTCCGTGAGCGTCTCTTGTAAGCTTGTCGATCTCATCGAGAAGTATGAGCGGATTTGAGACCTCTGCCTCTATAAGGGCGTTTATTATCCTTCCGGGCATTGCAGCCACATAGGTTTTACGGTGACCTCTTATATCCGATTCGTCTCTTATACCTCCGAGCGATATCCTGACAAATTTTCTGCCGAGAGCTTTTGCAATCGAAGAGGCGACAGAGGTTTTGCCGACTCCGGGAGCCCCCACGAGACAGATTATTTGGTTTTTTATATTGGGAGTGAGTTTTTTTACGGCAAGGTATTCTATTATTCTTTCCTTGACCTCTTCCATTCCATCATGATCCTTGTCAAGTATCTTTCTCGCCTTTTCGATATCTATTCTCTCGTCGCGGGTATATGTATTCCAAGGCAGCTCAAGCACAGTGTCAAGATAGCTCCTTATAACATTACTTTCGGGCGACGCAAACGGAAGCTTTGAAAGTTTCCCCACCTCTTTTATAAGCTTATCGGATATATCCTCCGAAAGCCCCGCGGCAACGATGCGCGTATAATACTCGGAGAGTTCCTCGTCGTCCTCCTCGCCTTCTCCAAGCTCGTTTTTAAGGACCTTGAGCTGCTCTCGCATGTAGTACTCACGCTGATTGGTCTCTATTCTCTCGCGCGTTTTTTTCTGAAGATCGATTTCGGTGTCGATTATTTCCTGCTCCTCGTTTAAAATACCGATAAGCAGTTCAAGCCGTTCTTCGGGATCAAATTCGCAAAGAATTGAAAGCTTATTCTCATAACGCAGCACGATCGAGCTTGCTATCAAGTCGGCGAGCTGTCCGCAATCGCTTGTGTTTTTTATGGCGTTTTTAAGAGGCTCGGGAAGCTTTGGCAGCTTTTGAAGCGTGGTTTCAAGCAACGCAAAGACGGTATCCTTCAGCGCTTTTATCTTATGAGTGTCGCTTTTTACTCTTATTGCTTTGCATACCACTCTTGCATTTATCTCTTTTTTCTTTATATCGCAGGAAAGCACTTGCGCCCTGCAATAGCATTCCGCCTCCGCTTTAACTCCGTTTTCAAGCTTGTCAAGCGACACGAGCTTACAGACGGTTCCCACGCTGCAAAGATCATCTGCGGATGTAACGTTCTTAAAGCGCTTATCTTTGTCTATTCTGTTGAGAGCTAAAAAATACCCCTCGTCGCCCGCAGCCTTCTTTAAAACATTTATTTGATTTTCATCGTATACAAATATACCGAGCGGTATGGAAGGAAACGCAACGTTTTCTTCAAGCACCACCACCGGGAATACTTCTTCCGATGCGTGTTCAGTATATACTGACATTGGATTCACCTCAATATCGGCTTTACGCCGTTAAGTACTGTGACAAATTATATAATGCGTTTTATGGCAAAGCCATTCTCACGCGCCATTTTACATGATGCCTGATTTTTAACCCATGCGCCGTCCCGGCATCTTTAAAAAAGCCCATAATGCCCGCAAAAAATAATTCATCATTTTATTTTAACACATATTATATCGCTTTTCAATAGCAACAGTGTAAATTTTAATTTTCCGAATCTGTATAAAAAAGCAAGAGAGCATTGCGGCGCTGACAAAACCGCCCGATGCTCCCGGCTTTATGTACTTTGTATTACAAAATATCATTCAACGGAAATCACATAGTAGTAAAGGGGCTGACCGCCTTTGAGCATAGTCACCTCGATGTCATTTCCCAGCTTATTCTCAAGCAGTTCAAGCATCTCAGATGCCTCGTCTTCATTGATGTCGCTGCCGTAAAACACCGTAACATAGGAAGAATCACGCATATGTTCCGCAAGACATTCCATTGATTGCTTCCGATCATCAGAGACGTACCTCACCTTATGCTCAACTAATCCGAGAAGCTGACCCTTGCTTATTAATTTGCCGTCAAAGGCGGAGTCATGGGCAGCAAATGTCATCTCAAGTGTTTTAACGGAGCTCATAGCGTCGTTCATGCACTTTGTGTTTTCATCTTCGGCGGCGTCGGCATTAAAAGCAAGCATCGCAGCAAGTCCCTGCGGCACGCTTTTACTGGGTATAACTACCGCCTTTTTCTCCTCGCACAGTCCTGCCGCCTGCTTTGCAACCATACAAATATTGCTGTTGTTGGGAAATATGTATACAATTTCGCTGGGGGTCACTCTTATTGCGTTCAGTATCTGTTCGGTTGAGGGATTCATTGTTTGGCCTCCGTACACGAAGCTGTCCGCTCCGAGACCTTCAAAGGTAGACCTGATTCCTTCGCCCATAGTCACGGCTACAAAGCCGTACTTTTTTTCAGGAGGTGCAATGGTATCTTCCTTTTTTTCTTTTTCCTTTTCCGCCTTGCCCTCGTCCTGAGAAAGCTCTCCGGCACCGCCCGAAAGTCGGGAATGTTGAAGCCGCATATTTTCTATCTTAACGCTGTGAAGCACGCCGTATTCAAGAGCCTTGGATATGACCTTTCCGGGATCTTTAGTGTGTACATGTACTTTTATTATATCAAAGTCGTCGACAAACACGGCGCTGTTGCCGGCCTGCATGACAAATTCTCTGAAAGAGGTGGCCATGTCCTCGCCCTTATATCCCTCGCTTTTGTCAACGATGCACTCGGTGCAATAGGGATATTCTATATCCGCTTCATCAAACAGAGAAAAATCGGCTCCGTTTTTTCTCTGAGTGTCCTTAAGCTCGACCGGACGGTTTCTAAGCGCCTCGTTTATTCCTTCAAGAATCGCCACAAAACCTGCGCCTCCCGCGTCCACCACATTTGCCTGCTTGAGTACGGGAAGGAGATTCGGAGTGTCGGCAAGAGTCGCTTTTGCAAGGCATTCCAGTTTTTCAAACAGACCGAGAACATCCTCACAGTCTGCGGCGCCTTCGGCGCATTCTCTCATAACGGTAAGTATAGTGCCCTCGGTGGGGTTTTGTATAGATTTGTAAGCCTCTTCCACACCCTTTTTAAACGCCGAAAGTATCTCGTCCTTTCCCGCGCTTTCAAGACCTTCAAAGCCCTTGGAAACTCCTCTGAAAAACAGAGCCAAAATCACTCCCGAGTTGCCGCGTGCGGAACGAAGCATTAAGGAAGCGATTGCCCTTGAGCATTCTCCCAAGGCAAAGGGCAATGACGGAGCTTCCTCACGCAGAGGACTCATCGTCATACTCATGTTTATACCTGTATCACCGTCGGGAACGGGAAAAACGTTAAGCTCGTTTATACGCTCCTTGTTGTTGTCAAGAGAATTAGCGGCAGATAACATTATCTGTTTATACACGTTACCGTCGATATTCATTTTATTTTCCTTCCGTGAAATTGATATACAACTTAACAAAATAAATAGTATCACATTGTAAAAACTTTGTCAAGTATTATTGCATTTTGTTTGAAGGATCAAGGCAAATTTAACTTATTCCGTATACTATCATACTATATACTATATGGAAAGTTTACGCTCTATATTCCGAAAAAAACCGTTGCTTGGCTTGCAAAAACTCGCTGCCGCAAATACGACTTTGCGGCAGCCTTGATTTAAAATCACTCTTGCTCGGCAATCTCTTCGGATTCTGCGTTTTCCTCGTTCGGGATATCCTCGCTGTCAGGTATAATATCCTCTTCGACATTTGCACGTTCAACAATGATATTGTTATATCTAGGCATACCCGTTCCGGCGGGAATGAGCTTGCCTATGATGACATTTTCTTTAAGTCCGACAAGATGGTCGACCTTTCCGGCAATGGCTGCCTCGGTAAGAACCTTTGTGGTCTCCTGGAAGGAGGCGGCGGAAAGGAAAGACTCGGTCTGAAGCGAAGCCTTTGTTATGCCCAAAAGTACAGGAGAACAGGTTGCGCACCTGAGAGTGCTCTCGCCTTCGGCGATCCTTTGGCGAATCGCATTATTGGCAAAGTCAAACTCGGTATTGTCGACGACCGATCCCGTAAGAAGCTCGGTGTCTCCGCTGTCCTCTACACGGCACTTTTTGGTCATTTGACGGGCAATGACCTCGATGTGCTTGTCATTAATCTCAACAGACTGTATACGATATACTTTCTGTATTTCTTTAATGATATAGTCGTAAGCGGCGTCGACCCCGTTAATCCTCGTAATGTCGGCAAGAGACATGTTACCTTCGGTAAGAGACTGCCCTTTTGTAACATAATCGCCGTCTGAAACGAGTATTCTCGTACCGAGAGGAATCGAATATGTGACTATCTCCTGAGTGGATGCGTCGGTCACCGTGACGTTTTTCGCCTTCTTTGCATCCATTATTGAAACAATTCCGGCAATCTCCGAAACGGTAGCTACTTTTTTGGGCTTTCTTGCCTCAAACAGCTCTTCGACTCTCGGAAGACCCTGAGTTATGTCGCTTGCTCCTGCAACGCCTCCGGTGTGGAAGTTACGCATGGTAAGCTGCGTGCCCGGTTCTCCTATCGACTGCGCCGCGATGATACCGACCGCCTCGCCGACATTTACCTTTGAGGTTGTGGCAAGGTCCATACCGTAACAGTGAGAGCATATGCCATGCTTGCACTTACACTCGAGCACCGTTCTAATATTGACTTCCTTAATACCTGCCAAAATAATCTTCTTGACCTGCGTACCGTTCAGCATCGTGTCGTTTTCGGCAATAAGTTCCCCGGTATTTGGATCGACGATATCGCCTATCACATAACGGCCAAGCAGTCGGTCCTCAAGCTTTTCAATGATCTCGTTGCCTTCTCTTATCTCGGTCACATACATGCCCTTTGTGGTTCCGCAATTCTCTTCGCGTATAATAACGTCCTGAGCGACATCCACCAATCGGCGTGTAAGATATCCGGAATCGGCGGTTCTGAGCGCGGTATCGGAAAGCGCCTTACGTGCGGAACGCGCCGCTATAAAGTATTCAAGGATATTAAGACCTTCACGGAAGTTGGATTTAACGGGAAGCTCTATAGTGCGTCCCGTGGCTGTAGTCATAAGTCCGCGCATACCGGCAAGCTGACGCATCTGTGTGGTATTACCGCGGGCGCCGGAATCGGCCATCATTTTGATCGGATTGTAGCGGTCAAAACCGTTTTGTATCGCGCTTACAACATCCTTAGTGGCCTGATCCCATATCGATATGACCGCTCTGTAGCGCTCGTCCTCGGTAAGCTCGCCGCGCTCAAAGTGCTTTCTTATAACTTCAACGTCATGTTCGGCCTGAGATACTATATCGTATTTGGCAGAGGGAACGTCGACATCCTTGATAGAAATGGAAATGGACGCCTGCGTTGAATATTTGTATCCCATTGACTTGATACTGTCAAGCACCTCCGCAGTGACATTTGCGCCGTGCAGCTTTATCGAGCGGTCAACTATCTCGCCGAGCTGTTTTTTGCCGCAGGTGAACGCTATCTCAAGGTCAAGAGCGTGCCTGATATCGCTTCTGTCGACATATCCGAGGTCCTGAGGAATAGCCCTGTTGAATATAAGACGTCCGTATGTTGCGTCTATTATTCCCGAGACTTCTTTGCCGTCTATCACCTTTGTCACTCGCACCTTTATGGGAGCGTGCATGCCGATGACGCCCTCCTCATATGCCATTTCAACCTCATTTATGTCGCGGAAATATTTGCCTTCGCCGTTTTCGCCCGCTCTGTCAATGGTCAGCCAAAACGAGCCAAGAACCATGTCCTGCGAGGGAACGGTAACCGCTTTGCCGTCCGCAGGTTTTAGAAGGTTGTTCGCGGAAAGCATAAGGAACCTTGCCTCCGCCTGCGCCTCCGCCGAAAGGGGAACGTGAACAGGCATTTGGTCGCCGTCAAAGTCGGCGTTGAAGGCCGTGCAAACAAGAGGATGGAGCTTTATGGCTCTTCCCTCTACGAGAACAGGTTCAAAGGCCTGAATGGAAAGGCGGTGAAGGGTCGGCGCGCGGTTCAAAAGAACGGGATGCTCTTTTATAACGTTTTCAAGCGCGTCCCATACCTCGTCGTTGACTTTTTCCACCTTTTTCTTTGCGTCCTTAATGTTTGTCGCCTTCTGCGTTTCGACAAGACGCTTCATAATATAAGGCTTGAAGAGCTCGAGGGCCATTTCCTTGGGAAGTCCGCACTGGTATATTTTCAGCTCGGGACCGACGACAATGACCGAACGTCCCGAATAGTCGACACGTTTTCCGAGAAGGTTTTGACGGAAGCGTCCCTGCTTGCCTCTCAGCATTTCGGAAAGCGACTTAAACGGTCTGCTGCTCGGTCCCGTGACCGCTTTGCCTCTCTTGCCGTTGTCAATGAGCGCGTCCACAGCCTCTTGAAGCATTCTGCGCTCATTTCTGATGATGATCTCGGGAGCGCTGAGCTCCATGAGTCTTCTGAGTCTGTTGTTTCGGTTTATTACCCTTCTGTAAAGGTCATTGAGGTCCGAGGATGCAAATCTTCCGCCGTCAAGCTGCACCATGGGACGTATATCGGGAGGAATGACGGGAAGAACGTCAAGTATCATCCATTCCGGCTTGTTTCCGCTCTTTCGAAACGCCTCGACAACCTCGAGTCTTTTGATTATTTTTGCCTTTTTTTGCCCGGACGCCTTTTCAAGCTCACTTTTGAGCTGCACCGAAAGGGCGTTAATATCAAGCTCGGAAAGCAGGGTTTTTATCGCTTCTGCGCCCATTCCCGCCTTGAAATCGTCCTCATAGCGCTCTCTGTACTCCTTGTATTCCCTGTCGGTAAGAAGCTGATTTTTACTAAGGGGAGTCTCTCCGGGGTCGGTAACTATATACTGAGCGTAATAGAGAACCTTTTCGAGATCTCTCGGCGATATTTCAAGAAGAAGTCCCATACGAGAGGGTATCGCCCTGAAATACCATATGTGCGACACCGGAGCGGCGAGCTCAATATGTCCCATCCTTTCGCGGCGCACCTTTTTGGTGGTCACCTCGACTCCGCATTTGTCACAAATTTTTCCCTTATAACGGACTCTCTTGTATTTTCCGCAAAGGCATTCCCAGTCCTTTGTCGGTCCGAATATCCTTTCGCAGAAAAGACCGTCACGTTCCGCTTTAAGCGTTCTGTAGTTTATGGTCTCCGGCTTCTTCACCTCTCCGTAAGACCACTGTCTTATCATTTCGGGGGAAGCAAGGCCGATCCGTATAGAATCAAAAATGCTGTCATCCATTGTGAGATCTTCTCCTTTTCTTAAATATCATCGTCTTCGTTTCCGAATTCTTCATCGTCAAAAAGCGGATCTTCGTTCTCGTCGTCATATGAATCATCGTCTCCCATGGAATCCGACTCGTCGAAGTTCTCTTCATAGAAATTCTTTGACATATCGTCCGTTTCCACCGTTTCACCCACTTCGTCAGCGCTTATCGTATTGCCCACAAGGTCGTCGTCGCCGATGGTGTTGAGGTCTATTTCCGAGCCGTCCTTATCAAGCACACGCACGTCAAGACAGAGAGATTGAAGTTCCTTGACAAGCACCTTGAAGGATGCGGGAACACCCGGAGTGGGAACGTTTTGTCCCTTTACTATCGCCTCATAGGTCTTGACACGCCCGATAACGTCGTCAGACTTGACGGTTAATATTTCCTGAAGAGTGTATGCGGCGCCGTACGCCTCAAGAGCCCAAACCTCCATTTCTCCGAAACGCTGTCCGCCGAACTGAGCTTTACCGCCCAACGGTTGCTGAGTGACGAGCGAATACGGTCCCGTAGAGCGGGCGTGGATCTTATCGTCAACCAAATGGTGAAGTTTAAGGTAGTACATTATTCCGACCGTTACGGGATTGTCAAATCTCTTTCCGGTCCTGCCGTCGTAAAGCACCGATTTTCCGTCGATGATTTTCAGCTTTCTGTTTTCTATAAGCTCGGAAAGCTCTTCCTTTGACAAGGAGCTTATATCAAACTCGGGATATTCGTTTTTGCCTGTTTCCTCGTTAAATGTCTCAAGATACAGTGTCTTTCCTTCAAGCTTGTCAAAAGGCAAAACGTCTCTGTACATTCCCGCCATCTTCATGCATTCGGAAATATCCTTTTCGTCTGCGCCGTCAAAAACGGGCGTCATGACCTTCCAGCCCAGCTTCTTTGCGGCAATGCCGAGATGCACCTCCAGCACCTGACCGATATTCATTCGGGAAGGCACGCCGAGAGGGTTAAGGACTATGTCAAGGGGAGTACCGTCGGCAAGGAACGGCATATCCTCGGGAGGAAGTATTCTCGACACGACGCCCTTGTTTCCGTGGCGTCCCGCCATCTTATCTCCCACAGATATCTTGCGCTTCTGCGCTATATATATCCTTACCACCTTGTTCACGCCGGGGGCAAGTTCATCGCAGTTTTCTCTTGAAAAGACCTTGACGTCAACAACTATACCCGATTCCCCGTGAGGAAGTCTTAAAGACGTGTCGCGCACCTCTCTCGCCTTCTCACCGAAGATGGCGCGAAGCAGCCGCTCCTCGGCCGTAAGCTCTGTCTCTCCCTTGGGAGTTACCTTACCGACAAGAATATCGCCGGCTCTGACCTCGGTGCCCTTACGGACTATACCCTCGGCGTTAAGATCCTTAAGTCCGTCCTCACCGACATTGGGTATTTCTCTTGTTATCTCCTCCGGTCCGAGCTTTGTGTCTCTGGCCTCGTGCGAATATTCCTCAATGTGAATAGATGTATAAACGTCGTCCCTTACCAACCGTTCGTTGAGAAGAACGGCGTCCTCGTAGTTGTAACCTTCCCATGTCATAAATCCGATAAGAGGGTTTTTTCCCAAGGACATTTCACCGTTATCGGTTGCGGGTCCGTCGGCGATTATCGTGCCTTCAACTATATAATCGCCCTCGTTTATAATAGGTCTTTGATTTATGCAGGTACCCTGATTGGAACGTTTGAATTTAAGAAGATTGTAAACATCCTTCTTACCGCTGTCCGAGCGTATTACGATACGGTCGCTTGTCACCACTTCCGCGACGCCCGAGCTTCTCGCCTTAACGCAAACGCCGGAATCCATTGCCGCCTTATATTCCATACCCGTCGCGACTATCGGAGCCTCGTTCACCATAAGCGGCACCGCCTGCTTTTGCATGTTTGAGCCCATGAGAGCACGCGAATTGTCGTCGTTTTCAAGAAAAGGAATAAAGGAGGTCGCAACCGACACGACCATTTTGGGGGATACATCCATAAAATCCGCTCTCGAAGCGTCGACTTCGAGTATCTCGGTACGGAAGCGTGCGGCGACTTTTTTATTGACGAACCTGTTGTTTTCGTCAAGAGGCTCGTTTGCCTGAGCAACGACATAGTTGTCTTCAACATCGGCGGTCATATACACAATCTCGTCTGTGACAACGCCCGTCTTTTTGTCTATTTTTCTATAGGGAGCCTCAATAAAGCCATATTCGTTTATTTTAGCGTATGTCGAAAGATAAGATATAAGACCGATATTAGGTCCTTCGGGAGTCTCTATGGGGCACATGCGTCCGTAATGCGTGTAGTGAACGTCACGAACCTCAAAAGAAGCTCTGTCTCTTGAAAGTCCTCCCGGACCGAGCGCGGAAAGACGGCGTTTGTGTGTCAGCTCGGCAAGAGGGTTGTTCTGATCCATGAACTGCGAGAGCGGAGAGGAACCAAAGAAATCCCTTATCGCCGTGACTATGGGCCTTGTGTTAATGAGAGTTTCGGGAGTCAACGAATCGGTGTCCTGAACCGTCATCCTCTCCTTGACTATCTTATCCATTCTGCTGAAACCGATCCTAAGCTGGTTTTGAAGCAGCTCGCCGACGCTGCGCAGACGCCGGTTGCCGAGATGGTCGATATCGTCTATGCTTCCGCAGTCGTGCGCAAGACAGACAAGATAGTTGATTGAGGCGAAAATGTCGCCCTTTGTTATGTGCTTGGGGGAAAGTTCAGACGCTCTCTCTTTGCACGCCTTTATTACCGCCGCTTTATCGCTAACGTCCACGGCAGACAGCACATCGTTCAGTACGGCGAGATCCACCTTTTCCTTGATCCCTGCCTCAGAGAGCGAGTACCCGAGCACCGCCTGAGGATAAACCATACCGTTTGATATGACCTTTATCTCCGTTCCGCTTTCAAGGCGCAGGTAAACCTCGTTCACACCGGCATCCTCTATTGCGTTTGCAATCTCCAAGGTGCAGTAGATTCCCTCGTCATAAAGCAGCTCTCCGGTAATGGGGCTGATAACGGGGCGCGAAAGAACTCGGTCCTGAATTCTTGCGGCGATACCCATTTTTTTATTGTATTTGTATCTTCCGACAGAGGCAAGATCATATCTCTTTGGATCAAAAAACGTGTTGTTTACAAGAGTTATAGCGCTTTCGACAAGGGGAGGCTCACCCGGTCTGAGCTTTCTGTATATCTCCTTGAGCGACTCGTCGGCGGGCGTTGAGTTGTTAAGCTGCGCTTCCCTGTTCATGTTGTCTTTATCGAGGGTCGCAAGAATTATTGGATCCTCTCCGAATACCTCGCGCACCTCCTCGTCGCTTCCGAGTCCGAGCGCACGGATAAGTATGGTCACGGGTATCTTCCTGTTTTTGTCGATGTGGACATAGAAGACGTCGTTGGCGTCTGTCTCATAATCAAGCCACGCGCCTCTGTAAGGAATGACCTGCGCTGTGAAAAGCTTTTTGCCGGTCTTGTCGACAAGGCTGTCATAATACATTCCCGGAGAACGCACTATCTGCGAGACTATGACTCTCTCGGCTCCGTTTATAATAAAGGTTCCGTTATCGGTCATAAGCGGGAAATCGCCCATATATATTTTTCTGTCTATCGCTTCGCCCGTTTCCTTATTATAGAGACGAACGAGCACGCGAAGGGGAGCCGCATAGTTTACATCCCTTTCTTTGCATTCCTCCTCGGGATGCTTTGGGGTATCGTCCAATGTGTAATCAAGGAATTCGATAAAATAGTTTCCCGAGTAATCGACGATCGGCGAAACGTCGTGCAGAACCTCTCGAAGTCCCTCGTCAAGGAACCACTGATAAGATTTCTTTTGGATCTCCAAAAGATCGGGCATGTCAAGGACCTCGTTGATCTTTGAAAAACTCATTCTGGTTTTGTTGCCGAGTTTTTGGGGTTTGACCATAACTTTCCTCCACTTTCTAAAATAAATAGACCATACCAAAACTATAGGCTTGAGTGCATTCACAAATAATTTACAATTTGTAAATATTGTGCCCGGAAGGCTGTTACCCCAGCGGCAAGCTGGTTACCGCCGCTTAAAATAACAGAAAAACACGACAATCCTTACAGTCAAGGTATGACCTGAACGCTATTTGACAGTTAAATTGACACCAAAGGACAATCTAACCAATTATACGGTGATTAATAATATATCACACTCTTTTGAATTTGTCAATAGCGCATTTCACTTTTTTAAAAAAAATTATGAAAAGCACTTGCAATTTGGTGAATATTATGATATGATAACTCAGTAACAATGTGTGATCTATGGTATAGGAGGTGAATAATTTGCCGAACATCAAATCAGCCAAGAAGAGAGTAAAAATCACAGAGGCCAAAACTCTTCAGAACAAAATGTTCAAATCTTCT
The DNA here is from genome assembly GCA_947588825.1 of uncultured Clostridia bacterium. GTDB lineage: Bacteria > Bacillota > Clostridia > Oscillospirales > CAG-272 > CAKSQF01. The sequence goes on from CANPZU010000003.1 coordinate 23,312, forward strand.
TTTAAGACTGCTATAAAGAAATACACCGCGGCTGTTGAGGCGGGCGATAAGGAGCTTGCCGCTTCCCTTTACAAGGACGCTGTCAAGATAGTTGACAAGGCTGCTTCAAAGGGTATAATACATGCCAACACGGCTGCAAGAAAGAAGAGCCGTTTCACTCTCATGCTCAATAAAATGGGCGCTTAAGGCGCATACATCGGTTGCAAAAAGAATAATAAAGCAAATAGGACGTCTGTTTCGGCGTCCTTTTTGCTTTTTTGGGCCGCTGCAAAGATAATGTCGATCATATTTTAAGAGAGCTCGCTTATCTTAAAGAAACGTTTTGCGTTCTCGCATGTAATCGACACAACCTCCTCCACGGGAATATTCTTTATCTCGGCGATCTTTTGGGCGGTGTATATAAGATATCCCGAGTGATTTACCTTTCCTCTCATCGGAACCGGCGCCATATACGGACAGTCGGTCTCAAGCATTATATACTCAATCGGTACGCTTTTGACGACCTCGCAAACCCGCGAGGCATTTTTAAAGGTGACCACACCGGTAAAGGATATCATGTAGTTGTTTGAAATAAGCGCCTTTGCCATTTCCGCGCTTCCGCTGTAACTGTGAAAAACGCCTCTTGAACCTTTGTGCCTGCGTACGCATTCAAAGCAGTCTCCGTGCGCTTCCCTGCTGTGAACCACGACCGGCAAAGACAGCCTCTCCGACAGCTCCAGTTGTCTTTCAAACCATAGTATTTGAACGGCCTTCAAAGGATTTTGCTTCCAGTAATAGTCAAGCCCTATTTCGCCTATTGCGACGACCTTGTTTTTTTGCAAAAGCTTATAAAGGCTCTCCATGCCCGACTCAACATCACTGTCTTTTGGAATGTTTTCGGGGTGAAAGCCGCAGGCGGCGTAAAATCCCTTTATTTTGCTTGCAAGATCAATCTGCGCGGCGCTGCTTGAAATGTCGACTCCGACGCCGATTATTCCGCATATATCATTGTCCTTCATGATTGCGCGGATATAATCCGCTCTGTCCTTTTTGTCGCCCGCAGCCTCATCAAACTTAATATCGTCATAATGGGTATGCGTGTCAAATAGTTTCACATTCATAATATTTTTCACCGTTCGCCGTTCATTTTTCTAAGCTTGTCTAAAATTTGCACAAAGTATTCGGGCAGCGGACTTTCAAAATACATTTCTTCTCCCGTAGACGGGTGTACAAACCCAATGCTCTTTGCGTGAAGGCACTGACCTTGTACAAGGTCCATGTTCTGTTTTTCAAATTTAGTGGAAACAGACCCGTACACATCGTCGCACAGCAGAGGATGACCGATATAGGCCATATGTACTCTTATCTGATGTGTTCTTCCCGTCTCAAGAGCGCAGCTAATATGGGCAAAGCCTTCAAAATTTTCAATAAGAGTCCAGTTTGTGACAGCAAACCTTCCGCCCTGAGAAAGGACCGCCATTTTATTTCGGATAACCGGGTGTCTGCCTATATTCTTTTCTATTCTTCCCCGATCTTGCTTCATTCTTCCCACGCAGACCGCCTCGTAACGGCGAGCGAAGGTGTGCTCGCTTATCTGTTTTGCGAGCTTTATGTGGGACTTGTCGTTCTTGGCGACAACGAGCAGTCCGCCGGTGTTCTTATCGATTCTGTGAACGATTCCCGGCCTCATAACTCCGTTTATACCTGAAAGACTTTCTTTACAGTGATAGAGCAACGCGTTGACAAGGGTATGGCTTTCGTTTCCCGGCGCGGGATGAACAACCATTCCCTTTTTCTTGTTCACGACAAGCAGGTCGGAATCTTCATATATTATATCAAGCGGAATATTCTCCGCCTCGACATTCAAAGAAGCGGGCTCGGGAATTATCACCTGAACGCTCTGCCCGTTCTTTGCTATAAAGCTTTTTGAAACTGTTTCGCCTTGCACTTTTACCATGCCGTCGCGTATGAGCTTTTGAATGGCGGAGCGCGACATATCACAGCGCTCCGCCACTAAATTGTCTATTCTCTTCCCGATATCATCGGCTTCGGTTATAAATATCATTTACTCTTTCGACTCTTCTTTATTCGAGTTTTTTTGTCTTATGTTTTTTATTTCATCTTTTATAATCGATATCGCAAGAAGCGCCACTCCGATACAAACAAAGGAATCGGCGGCATTGAAAATCCAGCTCCATAATCCGGGAAACGCGCAAAAATCGATAAAATCCACAACCACACCGTTAAAAAGAGTTTCGCCGTTAAATATCCTGTCGATCATGTTGCCGACGCCTCCGCCGACAACCATCCCAAAGGAAACAAAAGTAAGCTTGTTAAGACTTGCGGAGAAAAACGCCACATACACGCATATGGCTAAAATACCGATTGTTGAAAGAATCATAAAAACCCAACGCGCCCCGGACAGCATTCCGAAGGCGGAACCGCTGTTGGTTATGTAGGTGATTCTAAAAACGCCCTTTATAACGTCTATCGAATCGCCTATATCCATATTGCTTACAACAAGCAGTTTTGTCACCTGGTCAACAAGCGTTACGGCAAGGGCGACCGCAAAACAGAGAATAATATTTATAATCCGAGTATTTTTCTGCATCTTTCACATATAAAGCCGTCCTCGTCCTCCGTTCCGTTTACAGAGTACGACCAGCACCTTTCGCATCTCTTTCCGTCGGCAGTCTCAACAAGCACCGCTATGTCGGAGCCTTCTTCGGTATAAGCGCCCGCGGCGCGATCGCCGCATGAGATTAAGACGCCCGAGACTATAAACAGTGTACACAGCTCGTCCTTGTATTTTTCAAGCATGTGCGCCTTTTCCGAATCGGTGTAAATTGTAATTTTGGCGTCAAGCGATTTTCCGATAAGCTTTTCCGCCCTGGCAAGCTCAAGAGCCTTCATGACGTCGTCGCGCAGAGAAAACAGCATATCGTACTTTTTCTCTGTCTCGAGGAAGGAATATTCCTCTTTGTACTCGGGAAGAGCGTTAAGAAAGACGCTCAGTCTGTCCTCCTTTGAAGTATGCGGACATGAATTCCATATTTCATCACAGGTGTAGGAAAGAATCGGAGCCATTATTCTTGTCATTTGGGACAGAACGATATAAAGAGCAGTTTGAGCGCTCCTTCTCTCAAAGGACTCCTTACCCTCCACATAGACTCTGTCCTTTATTATGTCAATGTAGAGCTTTGACATGTCTGTGGTGCAGAAATTGTTGAGCGCCTGACATATGTCATGAAATTCGTACTCGTCGTACGCCTTTCTTGCAAGAGCAACAAGAGCGTTAATTCTCGAAATCGCCCACTTGTCGATATCAAGAAGCTTGTCGATATCCACCATGTGTATATCGGGGTCAAAGTCGCCGAGATTGCCGAGTATGACCCTTGCCGTGTTTCTGAACTTGCGGTAGCTTTCCGAAAGCTGTGAGAATATCACATCAGAACACCGCACATCCACATGATAATCCGCAGAGGCCACCCAAAGTCTGATAATATCCGCGCCATACTTTTTTATAACGTCCTCGGGATAGATCGAGTTGCCCTTCGATTTGTGCATCGCCTCGCCCTTGCCGTCGACGACCCAGCCATGAGTCAGCACCTGCTTATAGGGCGCTCCTTCGTTTTTTGAGCCAACCGCGCACAAAAGCGACGACTGGAACCAGCCGCGATACTGATCGGCGCCTTCAAGGTAAAGGTCCGCGGGCCACTTCATGCCGTTATTGCCTTCAAGAACCGAAAAATGCGAGGAACCCGAATCAAACCAGCCGTCAAGTGTGTTGGTATCCTTGACAAAATTCGTCCCGCCGCAGTTCGGGCAGACAAACCCATCTGGCAGAAGCTCTTTCGGCGATTTTATGAACCACGCGTTGGAGCCCTCCTTTGCAAAAACAGAGGATATTCTGTCAATAATCTCGGGGGTGCAGATAGCCCTCTCCTTTTTCTCGTCACAGTCGGCGCAGTAAAAAGCGGTGATGGGAAGACCCCAGTTTCTTTGGCGGGAAATACACCAATCAGCTCTGTCGCGTATCATCTGCGTCATGCGCTCCTCGCCCCACGCGGGTATCCATTCAACGTCATTGCAAGCTTTTATCGCGTCGTCCCGGAATTTTTCTACCGAACAAAACCACTGAGGCGTTGCGCGAAAGATTATGGGATTGTTGCATCTCCAGCAGTGCGGATACTGGTGAACGATGTTTTCAGAGGCGAAAAGCGCTCCGCTTTCCTTCAAATCGGCGAGAATCGCCTCGTTTGACTTGTCGTATTTGAGCCCGGAAAACTTTCCGGCGTCCTCTGTTTGGTATCCGTAATCATTTACGGGAACGACGACATCTATATTGTATTTGCGGCTTGTAACATAGTCGTCAGCTCCAAAACCGCCCGCCGTGTGCACGCAGCCGGTACCGCTGTCCATTGTAACATAGTCCGCATTGGCAATAAGCGACATTCTGTCAAGAAAGGGGTGGTATGCGCTCATGTATTCAAGCTCTTTTCCGCAAAGCTCGGCAAGCACCTTATAATCGTTTATACCTCCGGCCTCCATAGTCTTGCTTAAAAGCGCGGAGGCAACAATATAATATTCGCCGTTCTTCGCGTCGACCACCGAGTAATTTTCATTGGGATTTACGGCGATCGCCTGGTTTCCGGGAAGCGTCCACGTGGTGGTCGTCCATATAATAAAGTATGTTTTGGTTATATCGCATATGGAGCTGAGTTTTCCCTTGTCGTCGCCGACGAGGAATTTAACGTATATGGAAGTGCAGGGATCCTCAGAATATTCGATCTCGGCCTCGGCAAGAGCGGTAACGCATGTGGGACACCAGTAAACAGGCTTCATACCCTTGTATATATATCCCTTGTTGAACATATCGCCAAAGACCTTTATTTCCCTTGCCTCAAAAGAGGGGGACATCGTGGTATAGGGATGCTCCCAATCGGCAAGGACGCCCAGTCTTTTAAAGGAATCCATTTGAATTCGAACATACTTTTCTGCAAAAGCCCGGCAAGCGTTTCTGAATTCGGGAATGGTCATTTTATTTCTGTCAAGCTTGTTTTGCTTTATTATCGCAGACTCGATGGGCATTCCGTGGTTGTCCCATCCCGGAACATACGGAACCTTGTATCCCTGCATCATTTTGCTTTTGTTTATGATATCCTTGAGCACCTTGTTCATCGCGGTTCCCATGTGGATGTTTCCGTTTGAGAAGGGTGGGCCGTCGTGCAGAACAAAAGAGGGACCGTTTTCGTTTTTCTTATTAATAAGATTGTACAGGTCTATTCTTTTCCAGTTTTTTAAAATCTCGGGTTCCCTTTGAGGCAGATTTGCTCTCATCGGAAAATCTGTTTTAGGCAAATTAAGTGACGATGTATAGTCCTTTGACATATTCTATCTCCGTTTCTTACCCCGCCGCGCGGAGTCGTATATTTATATTTAACTGACGAGCGTATTCGTTATGCGGATTACTCGGATGGTGAGTTCTCATTAACATTAATATCAAACTGCTTGGTATCTCCCGAAAGATCCTCGGCGCTGCGGCTTTTTGCCGCTTTGAATTCGGCGGTATCTGAAAAGAGATCCTCATTTGTTTCTTCTTCGGGCACATACAGCCTTATATCCTCTTCCTCGCTCTCTTTCTTTTGACGGTCGACGTCAAAGCCCGCATTGTCTGCGACAAGAGTTTCAAGAGTCTCGTCGTCGATACCGTTTTCCGTAACGAACAGCTCGTCCTTTGCCGCCTCGGTCTCGGAACGCTCGACGTCAAATACTATTTGAGCGACGACTTTGCCCGCGTACTCGCTTGTGGGAAGGTTCCACTCGGTTCCCGTATCTTTGTCGGGCGAAATCTGCTCGAGATATTCGATGTGCTGTTGATACTGTGAAAAAATACGGTATTTGAACTCTTCGACCTGCGCCTTCAGGGTCGCAAGAGTGGTCCTTTCATAATTTATCTGCTCCTTGAAGCTTGCGATAATCTTGTCGCAATTTTCCTTGGAGCTCTTTAATATGGTTTCGGAACGCCTTGTCGCATCCCTTATTATTTTCGCTTTTGTATTCTGCGCCTCAACCAGCGCCCTGCGTATTGCATCCTCATTGTTTTTAAATACTTCAAGCTCCGCGCTCGTCTGAGCGTACTTCTTTTCAAGCTCGTTATATGCGACGTACAGCTCGTAGTATTTGTTGACAATAAATTCTATATGCTCGTCCACATCCGCGGTGTTGTATCCTTTGACCGCTTTTTTGAACTGCTTTCCCTCAAGCTCGGAAGGAGGAATCATTGTAATATCCGCTGTCTTTGCGTTCTTTATGCAAAGGCTTCCTTTCTATTGGAATTTGAACCGCCCCGAAATCATATGCGCCAGCGCCAATCCTGACTGTACTGCCCGCGCTTTGCCTCAAAGCAAAAAGGCGCGTGAAAACAAATTCCGCCGTTTTTGCAAAATCATTTGTATTTAAGCGCGCTTACTTTTAATCTTCCCTTTCGCGTCAGACCAAGCTCTTTTATCACAAATTTGCCGCTCCCGCGCACGGAGATTATATCATCTACCGAAAAACGGTCGGACGGGTCGACTATTTCCTCGTGATTCTTCATAACCTTTCCTTGTGCGATAAGGACCTTTGCCTTCTCTCTGGAAAGTCCTGTAATCTCGCCGACCAAACAGTCGACCCGACAGGAGGACATTACAAAGGCCGTTTCCTCATATTCACGCCTTATACCGGCTAATATATCGCTCGTGGCGGCAAGGACGCTCACCTTGTCTCTTCCAACCCTTGTCAGCGTATCTTTTTGAGTAAGAAGAAGCTCGGCTACCGGCTTTATGACAAACACGACGGCGCCCTCCTCGGTAATCACGATGTCTCCGAGCGCGGAACGCTCAATGGAGCAGTTCATGAGAGCTCCGAGACAGGCTGAGTGAGTGAGCTTTGAATCTCCCGCGGTTTTTATAAGCAGCGCAAGAAAAACGTCCGACGTGTCAAAAGCGTCCGATCCGGCGTAATCCGAAAACAAAACGAGTATTTTTCGCTCTGCTTCCGGATATCCGCCGTAAAATGCGTACTTTGACGTCGGATGACAGGAAAGTATGTGACGTTTTGCAATGGCGCATTCCTCGGGCGTGAGGAATGCCGAGGACGCTGTTCGTCCCGCGCTTGCCATCCTTATCATGTCGTTCACCTTCGAAGTGAACAGCTTTGAGTCGTTTTTCATATGAACATCAAAATAACGCACAGGACAAGAGAAGTGACAAAGAACGACAAATCGATGGGAAGCTCCTGAAGCACCGGAATTTTTTCAAGAAGCAATCTGACCGGGGTTACGATAGGCTCGGTCAAATAGTACAGAATGTCAACTATCTTGCCCTCGTAATCGGGAAAAAGCATTTCTGCGATAAGCCTTGCGAATATAAGAAAAACCTCAAGGCTGATCGCGGCGCGAACGACAGTTACAACCGTATACCAAACAATAATCACGTTTACACCAACATTTTTGCTTTATTTTTAAGTATAAATATACCCCGAAAAATCAGAAATTGTCAAAGGATGAGTCTTCCTGCTTCGCCTCTTCAATGATTGGTTCGTCGTCAAGATGCTCTCCCGTAACGCTGACCGACCGAGGCGTAATTACAAAGGTGTTGTTTGCGACAGGCTTAATTTGACCGTCGATGGAATATGCGACGCCGTTTAAAAAGTCAACTATCCTTCTTGCCGTCTCTTTTGTCGTAGTCTCAAGGTTTAGAACAACCGTACATCTATTGATAAGATGATCGGCAATGGTTCCAACCTCCGAAAATGACTGGGGCTTGCAGATCTTAAGCTCAAGCGCACCCGAGGCGGGGCTGCTTTTGGCAGGGGCACTCGCATGGGCGGCGGGAGCACCCTGGCGTGCGCTTTCGGCCTTTTCGGCGCCTTGCGCCGCTTCTTTGTCATCCTCTTTGATTTCTACTGCTTCGTCTTCCTGCTCGTCAGGAGAGAAAAGGTCGTTTAAGATATTTTTGAATCCCATGATAACCTCCGTTAAGTGATTGTTTTATATTGTAATAATTTTATTTTTTGTCTTTTATTTTTTACGCCTTGTTATAATCCCTTTTACCAAACAGCGCGCTGCCGACTCTGATAAGAGTTGCCCCGCACATAATCGCCTCGTTGTAGCTGTCCGACATTCCCATTGACAGGATATAACCTTCCTTATCACTGTTATTATGTATCCTATCCCCAAAAATGTCAATAAAAATACCGTAAGTTTTTAAAAAAAATTTTTTATATTCCTCCGAGTCGGATATGGGAGGAATAACCATAAGTCCTCGTACCCTTATATTTTCAAGCTTTTCGACCCGGTTTATAAATTCCTTTGCCATATGCGGCGCTATGCCGCCTTTTGAGCTCTCGGAACCTATATTCACTTCAACCAGCACATCCATGACTCGGGAGAACTTTAAAGCCTGTTTGTTTATTTCAAGGGCAAGCTCCATACTGTCAAGCGATTCTATCATCTCTACCTTGTCAATAATGTACTTTACCTTGTTTTTTTGCAGCCTGCCTATAAAGTGTATGTGGAGAAGGTCGCGTCTTAAACCGTCGTATTTTGACAAGAGCTCCTGGACTCGGTTTTCTCCGATATACTGTAAGCCGAGATGCTCGGCGGCGTAGTTTATAACGTCGCAGGAGAGCGTCTTTGTAGCCGCCATGAGTGTGACCTTATCTCCCCGTCCCGACCTTTGTATATCCGCTCTTACCGCGGCAAATCTTAAGTCAAGCTCAGCTTTGTATTCTTCAGTTAATAATTTTTCCGACATAAAGCTCTTCACCCTTTACGACTATGTTGTCATAATATTTGAGCGATTTGTATTTCCCGTCGCTTGCGGTAAAAGAAGAGTCGCAAAGTGCGTAAGCATCCTCAACGGCAAGTATCTTTATTCTGCGAAAATCGATAACGTTTCCGTGGAGAATATACACGCCCTCAAATCCGTCAAGAGATTTTACCGAGGAGAGCGGTATCCTGAATCCTTCAAATTTTTCGTAACAGACGCTTACTCTTTGGTATCTTGTAAATAAAAAGTCCGAAGGTATCTTGTCGTATGACAAAACGAGAAAGGCGTTTTCTTGGCCGGTTTTCCGTATTACTCTTTCAACTTCCATTGAAATCGTCCTTCCGCTTTGCATAAACCGAACCTCATAGTCTCTGCCGGCCAAATAATTCATCGACTCGGAAGAGCTCACCGGGACCAGCAGATACCAAGTGTATTCCTCAACTATCTTTCCCGTTTTCCCGGGACTTTTTGATATCTCGCCGTCATTTATTTGCAAAAGCTCCTCAAGAGTAACGGTATGAAGGTCCATTTCTCCGTATATTTCCTCATAGCCGTCGCATTGCGAATAAAAATAACCCGCCACGGAACTTTTTATGGAGGAATCGGGAGATCCGAGCTCCGAATAAGCGTCGCTTATTTGCCTGCTTAGCGCGGTTATCTCGTCCTTATAATCTGTGTGGCCGCTTTTTAACTGCTTTATCGCGCTGTACACCCTTATCTGTGAGGAAACAAGGTCGCACAGCACACGGTCTCCTTCTTCGCTTGCACGCGATAACTCAAGCGAGGCTTCGTTTATCTTCTTTTCTATGCTTGATACGCTGTACGCGCTTTCAAGATTGACGGCGCTTTCAAGAACGCCAAGTTCCGCCTCAAGCTTGTCTATACGGCTTATTATTTCCTTGCTTTTGCCGGTGTTTGCGTAAACGTCGGCAATCTTCGCGTTTTTTGAAACTCGCTGTCCGTCGGAAACAGTGAAGCTGCAAACGCCGTCCGTTTCGTCCGTGAGCTTTTGTTCTTTCCTGACCAAAGTTGCGACCGCGCTGACTTCGCGCGTGAGAGAACCGTTTGTCGTCTCGATCGTTTCGACCTTTTTCACGCCGTCGCTTACGACGTGATACATAACGTTGCCGATTATCACAATAACCAAAACGATGAGAAAAAACCGAGAAAGAACGCTTGCAATATACTTAAAATCCAAATCTCTCACCGCCTAAATGGATAATACACATTATAATATATATAATAGCATATAGTTGCTCATTCTACAAGTGAGTATAAAAAATTTACAATGTTTTCATAATTTCTGCCCCCGTCGATATCAAAAAAACGTGCATCCCCATAACGTCTGAACCATGTGAGCTGCCTTTTGGCATAGTTTCGGCTCTTGCGCTTAATATTATTAACCGCTTCTTCAAATGTGACCTCTCCGTTTGTGTACTCCTTCATCTCTTTATATCCGATCGCCTGCATAGAGGTAAGGTCTGAAGGCAGATTCAGCTCTCTAACTTCTCCTTCGAGTCCTTGTTTGATCATCGCGTCCACACGGCTGTCTATCCTTTGATACAAATAATCACGGTCAAGGCTTATAAGACTCACGTGCTTTAGCTCATACCGCGGGGGATCCTTTTGCGTCTTTTCATCCCAAACGCTCTTTGGTATACCCGAGCAAATGTATATTTCAAGCGCTCTTATGACTCTTTTTCGATTGTTCATGTGAGTCTTGGCGGCGGTTTCGGGATCCACGCGGCGCAGCGTCTCGTAATTGAATTGACTGTCATTCTGCTCGAGCGACCGCCTTACACTTTCATCGCACGGGGGCGAAAGGGGCGGCGAGGTAGCGACAAGTCTTTCAAAATACATACCCGTTCCCCCGCATATGACAGGGATATTTCCCCTGCTGAAAATATCCTCGATGCATTTTGAAGCAAGAGCAACGTAATCGGCACAGGAAAAATTTTCTCTCGGGTCGGCGACGTCTATCATGTGATGCCTGACCCTTGCCATATCGGCAGCCGAGGGCTTGGCGGTTCCGATATCCATTCCTCTGTACACCTGCATGGAATCGCAGGAAACTATCTCGCAGCCGCTTTTTTCACAAAGCGACATGGCAAGCGCGGATTTGCCGGAAGCCGTCGGCCCTGTTATCGCTATAACTTTTTTCGCCGCCACTTTTACATTCCTTTCACGCAAGACATTTGCAAAATACGTTTTATCTTTTGTGATATTATATCACATTTCTTTTGATTTTTCAATAGCTTGACATGCAGTATTGCATATGCTACAATACCCTTAGATACGAAATGACCAAAAGTCCTCAATTACCGATTGATTGATTAATTGAAAGTAGGAATACGCATGGATATATACTGTCTTGCCTGTCCGATCTGCAATAAACCTCTTGACAAATTCTCAAACGTCTGCATGTGCGAGGCCGGACACAGCTTTGACATTTCAAAACACGGCTATGTAAATCTCCTTCCTCCCATGAAAAAGTCCTCTCACGGCGACAACAAAGAAATGATCCGTGCAAGACGGGATTTTCTTGACACGGGTCATTACCAAAAGCTGCGCGCCGCCCTTACTCAAAGCGTATCCTCCGATTGCAAAAGAAGTCATGCGCTCCTTCTTGACGCGGGATGCGGCGAAGGATATTACACCAAAGCCGTGTCGGACGCTCTATGCTGCAAGGTCGTGGGGGTGGATATTTCAAAATACGCTCTGATCGGCGCTTCAAAAAGACTGAACGGCGCGTGTCTTGCCGCGGGAAGCATATATCACCTTCCCGTTTTAGCAAAAAAATTCGATATAGCTTTAAACATTTTCGCACCGTTTGACAAGGCGCAATATCTCAGAGCGCTTAAAGACGACGGACGGCTCTGCATGGTCATTCCGGGTGAAGATCACCTGTTTGAGCTCAAAGCGACGCTGTATAAAAATCCGTACAAAAACAAGCCGGCCCCTTTTGAAATCGAGGGCTTTAAGCTGCTCTCCAAAGAACGCGTCACGTATGAAATGGATATAAACTCAAATCAGGATCTTATGAACCTCTTTAAAATGACGCCTTATTATTATCGAACCGACCCCGAGAAGAAAAACATGCTTAGTCAGATCCCCTCGCTAAAGATAACCGCCGATTTCATTATCCTTCAATACACGGTCGCACAAAACTCACAAACATGAAAACAAAAACGCAATAAAACGTGATGCAAAAGGCAGAAAGCGCCCGAAAAGACCGTTTTTCAAGCGTTATTTCTGCGCACGAATTTGTGCCGTTCGGTTATTTAATACTTATACTTTTCGGCGCCGATTGCAACTTGTTAAAGCAGTTTTGTTAAAGCGGTTAAAGGATGAGCATTGCATCCCCGAAGGAAAAGAAGCGATATTTTTCCTTTATCGCCTCACTGTAGGCTTTCATAATGAACTCTCTTGAAGAAAAAGCGCTGACAAGCATCAAAAGCGTTGATTCGGGCAGGTGAAAATTTGTAATCAGCGCGTCGACTGCCTTAAATTTATAGCCCGGATAAATGAAAATGCCAGTTTCGTCGCACATGGGAGTGACAAATCCGTTTTCGTCGGACGCGCTCTCCAATACGCGGCATGAGGTGGTACCGACGGCGATAACGCGTTTTTTATTTCTTCTGCACTCGTTTATAGCGTCGGCACTCTCTTTTGTTATTGAAAAATACTCGCTGTGCATCACATGATCGGCGATTTTTTCGGTCTTTACCGGCCGAAAGGTACCAAGTCCAACATGAAGCATGACCGGCGTCACAGTGACTCCCTTATCTTTAATCCTGTCAATAAGCTCGTTTGTAAAATGGAGTCCGGCAGTGGGCGCCGCAGCGCTTCCGCGTTCTCCCGCGTAAACCGTTTGATATTTGTCGTTGTCCTGGAGCGGCTTTGTGATGTACGGAGGAAGAGGCATTTTTCCTATCTCGTCAAGCAGAGTAAATATATCGTATCTGCTCCTGTCGTATTCAAGTTCGAATATTCTTTCACCGTCATCGCATATATCGACGACGCGGGCACGCAAGACGCCTTCTCCGAATATAATGACAGTGCCGACTTTGGCGCGTCTGCCCGGTCTGACGAGCGCCTCCCAAACATCATTGCCGCCTCGCTGCCTGAGAAGGACCACCTCCATGTTTATTCCAGTGTCAGCCTTTTTACCGATAAGACGGGCGGGAATGACCTTTGAATCGTTTATGACAAGAACGTCTCCCTTTTCAAGATAGTCAACCACCTCGTAAAACACTCTATGAGTGAAAAGGCCGCTTTTTCTGTCCGCTACAAGCAACCTCGCGCTGTCGCGTTTTTCGGGCGGGTCCTGAGCTATCAGCTCTTTTGGCAGCTCGTAATAGAAGTCGCGCAGTCTCAAGTCGGTTTTATTTTTTTCGTTTGTTATCATATTCGTTTATCCAATCTGTTATTTAGCCGCTCCTTGCGAAGTTTTCTCCTTTTTCGTCAAGTTTTTATGTATGCACATTGACAAAACCTTTGATTTGTGATATCATTAATTTAGATGTGCTCGCGTCATATAAGATCGCTTTGCATTGCAGCAAAACAATTATACAACAATTATTACTACATTTCAACACCATTTTATTTCTTTCAGGACGAAAGTGAGTTATATCATGTCAAAGAAAACAATTTTTAAAGGCTCGGGAGTTGCGATAATCACACCATTTAAAAATGGGGCCATCGACTATGAAGCGTTTGGCAGAATGATTGATTTTCAAATACGCGGCATGACCGACGCAATTGTCGTTTGCGGCACGACCGGAGAGTGCGCCACTTTGTCGGACGCGGAGCACAGAGAGTGTATCGAGTTCACGGTGGAAAGAGTCGCGGGGAGAATACCCGTCATCGCCGGAACCGGAAGCAACGACACAATGTACGCAATAGAGCTTTCAAAACACGCGATATCCGCCGGAGCCGACGGGCTGCTGCTTGTCACACCGTATTACAATAAAGCTTCTTCACAAGGTCTTATAAAGCATTTTAATCTTATAGCCGATTCTGCAAACGCGCCCTGCATACTCTATAACGTACCCTCAAGGACCGGCTGCAATATCCCGCTTCCGGTATACCGCGAGCTTGCCAAGAACCCCAACATAGTGGCGGTGAAGGAAGCCTCGGGCAACATTTCACAAATTGCAAAGCTGATTGCCGAATGCGGCGACTCGCTTGATGTGTACAGCGGGAACGACGACGAGATAGTCCCGATACTCTCGCTTGGAGGCAAAGGAGTCATATCGGTGCTTGCAAATCCCATGCCTAAGGAAACGCACGACATTTGCAGACTTTGGTTTGAGGGAAAAACAAAAGAAAGCTCCGCACTTCAGCTAAAGCTCCTTTCATTTTGCAACGCGCTCTTTTCCGAGGTCAATCCCATCCCGGTCAAAACCGCCATGGCGGCAATGGGCCTCTGTTCGGATGAAATGCGCTTGCCTTTGTGTGAAATGGAGGAGTCAAACAAGCAGCATCTTCTCTCGATAATGAAGGAGTTCGGTCTTATATAAAATTTACATTTACGGGCTGCGGCTTTTCATATTTACCGCAGCCCTTATTAAATCAAAACCTAATTAAATAAAAAAGGAAGGTCGTTTGAAAACAGCCATGATTAAAATTCTTTTTTGCGGCATAAACGGAAGAATGGGCAAAAACACCCTTGAAACAATAGCGCAGTCCGCCGCATTTTCCGAAAAGTTCAAGGTGTACGCGGGAGTCGACATAACCCCCGATCAAAATGCTATGATCCCCGTTTACTCGGATATATATAAGGTGCCTGAAAAGCCCGACGTTATAGTGGACTTTTCGCACCACAGCGCCCTTCCCTCGATTCTCGGCTACGCCGAGCAAAAACGCGTGCCGGCGGTCATCTGCACCACGGGACATTCGCCGGAAGAACTGGAACTGCTCAAGGAAGCCGCAAGAAAAATACCCGTGTTTTACTCGGGCAATATGTCAATAGGCATAAACCTTCTTACATATCTCACAAGGAAAGTGGCATCTATACTCGGCGAGGATTTTGACATCGAAATCGTCGAGGCACATCACAACAAAAAGCTTGACGCGCCCAGCGGCACGGCGCTTATGCTGGCAAACGCCGCCTCAAAGGGTGTCCCTTACAACGCCGAATATGTGTACGACCGCCATTCATACAGAAAGCAGCGCTCCAAGGAAGAAATAGGCATCCACTCGATACGTGCGGGCACCATTGTCGGCGAACACTGCGTTATTTTCGCCGGAAGCAACGAGACACTGACCCTTTCGCACAGCGCCTCTTCCAGAGCCGCATTTGCGACCGGCGCTCTGCGAGCGAGCGAATACATCCTCGGAAAGCCCGCGGGAATGTACGACATGAACGATGTCCTTGAAATGTTCGATATCTGACAAATGCCCTCAAAATCAACGCACCTGCATTTTAAAACGCAGGTGCAAAGCTTTTTAAAGCGCCGTAAACATTATATATCCCTTAGACGATCAATCCAAAAGCTGCTTTATGTAATCTTTAAGCTTATTAAAATCTCCGTGCGGATAAAGGGAAATATCCTTTTTATCTTTGTTTATCAGGCAGTTTGTGAGAAGAAAGACCTTCATACCCACACCCAAAGCGGCCATATCCTCGTTTACGTCGTTTCCCACCATAAGACATAAGTCCGTAGAGCAAGACAGCTTTTTTGCAATGTCAGAATAATATTTCTCATTCGGCTTGGCATAACAGGTGTTCTCATAAGCGGTATACAGCTCAAAATCCGATGGATCAAGTCCCGCCCATTTTATACGGCTTTCCGTGGCGGTATGGGGAAAAACGGGATTTGTCGCAAGCGCGACTCTCAGTCCCGCGCTTTTAATAAAACCGATCAACTCCGCCGCCTTCGGATCGGGACTGCAAAAAATTTTCGCGCCCTGAAATTCATTCATATAAAACTCTTCAAACAAAGGCTTGTCCTTTATTATTTTTTCGCCGTAAATCTGATACGCAGTATCCCAAAACGCGTCCTCGTTGCTCCTTGAGCCGTCGTTTCTAACCATTGCGGCGGTTCCTTTCCAAATAGCGGCAATGAGTTTGTCAGCTTCATAGCCGTAAGGGAGCATTTTGCGGGCAAGCATTTTAAAATACCCGTTTACAAATTCATCCTGATCCATAGGAAGCAGCGTCCCGTCAAGGTCAAAAAGCACCGTTGTTATTTTCATTTATATTATTACCTTTCAAAAACCGTTCTGCCCGTGTGAAGCAAAGCACACGGGCATTTTATGTTTTATGTTGAATTATGTTGAACTTGATATTTGTCTTTGTTATTTTTCGATATGAACGGTGAGCTGGTTGAACGGAATCGTCACTCCGTATTTTTCAAATCCGGCCTTTACCGCCTCGTTGATTGAAAAATAAACGTCCCAATAATCGCTGTTTTTGCACCAAACGCGCAAATTCACCTTAATGGCGCTCTCTGAAAACGAAGCTATTCTCGAAACCGGTTCGGGAGCGGAGAGAACACGCTCGTTCTTTTCGGCAATGTCAAGAAGAAGCGCTTTGACTCCTTCCGTGTTTGCTCCGTATTCAACGCAAAATTCAAAATCAACTCTGCGTATTTCTTCCACAGAATAGTTGATGACGTTAACGTTTGAAACGCTTGAATTGGGCATGTATATCGTCTTGTTGTCGGGAGTTTTGAGCACGGTGTAAAATATGTTTATATCGGTGACCGTTCCGGTTACTCCGTTAGCTTCCACAAAATTGTCGATCTTGAAAGGCTTGAAAATAAGGATTATGAGACCTCCCGCTATGTTTGCAAGTCCTCCCTGAAGCGCAAGACCGACAGTGACGCCCAGCGCCGCAAAAATCGCCACGACCGAGGTCATGTCCACCCCGAGAATGGTTGCTCCGATAACGATTATCAGCGCTCTTGTTATAAAGGTAAGGCAGTTAACTGTAAATTTACTTACAGTCTTGTCAAGTGAGGCCAGCTTTTTTGATTTTGCCAGCAGCCTAAAAAATTTCTTT
This sequence comes from uncultured Clostridia bacterium, assembly GCA_947588825.1. GTDB lineage: Bacteria > Bacillota > Clostridia > Oscillospirales > CAG-272 > CAKSQF01. The sequence goes on from CANPZU010000003.1 coordinate 40,112, forward strand.
GACAAATACCATGTAATTCCCACAAAGGCGATCGCTATAATGATTCTGATCCCTGCGGAAGTGAAAAATGAAATGATTTTATCTAAAAATGTCGACAAGGTCTTTCCATCCTTTCATTATACAGCGTTATTTCTTTTTAATAATTTTATCACAGATTTTCCAATTAGTCAATACAAAATCAAGATTCCGTAAAAATGATGCTGCCAAAGTCAGCGGCTTACTTTTATCACCCGTTTAATTTTTGCTGTTTCAGTCTTTTTTTATCACTTCGCCGATGCACAAAATGTCGTCAAGCGATCTTTGAGAAGCATTTTGATCGCCTTTGCGTTTGTATTCCCCGTTAAATTTGATTTGAGCGCTGTTTCCGCCGTCGAGATTATACGCCGCCGTGCATCCGAGCTGCGACATGATTTTTGCGAAGTTCGGAATGTTTATTCCGTATGATTCCGAGCTTCTTCCGTCCACTACCACAAAGGCGTAATGCCCCGGCTCGTAATATCCTATCGCCGCTCTCGGGTTTCTGCCGCCGAGTATACTGTTGTAGCTTGCGCCGTCGGTCTTGTAGTCGTTTGCGTTTTCTCCTCGGGGACTGCCGTCCTCGTTCAAAAGTCCGGGACCGAAATACCATATCTGATAGGGCGCCTTGTTTGCTATCTGCTGCCAATTGTACATATCGGGCGAAACGACTTCAAAGCTTCCGTCATAGTACAGAATGCCGATGTCATTGTTTATATATTCGCTTTGTGAATAAAGCACGCCGTTTCTTTCGGCAAGCAGCACCTTGTTGTGTCTCCAGTAGTCTCCGTTCATGCTGAGAATGGGAGGACCGTCGTTGATAAGCTCTCCGTTTTCGTCGGTGAGCTCCGACCCCATTTTTTCAAGGGCGTCGAGAGTTTTTCTCGAAGTACCGGTTATCGGCACGGTGTAAAAGTTCTCGATATTGCGGATATATACGTCAAAATAATGATACATTACGTCATGTCCGCTTATCTGTATCGTTGACTTTCTGTAAGTTATATTTATGTCGTGACTGACATAACGGTCCTCTTGCGAGATTATCGGCTCGCCTTCCTCAAGAAACACGCCGGGAAATTTAGCGCCGAAGTCTCCTTCGTCTATTACTGGCGGGGGAGGCGCGGTAGTTACTTCGCCCGTGCCGGATGTTCCCGATGTAACCGGCGGTTTTTGGCTCACTTGCGGCGTAGTCTTCGGCGGCCGCGTGAACACGCCCAAGGTGCTTTCAATCGGATTGTCGTCTCCCGCAAGCACCCACATGTCTCTTACATGATGAAAATAGCAGAAGGTGCAAAGCACAATCGCAAATACTATGATGTCTATTACAATCAATTTCCACCATACGATAAGACGGTATCTTTTCATTCTACCTTACCTCTTACTTTCGTCTCATTGGAATTTTCACATATTCAAAAACAACGCTTTATGCAAATCTCATTTATTTATTCTCTATATAAAAAGATTATATACCGCAAAAACATGATATATTATTTTATCACATTTTTTGGTCCAATTCAAATACATATTGTAAACTTTATATAGCCAACAATTACCTTGAAAAATAAGAATTATCGGGTAAAGTCGGTGTCAATAATCAAATCGGCAAATGTAATATAAAGGCGCCACGTTCAAAGAAAGGATATTGGTAATTCCAAGGAAGGTACAAAAATGCATTATGTATTATAATAAAGTTGTGATCTGCGGCATTAACACATCAAAGCTCAAGGTCCTGACCTCAGAGGAAAAGGCAGATCTGCTTGAAAAAAGCAAAAACGGAGACAAAGAGGCGCGTCAAAAAATGATAGACGGAAATCTCCGACTTGTACTAAGCATAATTCAGCGTTTTGCAAGCAGGGGCGAGAATCTCGACGATCTGTTTCAGGTCGGCTGCGTGGGACTTATCAAGGCGGTAGATAACTTTAACACCGAGCTTGACGTACAGTTCAGCACATACGCGGTTCCTATGATAATCGGAGAGGTGCGCCGATATTTAAGAGACAACAACGCCGTAAGAGTGAGCAGAAGCGTGAGAGACCTTGCGTACAAAGCGCTTTGCATTCGGGAAAACATGAGCAAGGCGGGCTGCTGCGAGCCGACGATTGAAAGCATATGCGCAGAGCTTGAAAAAAACGGAGAAAAGCACAGCAAGGAAGAGGTGGTGTCCGCCCTTGAAGCGATAATCGAGCCCGTTTCGCTTTATGATCCGGTATATTCTGACAGTTCCTCCTCCGATTCAATATATATTATGGACCAAATAAAGGACACAGACAACACCGACGAATCGTGGCTTGAATCGATAGCGCTGAGAGAGGCCATGAAAAAGCTTTCGGAAAGAGAAAAAAAAATAATCAGCCTGCGTTTTTACAAGGGTAAAACGCAGACGGAGATTGCCGAGCTTATCGGCATATCTCAGGCACAGGTTTCAAGACTCGAAAAGGGAGCGCTTGAAAAAATCAGACATCACATGTAAATTTGTCTCAAAAGTGTTTATTAAAGGGGTTAAAACAGTAAAATTCGGGGAGGCTTAAAAAGCTTCCCCGAAAAACGCAGCAAAAGGCGCTCAAACATCATTTTACGACATCTCTGTTTTTAAAGGTATCGATGGAGAGGAAAACCATTCCGAGAGCAAGCGCAAAAAGATACACAAACGAGACAATCGGAGAAGGAGTGTCGGCGCTCGTATACAATACCTCTAAATTTAGGGCCGATGAATCAAACAGTCTTGATACTATGTCAAAATGACTTGTAGGCAAACAATTGATTATCGTATTCACAATATGATTTGAGCTGAAGAGCGAGATCGTTGAAATTATACCCGAGATCACCATATCTATAAGAAGCGGTATTGCAACAGCGATAGAGGTATTTCGTGTGACCACAGAGAGCATAAAGGCGAACATGGCGTAAACCATCGCTTCAAAATAGTAGATAAGGAAGCGTATAAGCAAAAATAACGGACCTGGAATAACCAGCAAAAACGAAGTCACATAAGGCATGCTCGCGGATAATCCGCCGCCTACCACGGAAATCATGATAAGCGTGATAAGATATGCGATAACAGTCAGTCCCAAACCGTAAAGCGCAACGGTTATGATTTTGGAAAGAATTATCTTATATCGCTTTACGGGAGCGATAACCATCGATTTTATTGATCCCGAGTTTATCTCCGAGGAGATCATTCCTCCCGAAAGCACGATGAGTATTATCATGACAAACGACATGGAAATTGACATCATCGCACTTGCCGCGCCCTCAGAATTGACTCTTTGCATATTCGTTTCGGCGTCTTTGCGAAAGCCCGTTTCAAGTACCTTCAGTTCCTTTTCATACTCTGAAGCCTTGTCATATGGCAGCACGCTGTTGTTTGTCTCGTAATCGTATTTATCCTCAAGCGAATATGCGAGAGTTCTGTATCGCTGCACCGACTGAGCGGCATAAACGTCCTTCCCTTCGGGATCTATCATAACATGATATTCAAGAGCCTTTCTCTCGATCTCCTTTTGGGCTTTTGTCAGATTTGAAATGTCTATCTGTTTTTTCATGTAATCGATGTATTCGTCAAAGCTGTTTATCTGCCTGTATTCACGAGCCTTTACCGTAGCCTGCGTGGCATCCACTTCAAGCAGCGAGGAATATTCATTCAAGGTCTGCTCGCTAATATCAGGGTACATTGACAGTATATCGTTACAGTATTTCTGAAACTTCGCGGCAGCATACATATCAAGCACGTCGGCATACATCGCGGATTTGTAAGCGACTATGTTATAATCGTCCGTCTCGAGCAAATATTTCTGCGCTTCACAATACGCAAGCTCATATGCAGACGCAAGCTTTGAATCGGCGTCGCCGCTGCCGTTGTACTCTGCCCGTGCGGAATCTATCATTTCGTCTATATCAACGAAAAAATCGACATCATACGCCATGTCCTGAACAAGACCGGACAATAAAAATATTATACCGCCGATGGCAATAGTCAGCACAAGCATCACGATAAACAAAACAACAGTCGAACGCTTTACCGATTTTATAAATTCGTTATGAATAAGCGGCCTAAGACCCGTCATTTATTGACACCTCCGTTCAGTATATCCATGTACGCCTGTTCAAGCGACGCTATTACCTTGTTCACACCCGTGATAACGATATCGGAAAGAGCGAGCTGTTTGATAATACTCGATATCACATCTTCGTGTGCAGAAAGTGTTATGCATCCTTCTCCGACATTTTCAATCGCATCGCCGTACCCCTGCTCGCCGAGCACCTTCGCGGCGTTTTCTGCGTTGGGCGTCATAATAGTGTACTTGTCGTTTCCTCTGAGCGATCTCAGCTCTTCAATAGTATTTATCGCCGCTATCTTTCCCCTTGAAATTATACAGATTCGATCGCACATCTGCTCCATTTCGGCAAGCTGGTGGGAGGAGACAAGCACGGCGACCCCCTGCTCGTGAGCAAGTTTTCTAAGCATGCCGCGCAGCTCGATTATTCCCTGTGCGTCAAGACCGTTGGTCGGCTCGTCAAGCAGCAAAAGATTGGGTTTGTGTACAAGAGCCTGTGCTATTCCCATTCTCTGCTTCATTCCCAAAGAGTATTTTTTTATTTTTTCATTTGCCCACAGCGTCATGCCCACAAGGTCGATGACCTCGCTTATTCTCTCCTTGGTCACTCCTTTGTGGAGCCTTGCGTACATTTCGATATTGGTCCTTCCCGAAAGGTTTTCATACATTTCGGGATTTTCCACTATCCCGCCCACCTTTTCCATTGACTTTTCATAGTTGCTTCGATGGTCGTAACCGTTTATCAATATGCTTCCGCCGTCCTCGCTTAAAAGCCCGAGTATCATCTTTATGGTAGTCGACTTCCCCGCTCCGTTCGGGCCCAAAAAGCCGAAAACTTCGCCCGAGTATACTTCAAAGCTCACGTCGCTTATAACGGGACGTCCCGCAAAGCTTTTGTAAAGGTTATTCACCTGAAGTATTTTTTCCATCAGTTCACACCTCCGTTCAGTATCGGGGTATCGTACATCGAATCAGCGTACATTATATACCATTGTCCGTTTGACTTTTCAAGAATGAGCTCGTAATATTGATTTAAGGAAAGGTCGGCGCTGTTTACATGCCTGCCTTGCGTTACGTATGAAAATACCGTATGCACGGAAATTGTGACCTTGTCAAATCCGTCAAAAACTATATCGGCATCGGAAAAATCGGGTCTGATATCTAATGATGAAATAGAGGCCCCGACGCTTTGCATGTAATCAAAATAATCGTCGTTTGCGCTAAAAATACTTTCTCTTATTTCCTCGTCGTCGGTAAAATATTGACCAAGCGTTTTTCTTGCCTTGTTTTTTAAAGTTTTTATGCCATTTGCGCTCATGTTCGAGGAGGGCAGTTCGGCACACTTTGCAAAATCGGCGAGATAGTTTTCGCAGATATCCTTGACTTTTGCGGTCTCAATACTTTCAAACACGGATGAGAAAACGCAGTAAGCCACAACGACGGCAAGCACGACCGACAGTATTATGACGCCTCTGTTGATTTTCATCTTTTTATTCATGATGGTTCCTTTCTTATTTTTTTATATGTTTATTTGAATTTTACAAATTGTTTAACAAGACGGCGCAAAAAAATGTTATACTTATGTTTGTACCCTTACCGTACGGAGGCACGACAAATGAATGTTATTGAAGAATATAAAAAACCGATAGCCGCGATATGTCTTGTGGCGCTGATATTTCTGCTTTGCAGCCTTATGAGCATAGCAGGGGTCAACAGTTTAAACGAAACGGGCGACAAGGAAAACGGCACGACTACTTCTCAGGGCGACATCCCCAAAAACACGACCTCGACCTCATCTAACACTTCGACCGTAACGCCCCCCACAACTTCAAAAGGAATAACAATCTGCGTTGACGCGGGTCACGGCTTTAGCGACAAAGGCACGATGTCTAATATCACCGACGATAAAGGACGTCCGCTTTATTATGAAAGCGACATAGCGCTTGATGTGTCAAAGTATCTCAGAGACAGGCTTGTTGAGCTTGGCTTCAACGTTGTGATGATAAGGGAAAACGACACGGATACTCCGCCGGCCGGCCTTGCCGATGACAACATCTGCAATATTGAAAGGCGAGTGGAATGGGTCAACTCTCAAAGCGACATTGATTTGATGATATCAATACACTGCGATTCTTTCTCAAGCTCCTCGGTCAGCGGAACGCGAATATATTACAACATGGAAACGCATCCGGTTACAAATATAATAGGAAACGGTATTGCAAGCGCACTACTTGACAAAGGAGCGTGCGACCGATTTCCCGGAATATACGACGACTCAAATCAGCTCTATTCGCTAAAACACACAATCATGCCCTCGATTCTTGTGGAATGCGGCTTCATGACAAGCGACACGGATATAAAAAAGCTTACCGATCCGGAATATCAAAAGCTCTTTGCAGACTGCATTGCAGACGCACTTAACGTTTATTATTCCGACGCGACCCGCGCCTGAGGACCCGAACTCATTATATATAGTCCATAACAAACTCAAAGACCGCATCCGTTTTTTGTATGAGGAGGCGGTCTTAACTGTTTTTAAGGCCCTTCGGTCGTTTCAAGCGTCTCACATACCTCATATATATTTTGCCTGCCCTCTTTGCCGGCAAGCCGGACCGTTCCGATGTATATAAGAAATTTAAGGGCGCAGCTTGCGGCGATACCGCGCATTCTTATCGCCCTGTTAAACTCGCTTGCCGTAAAGCGCTCTCCAAGCTCGGGCGGGATGAGCATATAATAGTCTCGCTTTTCACTTAAGAAAAACTCGGAATTTATCGACGTAGGTACGCGCTCGTATTTTGTTGCGCGCATTTTTTTGTCCTTGCCGTAGCCGTCAAGGAGCCTGTACTCGTCTACATCGACCAGCATGATGCAAAGCGTGAAATTTTCACTGCCGACATACTCCTTTATAGCGTAAAGCTCGTTAAGAATATCGTATATCCTTCCCTTTTTTGATACCTTCCTGCTGCTTATAACGCTGCCGTTTGAAGGATCCACCCAGCATATTTTCTTGTGCTCGGCTATCGGATGAACGAGGGTCACTTTATATGATATAACCATAAAGTCGAGTTTTTTTCGCAGCGCGTAAAAATTTTTTGTTTGAATCTCGATAATTTTTCCGTTTGAGATTGCATCGGCATAAAAGTTTCCGATCTTCACCTCATGATTTTTTGCGTCGGGCTCGAAATAATATTTAAGCACGGCGTGAAGGGCTTTTTCTCGTAAATTTCCGATTTTTTGTTCTTCGGGAGCGTCGGCCGACCACATGACGGCATTATACGCCCGCTCAAATCGTTTTTTATCGGGTACGGCCATGTCGGCTCCTTTAACTTTGCCGATATTCATATATCGGCTTTATAATTTAATCTTATTCGACACGCATCTTTGACATCTGCCTTTGTGCCATTACAAGTCCGAAATAGATGCCTTTTTTGCGCATAAGCGCGTCGTGTGTGCCCACCTCTGCTACGCCCGCTCCGTCAAGAACCACTATTTTTGTAGCGTTTCTAAGAGTTGAAAGCCTGTGCGCTATAGCGATGGTCGTCCTGTCGGCGATAAGGTTTGACAACGCGTCCTGTATCTGCTTTTCGGTCTCGGTATCCAAAGAGGCGGTTGCCTCGTCAAGTATCAGTATCCTCGGGTCGTGAAGCAGAGCGCGGGCTATTGATATTCTCTGTCTTTCTCCGCCCGAAAGCGTATACCCTCTCTCGCCCACATATGTGTTATACGCATCCGGCAGCTTTACTATAAAGGAATGAGCCCCCGCAAGCTTTGCCGCGCGTATCACCTCTTCCCTGTCAGCGTCCGGTTTAGCGTACGCTATATTGTCGTATATCGAACCGCTGAATAGGAACGTCTCCTGAAGAACCGCGCCGATTTGTGAACGAAGGCATTCCTGAGATATCTCTCGTATATCGTGCCCGTCTATGAGTATCCTTCCGTCACTTACATCGTACATGCGCATGATAAGGTTTATAAGAGTGGATTTGCCCACGCCGGAGCGCCCCACAACACCTATCATTTCTCCCGGTTTAATTGAGAGCGAAATGTCCTTCAACACCTCTTTTGACTCGTCATATCCAAAGGTAACGTGCTCAATCTCAATATTTCCCTTAATCTTAAACTTGATGGCTCCGACCGCGTCGTCAACGTCAATTTTTTCGTCCACGATCTCAAACACTCTCGCGACCGCCACCATGAGCATGGTCAGCTGCCTTGTGATATTGGCAAAAATCCTCATAGGGCCGTATATCAGACTGACATAGGTGGAAAAGACGGCCATCTCTCCCAACGTCATTTCGCCGCTTATGATTTTATTGCCGACATAGTACAAAAGAACAAACTCTCCCATTCCCATAAGAAAATTGACAATAGGCGAAAATACTGCGAAAAAGCGCTCGTTTCTGATCCTTATGCGGCATTCCTCGTCTGTCTCTTTTTCAAACCGCCGGTTTTCGTACGCTTCCATACCGAAGGACTTTACCACTCGTATTCCCGAAAAAATGTCATGCAGCAGGGTCTGCACCTGATCTCCCACCTGCCACTGACGGCGGTACATCTTTCTTGTTCTGTTTCGAAAAATCCTGTGCGCCGCTATTGCAAGAGGCATTGGAAGAATAATGAGCAGCGCAAGCTTCCAATCATAAACAAAGAGTATGATTCCAACCGACAAAAACATCAAAAGCTGCTCTATAATGCCCGGAATCTCGTTTGTCATAAAGTTCTGAATGGTGGTGGTATCTCCTGTGACCCTGTGCATTATATTACCGGCGGTCCGCCTTGAAACGCTTGCCACCGAAAGCTTTTGAACCTTTTCAAACACAATCGAACGCAGCCTTGTTATAACGTCGGTGCTCGCCTTTATAAGTATCCTGCTTCGCAGTATCCCGATAAGCCTTGACAGCAGATTTATGCCGAACATGGAGAGCACTATAAAGACAAACGGCAGAACGTCCCTGTTTCGCGGCGTTATATATTCGTCCACAAGTATCCTCTGTATCTGAGGGGCAAGGAGATTTACTCCCGTCACAACGAAAAACAAAACCATGGATAAAAATATGTACGCTTTGCTCCCGGTCATCACTTCCCACAGTTTCTTGACGTATTTGCGTTTATCCATACACCTTAGACAGCGATCTCCCTCTATGTCTTTTGAGAGAGGACGGCCGCACTTGACGCAAAATCTCATTACCTGTATGTTTTCTTCTCTCAAAGGTCTGCCTTCCAAAATAGCGCAAAGCCTGCCGGCGATCACAAAAAACTCGGTCTTGTGCTTCATGGTGGAACGGCATACTATTGTCGCCTCATTGCATTTTATGAGCTCCAATTGAACGCAGCCGAGAAGCATTTTCGCTTCAAAGCGACAATCCGGGCCGATTTGCCTGCAAGATACCGTTTTGCCGTTTTCAACAAGAAAAAAGCGATCCTTGTAAAAGACTGCGAACATGTCCTCGTCGCTTATCTTTTTGCTGCTTATATCATACGAAAGAATTGCAGCGGGAAGCTCCCCGTTCTCAATGTCGGTCAAATTCGGTTTTATTTTCTCATACACCTTATATTCATATTCTGTCAAAACAATCTCCCGCCGCACGGCGCGGCTTTCATATTATGTAGTATCAGAGCCGTATGTTTGAAATCTCAGATGTACAGCTCAATTTTCTTATAAGATTTTTTATCCAGCTTGTTATAGTCCTCGATCTCATAGCGGTTGCCGTCGTTGTCCAGCACATATATGCGGCTTTCCCCTATCTTTATCATCGAGCGGTATGTGTCGCGTACGGTAAACGTTACGACGCCCACGTCGGTATTCACCTTCCAGCTTGAAAAGCCGAATTTTTCCTTGAGCATAAGTATGGACTTTATCTTGGGTATAAAATACTTGATCGATAGCTCATTTTTTATCAGCTCGGCGCTCTCCCCGTCAAAATCGTCGATACTTGCTATCAGTCCGTACTCCTCGGAATCCTTGTTCATGACCGAGATGTTGGTCCACAGTTCGGTGTACGGGAAAAGACGATGCAGATATACTCTGCCAAAATCAGTTTGCTCGCCGCTTTCGTTTGTAAAACGCATGCCGATAAAATCTCCCGTTTTGTAAAAGCTCGCATTGTTTTTATTTAAATATATTATTTTGACTACATTGTTTATCGCCGTCGCCATATACCGTTTTCCTCCCTCATTATTCAATTATTCAATTATTCAATTATTCAACTATTCAATTATTCAACTATTCAATTATTTTTTCAAACCGGCAAGCGCGGCTCCGAAGTACCGTTTATCAATCCTCGGCAATACCCGCGTTTTTGAGCGCTTCAAGCTGAAGCATGTAAAGCGTATAATATATTCCTTTTTTCTTGATAAGCTCCGCGGGCGTTCCGAACTCGGGCATTTTCTTGTCCTTTATGACAATAAGATAGTCGGCGTTGCGCAGCGTTGAAAGACGGTGCGCAATGGTGATAGTGGTTCGGGTCTTTGCGAGCTTATCAAGAGTGTCCTGAATCTGCCGCTCGGTTTGAGTGTCCATGGCGGCGGTGGCTTCGTCGAGAATAAGTATTTTCGGGTCGCGCAGAAGCGCTCTCGCTATTGAAACGCGCTGCTTTTCACCGCCCGAAAGCTCTTTGTATCCGAACCCCACCTTAGTCTCATAAGCGTCGGGAAGCTTGATTATAAAATCGTGAGCGCCCGCCGCCTTTGCAGCCTGCATGACCTGTTCCTGCGTTGCCTCGGGACACGCGTACTTTATGTTTTCGAGTATGGTGCCGCAGAAAAGGTAGGTTTCCTGAGACACTATCGCGATGTTTCGGTGTAAGTCCTCAAACGCGTAATCCTTTATATTCACTCCGTCGATCAGTATCTCTCCCTCTTCCACGTCGTACAGGCGCATCAGAAGATTAGCTATCGTACTCTTACCCACTCCCGTGTGTCCCACGATACCGATAGCGCCGCCCGGCTCGATGTCAAAGCTGATCCCGTCGAGTATGCGGCGGTTTTTCACATATGAAAACTTTACGTCCTTAAATGTTACCTTGCCGTCAAATACGCTCTTGCGCACGGGGTTTGGAGATTCTTTCACCTCGGGAAGCGCGTCCATTATCTCAAACAAACGGCTCATCGCGCTGAAACTCTCAGAGGCTGATTGCATCATGTTCACAAACGCGTAAAGCGGGTCGTATATCATTCCGATATACGCTATAAACGTGAGAAGCATACCGTAAGTAAGACCGAAAGAACCGTCGATTATCATAAATCCGCCGACTCCCCATACCACGATAACTCCTATGTAAACAAGCTGGTTCACCATCGGGAAGGCGGTCGAGGCAAAGTTTGACACTCTTCTGCTCTCGCGCGCGAGATTTGAACTGGCCTTGTCAAAGCGCTTGCTTTCGTTTTTCTCCCTTGAGAAGGTTTTTACCACTCTTATACCCGTAAGAAGATCGGAAAGAAGGCCGTTCATCGACCTTTCCTTCGAATAACGCCTGAAATGGAGCTTTTGACTGTGTCGAAACAGCTTTCCGATAAGGAGCGCGACAAGCGGCACCATGAGAAGTGAGAGAACTGTCAGCAGAGGGTTAATAAACATCATAATGATAAACACAGTCAAAAATTGTACGGAGTTTATTATTATGACAGGAAGTCCGTCAACGAAAAACCAATAAATCCTGTTTGAATCGCTGTTGACCTGATTCATCAGGCCGCCGGTCGATCTCGAGGTGAAAAAGCTGACCGAAAGCCTTTCGATAGCCTTGAAAATTGTTTTTTTGATATCGTTTACGATCTGTGCGGAAATACGGGTGCTCACGATATCGTTGACAACATTGACAAGCAGACGAAACACCCTTAAAGCGATTATAAGGGAAAGCACGTATACGATCATTCCGTAGAAGCTGCCGTCCTTGCTCAGCACCTGATCGTAATAAAATCCCGAGCTTATGTAAGGAGCAATGACCGCAAGGGCGCTCATCAGCACGAGCATAATAAGAATCATGAGCATCTTGAACTTGTATTTGAGGAAAAATCCGCTCATCCGCATGACTATTTTCCCTCTATCCATGCAAATGGGGCAGAACTTCCTCTCGATATCCGCATATCTCATGCCGCACTTCGGGCAGTACGCCTCTTCCGGAAAATCCGCGTCAGGCTCTTCATTGTTTTTGAGCTTCTCAAAGGTGTGAGCGACTTTAAAAACATCGTTTTTTGCAGAAAAAGAGAGGTATGATAAAAGCTCTCCGCGTCCCTTTGTTTCTATCCAAACGCGGCAGCAGGATATAAGCTCCTCTATATCAATCTTGTCGATATCTGAAACCAAATACTCTTTATACTCTTGACCGAATATACGTACAAGCTTGTCCTTGGTAAGAACAAGATAACCGTCGCAGTATATTTCCCTGTCGTCAAGATCGATATACGCAAAGGAGAGTATGTCGCTTTCCCTGACGCCTTTTTCGCTTAACAGACTTTTTGCCTTATCGCATATACTGCTGTTTGTTTTCATATAGTCACACTCCTTTCACTAAAAGCTCCAAACAAATAAAATGACAAAACATCTGACTTTTTCAGCACATCCTTGGATATAGTATCACATTTTTCGTATATTATCAATCGATTGTTCTCAAATTCACAATTTATTAACGTTTATGAGATACAATTATATAAAATCATATGTTTAAAAATGAGTATTTATCCGCCGTTTTAAAGCGTATGAAAAACGACATTCATTTTGAAAATTTACGGGAGTAAAAGTCAAAGCCATTATGAAAAAACTCAATACCGCCGACATCGGCACATGGGCGAGCCAATTAAAAGCTGGCGAACTTATATACCTTTCGGGGACAGTATACACCGCACGGGATGCGGCTCACAAACGTATTTTCGCACTTTTGAATGAAAACAAACCGCTTCCTTTCGATATAAAAGGAAGCGCGATATACTATGCCGGTCCGACTCCGGCAAAAGCAAACATGGCAGTAGGCTCGTGCGGTCCGACCACCTCCTCGAGAATGGACCCGTATACGCCGAGGCTTCTTGACCTTGGTCTGATATGCATGATAGGAAAGGGGGACCGCTCTGAGCAGGTATACAAGGCGATAGTGCGAAACAGCGGCATATACCTTTGCGCGGTGGGCGGAGCGGGGGCGCTTGCAGCCTCCTGCGTACGTTCTGCAAAGGTCATAGCATTTGAGGACCTGGGATGTGAATCAATAAAGCGTCTTGAGATCGAGGATTTTCCTCTTTATGTGGGAATAGACAGCACCGGCGCTTCTATCTTTGCAAAAGGAGTAAAGAGCATATCCTTATGACAATAGGTGAAAAGATAAAAACGCTGCGTACAAAAGCCTGTCTTACTCAAAAGGAGGTGTGCGGCGACTTCATGACCCGAAACATGCTCAGCCGTATCGAGAGCGGCAGCGCTCTTCCCTCCCTCGCTACCCTCTGTTATCTTGCGGACAAATTCGAAGTAGATCCGGGGTATCTTATTTCCCGCGAGGAAAATACCGACGCGTTTGTCAAACTGCAAATTATCGGCAAGGTACGAAAGCTTTACGAAAGTCAAGAATATAAAGAATGTCTTGCGCTTATCGAAGGTCATCCCTGCAAGGACGTCGAACTCTCCCTTTATTATGCGTCCTGCGCCCTGCTTGCGGGAAAGGACAGATATGCCGAAGGCGACTTTGAGGGCTCTCTTGATCTTTTTCAAAAAGGAGCCGAGCGTCTGTCCGGCTTTCCTATCTGCCGCACTCTTTCCGAGATTTTTGACTGTCTGATACAAAAATGCAAAGGCGCCGCCGAGCAAAGGCCCTTTGAAAGTATATCTCTTCCCGAAAACAGCTTCACTAAATACTTGCACGAGAGACTCATATACGATTTTCTGTTGAAACTGATCAAAACGGACAGATATGAGATTGCCGCCCAAGTATTCGATCAGTTAAAGATATCAAATCCCCTTCTGCGCAAACACATAAACGCCCGGCTTTCCATGGCTTCCTCAAACCACGCGAGGGCGCGCACCCTCCTTTCAGAAATAGTAAGCTCCTTTGACGGGCAAAGCGGCGATCTTCCGTTCAAATATTTAATATATTCAGACCTTGAGATCAGCTGTAAAGCTATCGGGGACTATGAGGGGGCATATACAAGCGCGATCGAAAAAAATAATCTCGCATCAATTCTTAAGATCAAATAAATCGTACGCTTCACAACAAAAAGCACACGGCGACAATAAAAAAGCATTCGCTCAAAACGCAAAAGGTCCGGGCGGATGCTTTTTTATATAAATTGTGCAGCGCCGCTGCCTGTATATCGGCATTTACAGCTTCATCAGTTCGGAAACCGTCACAAAGCAATATCCTTCTTCAATAAACCACGGTATAAGAGTTTCAAGCGCTTCGAGAGTGTGACTCTCTCCCACGATATAATCGTGAAAAAGGATTACATCTTTGCTTTTGGTGTTCTGCCTGACCGTGGATATTATCTTACTCGCCTTTGTGTTCGCCCAATCTCTCGTGTCGACATTCCATAAGACCATTTGATAATTCATCTCTGCGGCGACCCTCTTTACAGAATCGTTTATCACGCCCTCGGGAGGTCTGAAGAGCCGCATCCTGTAACCGAATTTATCGGTAATCAGTTTGTCCGTTTTTATAAGGTCGTTTTTCAGCTCCTCCCCTTTTGACTGCTTTAAGTGCTTGTGAGAATAGGTGTGGTTTCCCACCTCGTGTCCGTCTCTTATCTCTTCTTCCACTATGTCGCTCCATTGCTCCACATTGACGCCTATGACAAAAAACGTCGCTTTGACGTCATATTCTTTGAGAAGTGCGAGAATCTCCCGCGTCCTTCCCGGGTGAGGCCCGTCGTCAAAGGTCAGAGCGACATACTTTTTTTCACTCGAAGTATCCGCGTAAGATGAAAGCGCGAACGCGCCGAAGCCAAAGCCAAAGATAATAAAAAAGGCAAGAAAGGCGGACAGAGCACGCAAAGGCGCCGACCTTTGCCTTTTGCTCATGCTCATTTCCAAAGCTCCTCCAGCGAGCCGAAGCGATATCCGTCATTTTCAAGCTTTGTGAGCAGGCGGTCGAATATCGCCGCGTTCGTAGAAGACGTGGGATGAAGCAGCATTACTTCTCCGTTGTGAATATGAGCGAGTATTTTTTCAAGCGCCTTTTCCTCCGACATTTGCCTGTTATTGTCCCAATCAGCGTATGCAAAGCTCCAAAACACGGTTTTATACCCGAGTTCCTTTGCAAAGCTGAGATTTTGCTCGCTAAAACGTCCCTCAGGAGGTCTGTATACCTTTGCCATTTCCTTCCCGGTCAGCTCTTTGTACATAAGTGCAAGACTGTCAAGCTGGGAAGCAAACATTTTTTTGTCGGTAATCTCGGTCATATCCGGGTGGCTTCTCGTGTGATTGCACACCATGTGTCCCTCATCGACCATACGCTTTACAAGATCGCCGTTTCTCTTTATCAAATTGCCGAGCACAAAGAAAGCGCCCTTTACGTTATGCGCCTTCATCGTGTCGAGTATTTTTTCAACATTTCCGTTTTCATAACCCGCGTCAAAGGTCAAATATATTACCTTGTCGTTTCCCGCGTTGCAGTTGGCGTAATATCCGTCGTATTTTGTTATGATTTTCAGATCGCTTCCGAGCTCGGGCAGCTTATGTTCGCCGTTGTTTTTGCAGTACCAGTTTTGAGCCGTAGTACCCGCGGCAAACGTTTCAACGCCCGATGAAAGCAGAAAACAAATTAGAAAAAGAGCGATAAACGTTTTTTTCATTTTTTATTTCTCCTTTTTGTTTGTATTAATAATAACAATATAAATTTTTTGTATTTCTCATTAAAAAACCAACCTTCACATCTAAATTGTTTGCAGACAAAGGCTCGATTAGTCGGCAAAAATATTGCAATCGCACTAAAAATATGATACAATAGGCAATATAGTGTTGATTTTTAAAATGTTTTGAAAAAAATCCGGCAAACAGAAAGGATATAAGCGTTTATATGGATATCAAAGTAGAATCGCTGAAAAAGCATTACGAGTGGAAAGGGAAAATAGCAATAACGCCAACCGTAAAAGTACGGGATAAACACGATCTGTCTCTGGCGTACACTCCCGGAGTGGCGGAGCCATGCCTTGAAATAAAAAAGGACGTGAACAAATCATATGAGCTTACCTCAAGATGGAACACCGTGGCAATAATCACCGACGGAAGCGCGGTCCTCGGTTTGGGGGACATAGGGCCGGAGGCGGGAATGCCCGTTATGGAAGGAAAAGCGCTGCTCTTTAAACAGTTCGGCGGTGTTGACGCCATTCCCCTGTGCGTGCGCACCAAGGACGTCGACGAATTCGTACGATGCGTATCACTTTTGCTGGGGTCGTTCGGCGGCGTAAATCTTGAGGACATTTCTGCTCCGCGCTGCTTTGAGATTGAAAGAAAGCTGAAAGCCGTATCGGATATCCCGATCTTCCATGACGACCAGCACGGCACGGCAATAATTGCCGCCGCAGCCCTGATAAACTCTCTTAAGCTGACAGGCAAAACAATCGATAAGATTAAAATTGTCATAAACGGAGCCGGAGCGGCCGGAAACGCCATAGGAAGGCTTTTTATCTCTTTCGGTGCGAAAAATCTGATATTTGTAGATAAAAACGGCGCCGTTTCACTAAAGGACGAAAACTCAATGTTCACAGAGGAACACAGACTCCTTGCAAAGATATCAAACCCGGAATGTCTTTGCGGAAAGCTTTCCGATGTCATAAAGGAAGCCGATGTGTTTTTGGGAGTTTCAAGACCGGGTCTGCTTGAGGCGGATATGGTGCGCTCGATGGCAAGCAAACCGATAGTGTTCGCAATGGCCAACCCCGTTCCTGAGATAATGCCCGAAGAAGCGAAGGCCGCCGGCGCTTATATCGTCGGCACGGGAAGGAGCGACTACCCCAATCAGATAAACAATCTGCTTGCCTTTCCGGGCGTTTTTCGCGGCGCTCTCGATTGCAGAGCGTCGGATATAAACGAAGAAATGAAGATAGCGGCCGCAAAAGCCCTTGCCGGACTCATCTCCGACAGCGAGCTTTCGCCAAACTACATACTCCCGGATCCCTTCGACAAGCGAGTGAAGGACGCCGTCGCCGCCGCGGTATCTGACGCCGCAAGAAAAAGCAAGGTTGCAAGAATATAGATCGGTTATTAATTATTAATTGGAAACGGTCGACAACATCCGCGTTTTTCCGGCCGGCACATGAACAAAAAAGCCGGTACACGGTGATTCCCGACCGTTCCCTGTACACGGATGAAATCATGCAAAAAATCGATGAGGGATGCAGACCCTCAGAAAAAAATAAAAATAAATAAAAGTGATGAAAACAAAGATACTTAACCGAGATACCATAAAGTACATTGCCGTCTTTGCCATGATATTAAATCATACGGCGCATGTTTTCCTTGATGAAAATACCGTATTATACATGATTTTAATAGCAGTCGGGCACTTTACGGCGATCACCATGTGCTACTTTTTGGTCGAAGGATATACGTATACCCGCTCCAAAACGAAGTACGCCCTGCGGCTGCTCGTTTTCGCGCTTTTGTCCGAAATCCCCTTCTGCATGGCATTCACTCGTCATAAAGTTATTTCTTTTGCGGGACTTGACATGCTCTTTACCCTGCTTCTGTGTTTTTTCATCTGCCTTATAAATGAAAAAATTTCCGACACCGCGGAAAAAACTCTTGCTTATATTCTTATTCTGATAATCGCTTGCATCCTCGTTTGCGATTGGGGATTTATGGCTCCGATTTTCACCCTGCTTTTTATTTGGAGCAAGGGCGACCTTTGCAAAACCAAAAAGGCTTTTGCTCTTTCGGTAATACTTTTCGGAATATATACTTTGATCGGCGAAAGCGGGACATTCACAGTCCAAAGCATTATTTTGGCTCTGCTTTGTATGATCTTCATGGCGCTGTCGGGAATCTGCATCACACAAGCGTATAACGGAAAAAAAGCAAAGCGGGGCGCACGCTTTTCCAAATGGTTTTTTTACTGCGTCTACCCCGCTCATCTGTTGCTTTTTGCTCTTATAAGAATATTTATACTTGAAGCCTGATTTAGAATAAAAACCGCTTGACTGAGACTTTACGAACGTTTTTCGCCGTCAATAGCCTTCAACGCCTCGGGAAAAGGAGCGAGGGCGCGGCGAAGTACTCCGTGAATCTGAGCTATTGCCATACCGTAATTGGTCATCGGTATTTTCTGCTCTTTTGCGCTTTGGACGCGGGCGGCCACTTCCTTGGGGCTGAGCATACAAGCGCCGCAGTGGATGATAAGCGAATATTTTGACAGATCCTCGGGGAAACCTTTTCCCGAGGAAAACTCGAATACCGGCTCTTTGCCGGTGTATTTTTTTATCCATCCGGGCAGCTTCACAGTGCCTATATCGTCGCACTGGCGATGATGGGTGCAGCCCTCGGATATAAGGATTCGATCGCCGTCGTTAAGGGCGTCAAGCCGCGCCGCGCCGCGTACCTGAGTGAGAAGCTCGCCTTTGTAACGCGCAAAAAGAATGGAAAAGGAAGTGAGCAAAATGTTGGCCGGAGTAAGTCTTGCAACCTTTTCAAAAGCCTGCGAGTCGGTGATAACAATGCGCGGATCCGCCTTTGCAAGGGTACTCTCAAGCTCGCTGTCACGGCAGACAAGGGCGATACATCCGCCATCGAGCAGATCTCTTATTGTCTGCTGCTGAGGAAGTATCAGTCTGCCCTTCGGCGCCGCCTTATCAATGGGCACGACAAGCACGGCGGTATCTCCCGGCGACAAAAGATCGGAAACAATTTTTTTATCTTCATGCTTATCGTCTTTTATAAGTCGGGCAAGCCTTTCCTTAAGCTCGTATATATTCGTTTTGTCTTTAGCGCTCACATATATGGAGTTTTCAGACGGTTCGACCGCATCGGCGAGCAGGTCCGATTTGTTATACGCTATGAGATACGGCAATTTTCTTTCCTCAAACTCTTTGATAAGCTCCAGTTCGACATTAGAAAGAGTCTTCGTCGCGTCGGATACAAGCAGCGCGATGTCGGCATATGAGAGCGCCTGCATAGCTTTTTTTACCCGCATTTCGCCCAACGTTCCTTCATCGTCGATTCCGGGCGTGTCGACTATCACAACCGGTCCCAAAGGTAAAAGCTCCATGGCCTTTTTGACTGGATCGGTTGTGGTTCCCTTGACGGATGAAACAAGGGAAAGCTCCTGGCCCGTGACGGCGTTCACAAGACTTGATTTACCCGCGTTGCGCATACCGAAAAACACTATATGAGGCCGTTCGGCCGATATGACGTCGTTTAATCCCATATTGACTCCTTTTTGTTTATATGTTCGCTCGGTGTTTTAAAATCTGAAATCGCGTCTGTCCGAATTCTTTATACTCTCTATATTTTCCCGCGCAATCCTCTTTACCTTCTCGTTCGGTATCTTTTCAAGTTCTTTTTCAATAAGCTCAAAACCCACCTTTTTGGTTTTTTCGGATGCGTAATCCACAAGATATTCGGTAAGAGTCATAAGGGCGTTCGGATGACAGCAGTTTAGTATTTGACCGGATTTGCAAAGGCTCATAAAACGGTCTCCCGTTCTGCCTTCCCTGTAACATGCGGTACAGAATGACGGGATATGACCATTTTCCATTAACCAGCAAACCACCTGATCAAGCGTGCGCTGATCCGAGACGTCAAACTGTTCGGTGTCGTGCGGACGCTCCTCTTCGGCGTATCCTCCCACCGATGTGCGCGAGCCTCCGCTCACCTGAGATATACCCAGCCTCAGCAGCTTTGTACGGACCTCTTCGCTTTCTCTTGTGGAAATAATCATGCCCGTATACGGTACGGCAAGCCTTATGCAGGCGGTAATTTTTGCAAATATCTCGTCGGATATAGAATTGTCAAAGGCGGCTGGATCGATGTCGTCCGCATGTTTTATTCTCGGAACGCTGATAGTGTGCGGACCCACTCCGTGAACTGCTTCGAGGTGTTCGGCGTGCATGATAAGACCGGCAAATTCGTACTTATACATTTCAAGTCCGAACAGAACGCCAAGTCCCACGTCGTCGATGCCGCCCTCCATGGCCCTATCCATTGCCTCGGTATGATAAGCGTAGTTGTGCTTGGGTCCGGTGGGATGAAGTTTTTCGTAGCTTTCTTTGTGATAGGTCTCCTGAAAGAGTATATATGTTCCGATCCCCGCCTCTTTCAGTTTTCTGTAGTTTTCAACGGTTGTCGCGGCGATATTTACATTCACTCGGCGTATGGCGCCGTTTTTATGCTTAATACTGTAAATCGTTTTTATGCACTCAAGGATGTACTCTATCGGATTGTTTACGGGGTCCTCGCCCGACTCAATGGCAAGGCGCTTATGTCCCATATCCTGAAGAGCGATGACCTCCCTGCGCACCTCTTCCTGCGTGAGCTTGCGCCTCGGTATATGCTTGTTTTTGTAATGATAAGGGCAGTAAACACAGCCGTTTACGCAGTAATTTGAAAGGTAAAGCGGCGCGAACATCACAATTCTGTTGCCGTAAAACGCGAGCTTTATTTCTTCAGCTATTTTATATATCTGCTCAACCTTTTCGGGAATCTCACAGGCAAGAAGAACGGACGCCTCCCTGTGGGTAAGGCCCGCACAGGTTGTCCCTTTTTCATTTTTCTTAGGGCGCGCTTTTTCAAGAATCGCGTCAATGAGCTCTATGTTGTTTTTGTTTTCCTCGGCGAATTTAAGCGTTTGTTTGATTTCTTCATCGTTTATAAATTCCTCGGCTTTTGCCGATTTGGGATCGTATACAGCCATTATTTCTCCTTTTGCCGCCTCAGGCGGTTTTTTCTTTATCTTTTTTTATTATTTTTTTATTATATCGCCGCGCTCCGTGACGATCTTATAGCCTATTAATTTTATTTTGTCTTTGAGCTGCTCTATTCCGGAGGCCGCCTCCTCTCCGGTGCATATCTTATTGTCGTACAGCTCGTACTTTTTGCGCACCGAGGGCGGAGAGAGATTTGGCATTACAACGTTTGCCCCGGAAAGTATACCCTTTTCCCTGCCCGATTTGTCTATCGTGCCGAGCGCGGTAGTAGATGGCAGCAGTACGTTAGGGTAAATCAGCCTTATCACCGACAAAAGAAAGCAGGTCAACTCAAGAGTGCCGGCACTCATTGCGGCAAAGGGTGTATCGTGATGCGGTATGAACGGCCCTATACCGCACATGTCCGGCTTGAAGCTCTCGATGAATTTAAGATCGCTTGCAATATGTGCCGGAGTCTGATAGGGCGAACCCACCATAAAACCACAGCCCACCTGATAACCTATCTCCCTTAAATCATAAAGGCACCTGAACCTGTTGTCATATGACATTTCATGCGGATGCAGCAGTGCGTAGTGCTCTTTATCCGCGCTCTCATGGCGCAGCAAATAACGGTCCGCTCCCGAGTCATACAAAGCCTTGTAGCTTTGACGGCTTCTCTCTCCCATTGAGAGGGTCACTGCGCAGTCAGGGTGAGCGCTTTTTATAGCACTCACGATATCGCACAAGACGGAGTCGGTATAATACATGTCCTCTCCGCCCTGAAGTACAAAGGTTCGAAAACCCAGCTTATACCCTTCGCCGCAGCAGGAGATTATATCCTCTTTGCTCAAGCGGTAACGCCGCGCGTTTTTGTTGCTCCGCCTTATACCACAGTAATAACAGTCGTTTTTGCAAATATTGCTTATTTCAATCAGCCCGCGTATGAACACCCGATCGCCGTATATCCTTTTTCTGGCCTTTATTGCCTTTTTTGCAATATAGGAAGCAAGAGAAGGAGTAAGGCTTTTTACAAGCAGCTCATATTCATCAAGGGAAAGAGCGTGATCCCTTTCTATTTTGTCGACAAGCTTAAAAGATATTTCATTCATTGGTTATAATGTTTGAAAAGGCGGTTTTGACGCTTACCCCAGGAAGATTACCTATCTTGCCGGAAAGGGAGGATATTACGTCCTGCGGCGCGTCAACCGCGATACTTATGATATTTATATCCTTTGCCCTGTACGGAATGCCCATCCTTCCTATTATTATGCTCCCGTATTCGTGGAGTATTTTGTTAAGCTGTTCCACGCAGTCGCGCGACTCCACAATTATTCCGATTATAGCAACACGAGTTTCCATAATGCCTCCTAAATTAAAATAAAATTAATCATGCCCCGCCCTGTATGATATTACAAGGCGAGGCAATACGCTTATAAAAGTCAAATCGCGACGCCTTCGTGTCGGAGCGTTTGATACTGCAAATTTCAAACGTCCTCATATCAGGCAGCTATGCATTTTTATGTGTTATTATTATATATTAAAAACCCGCTTTTGTCAACAAGTTTGTCAAAAAACCTTATCGGACGGTTTCGGTGATAACAAGCGCGTCTTTATTGTAATATTTAAAAGCCTTGAGGGTGTAATTTGTCACCTGAAAAAGAAGTGCGGTTTTATTGCCGTTTTCATCTGTGTGAAGAGCAAAATAAATATCATAGGTGTTCATTGACGGGACCGCCTCTATCACCTTGCTTGCCTTGAAAGCCTCGTATCTGTCCTTATACTCGTCATTATAAGGAGCGATCAGTTCGAATTCTTTAATCTTGCCCTTGAAGATAAGATTTTCCTTTTTTCCGCCGTAAACGGTGTAAAGGCACATTTCGCTGTGATCTATGACATATTTGTATTCCACCGACACAAAGCCCCATGTGAAATGTATCATTATCCACATCGCAAGAGGAGCCAGCGCAAACAGAACCACTCCAAACATGCCGAGAGCGGTGAATATGTTACTTATTGCGATGACGACCCCCACAACCGCGATAAAGACGCCTATGTAAGACAGCACCATAAGTATCCTTTTCGTCTTATACTTACCTTCCACCGTCTTATTAACCGAATACTCCGCATAGCTTGGATTTTTAAAAGCGTCGTCCACTCTTGCGACTATATCGTCTCTTTTTTGCCTTCTGTTCGCCATTATTAAGACACTTCCTTTCCCAACTCGTGTTAATAATTATATTATCCTCTTGCTTATATGTTATCATAAAACAAAAAAATTTGCAACACATATTTTTATTTTTAAAGCCTATATCAGCAAAATAAAATCGGGCGACAATAAAACTGCCAAAGCAAGTTTTAACGCATACGCATTGTTTTTCAAAGCCGCCTGAAGCAAAGGGATCATATTTGCGTATCGGCGACAAATATAGTTTGCGCACAATTTCTTAAAACTTCTGATTTTTTTGTTATTATTACACAAAATACATAAACAAATTATGATATTTAGAAGTTGAAATTTATAGGTATTTAACAAAAATAAAAGAATGAAGGAAAAAGCGTTTACAATTTCAAAAAAAAGTGCTATAATTCACCTGTCAAAAAAAATAATATATTAAGGAGAAACCTGAAATGACAAAAAACGATCTCATTACCGTTGTTTCCGAAAAAGCCGGAATTAAAAATAAGGACGCAAAAGCTATGGTGGATACCGTAATCGAAACGATATATTCGACGCTTGCAGAAGGTGAAAACGTATCTATTTCCGGATTCGGTACTTTTGAAATAAGGACAAGAGCGGCAAGAAAGGGTATAAGCCCCGCTACAAAGCAGCCCATCGATATTCCCGCAAGCAAAACAGTGGCTTTCAAAGCTACAAAATCTCTCCGTGAGAAGCTCAACTGATCCGATATAACTTAAATCTCAAGCAAGGCGGCGTCATCCGCCTTGCGCTTTTTAAGCCTTAATATTATGAAATTATGAATCTTCAACTGTCACGTCGACCGCTTTGTCTGCTGCTTTCGGTCTTTCTTCTCTCATTTTTTATATGCAGTCTCTTCTTTTCCAAACACAAGCTGCTGATAGCCGGAGCCGTAATACTACTATGCCTTATACTAAAGGTCATCGTGCGTAAAAAGGACAAATACGCACTTTTGTGCATAATCCTTCTTCCCATTGCCTTCTCGCTTGTTTTCAGTTATTTTTCCTTTGACCTCTCCTGCCGCGAAAGAGCGTATTCCGTCTCGGGCAGGCAAAGGCAGGCCACAGCGGTGGTAATTGAAAAGGTCGGCGATTACGGCTATCTTGTCAACTATACGGCATACTTAAAATACTCTGATAACGACACCGCCAACATGAAGGTAAGACTTGTGACGCACTTTGCAAGCGATTACAAAACGGGAGACCTTTTAAATATAACAAACGCCAAAATAACTCCGAGCTTTACACGTCTTTCGCTTGAGGACGGCTATGATCTGTCAAAGGGAGTGCTGTGCGAGGTCAGCTGCGACGTTGAAAATCAAGTCGAGCTTGAAAAACACGATATTTCGCTTTTTCCTTACACGCAAAGCGCAGCCCTGCGCGCTAAACTTTCAATTATACTTGCAAGATACCTTGACGGCGACAGCCTCGCTCTTTCAAAGGCGTTGATATACGGCGATAAAAGCTCTCTGAGCGGCGATATTAAAAACGCGTTTTCCGCTTTGGGCATTTCGCACGCTCTGGCGATAAGCGGGCTTCACCTTGGCATCATTATGGGCTTTTTGTCGGCGATACTTGAAAAGCTGCGCCTTTCAAAGGCCGCAAGATCGATTGTAATTCTCGCGGCGGGACTGCTTTACGCCTTTATCGCTGGCCTTTCACCCTCGGTATGCAGAGCGTATCTTATGTACTCGATATACATACTCGCCGAATTTTCAAGAAGGAGACGCGATCCTCCTACAACTCTTATAACAGCGGTGAGCCTAATATGCCTTGTATCCCCGAATTCCGTTTTTGATATAGGTCTTCACCTTTCCTTTTTCTCCACCCTCGGCATACTCACAATGGCCACGCGTGTAACACGGAAAATAAAAAAGACCGTACGCTTTCGTTTTGTAAACTATGTGCTTTCAGTATGTGCCGTGACAGTGTTTGCAAATCTGTTTATTCTGCCCTACAGCATATACTGCTTCGGATACATATCCCTGATATCTCCCGTTTCAAATCTTCTCTTCCTTCCGCTTATCACACTTATGGTGTATCTTGCTCCATGCATCATTATTTTTTCATTCGCTCCCTTTATCGCATCGGCAGTGGCAAAGGCGGTAGAGACGGTAAGCACTATTATACTTTTTTTGTGCCGAGAATCATATTCTCTCGCACAGGTCTTTTTGCTGAGTTTTGAAAACGGCTTTGCAAGATTTGCCGGGATATTTGCATTAACGCTCATAATTTTATGTCTGCTTTTTCTGAAGCGCAAGCACCTGTGCCTTATTCCGTTCGGGCTTTATTTAATATCGGTGATGTGCGCCTATGTAGCCTGCTTTGCTCTCTCATACAACAATCTCTTTATAGTTCACATTACAAACGGACGCTCCGACGCTCTTTCCTTTGTATACGAAAACCGCGCCACGCTTATTGAAAACTCATACAGTGACTATTCTTTTCTATCCGGCGCCATCGACTGCACACAAAATGACGGAGTGACAAAGGTGAATCGGGTGGTTATAACGCATTTTCATGAGAACACGCCGTCCACCCTGAACGAGATACTCTCAAGCTATCCGAACATTGAAATCTTAGTGGTCTTTTCAAACGATTCCGACACGGCTTACTCCATTCAAAGCAGCGCCGAAGCGCACGGCGTCGACATATGCTTTTGCAGCTATGAGGAAACGCTGGAGCTTGATTACTGTACGCTTACTGTAAACGCAGCTTACGGCCATTCCTCTCATCCCGAAATATCGATATATTTTAAAAGTAAAAACATAACCCTTTCATACTTGGCAATCGAGAATAAAACGCAAGCTCAAATAAATCTTGCTCCCGTTCATGGCGTAAAATACGAAAAGTATGCCGAAATAAAAAAGACGGTAGTGTACAAAGAGAAGCTTACATAATTTCAGACGCGCCCTCTCATAATATTTTAAAGTTTAAAGTATTGTGAGAGGGCGCTTTTTGTCCTGCCCTCTTGCATGCGACTCTCAAAAGGAGATAATAGTTTTATGTTCAGCCTTGATAAAAGAGATACGCATAAAGATGTTTCTCTTGGGAAAACCGTAAAAAAGCTTCTTGAAAAAAACAACTACGCACTTTCTCCCGAGGAGCTTACCGAGCTCTTGTCCAAAGAAAAAATAAGAAACGAGAGAGAAATTTTTAAGATACGGCAAACCATCGAGCGAATATACAAAAAGGCCGTAAAAAACGGACTCGTCTGCACAAGCGCGGTGCAAAATGCAATAAACAAGTATCGCTGCTTTGACTATGAAAAGCTTTACTCTTCCATATCCGAGGTGTGCAAAATTCTGAGCGAAAACCCGGTATACAGCTTATCCGCCTCGTTTACAAAAAATCAGATACGGCGACGGGTTCTTTTACACGCGAAACTGCACAGAATAAAAGAAACCGAGAGCGCCGCCATTTTTTCATTAAAAGAGGACTGCGGAATCGTCAATAAAAAAAAGAAAGGGATTATCTTTCTCGTCGGGGCTTTGGTTATATCGGCGCTCGCCGGACTTGTTTTAAAATCTCCCGCGTCGGTAATAATATCCTTTTTTCCCATTCTCGCACTGCTTTCTCTCCTGTTTGAATCGGTTCGAAAAAAAGAAAGCTCTCCCTGTTCAAACATAAAAGATCTTCCAAAAACGATGCTTCTCACCTTATTTGACGCCTCAAAAGCGGACAAAGTATACCGTTATTTTGAAAGGCTCATCGCTCTTGCGGATAAGCCGAGCCTTGTTTACTGCGCGGTGCTTATGCTGCCCGACAGCCGCAGCCTTACCGAACAGTCGGACGACGCTGTAATACGCAAATTCAGGCAGGAAAGCGAAAAGCTTCAGAAAAAATATTCGGACAGATTTTGTTTTTATATACCGAAAAGACAATACGTTCCCGAGCGCAAATGCTATTCTTCGCCTAAAGGCAGATACCTTATACTTCATGAGCTCATGCAGTGCGATTCCTCGTTTGACATGTGCCTTGGCGCCGAGAACAAAAACCAAACGGCCTACACTCTCATTCTTCCGTACGAAGTCGAACCCGACTCAAGCTGCATTAATAACCTGATATGCGCCATGAGCCACAGAATGAACCGTCCCGTCATACTTTCAAACAGACTTGAAGGCGGAAAAGGCATGATCTGCGGAAGGGTCAAAGGCTACATTTCGCAAAAGCGCTCTACTCTCGCGCGGGTATCCCGCCACCTTGAGCATGAGGAGTACGCGCCCGTGATAGTCGACAACGGCGCATTTTTACTTCTTACCAAAAAAGACATGCCCGAGGATGAGATAAAGCACCGTCTTGAATGCGGATACGCAGATTACGCCCTCTCCTACATCAGGGTCTCCTCTTTTGATCTGCGCGCTCCCGAGCTCGCTTTTAACCCTTACCCGCATAGTCCTTTCGTCTGCGAGCGAGGACTTGTTAAAGAGAGAGTAATCAATGTTCTTCGCGTTTTATCTCCGATAATGAGCTTTGTCATGATATTTTTTTCAAGCGCCTTGAAAAACCCGTTATACTATCTTTGTCTTGCTGTCATGCTTTCTCTTTTGCCTTATGTGAACATATTGTCTCAAATGTTCGGCAACCTCAAAAAAGGAAGAACTCACAAAGGAATGTCCGATCTTTGCGATTTTCTGCTTGCTTCCTTTTTGGCTCTTTCAATCATACCGTTTATGTTTTTCGAAGGAGGATATCATGCGCTGAAGTCGCTGATATTTAATAAAGGCGCAAGCGACAAGAAAAAGGACAGCGCCAAAAATTTCTTTACGCTCACTCTCTCGGGACTCGGAAGCGGAATTTTGCTTTTGAGCATCGGAGCATATCCTTTACTTGCCTTTATGTGGCTTGTCGCACCCATTTTTGTCATGTATCTCGGCACTGTGCGCTCAAAACAAATACTAAAGCTGCCAAAACTGATTAATATTCATCT
Organism: uncultured Clostridia bacterium; assembly: GCA_947588825.1. Taxonomy (GTDB): domain Bacteria; phylum Bacillota; class Clostridia; order Oscillospirales; family CAG-272; genus CAKSQF01. The sequence goes on from CANPZU010000003.1 coordinate 68,120, forward strand.
TAAAGGGGCGCATGATTATATCATGGGTCAAGGCAGAAAAGAAAACCTCCCTCCCGCCGGCAATAATAAAAAAGGCGATAACGTCTCACCGAGGGATATCGGTCTGTATCTTGTATCCCTCTTGGCATTCTGCGATATGGGAAAGGAGAGCCTTCCCTCCTGCTATCCTTTGATATCGGACGCCCTTACTTTTGTGGAAAGACTGCCCACCTCATACGGACTGTATTATGATTCCTACTCGGTAAAAGACCTCTCTCCCGCCGATGAAAAAACATTGAGCGCCATGGAAAACGGATATTTTATCACATGCCTTATTTCACTTTGCGAAGGACTGAGGGAGAGCTTGCCCGAGGATGATATTTTAATCTTACGGTGTGAAAAGCTCATAGAGCGGGCCGAGCTTGAGCGGGTATGCAAAAGCTGCTGCATGAGCGAAATATCCGCTCTCCCCGCCTATTTTCTCTCCTGCGGCGCAAAAGGCTGTGACGCTCTTGCGACGGATACTTGCATTGGCGCGCTCTCCGAAAGCGGAAGCGCGGAAAGTTATATGTTTCCCTTTCTCTTTTTGCCCGTCTACCCCGACACTCTCTTTTCGCGCACGATAAATACCGCCTTTGCAAAAAACATCTCCTTTTCAAGAAACGGACTTTGGGGCGTGACCTCCTGTCATACCGGCAAGCTCGACAACGACATGAACCATATTTATTTGGAAAACGGGATATCCGCCCTTTCACGAGCTGCAAACGAGTCAAGTGCAGTTTACTCTCCTTACGCCGCTTTTCTTTTCCTGCCGCATTTTAAAATATCCTCGATTTCACTTTTACACGCCTTCAGGAAGGAAAGGGCGATGGGAAAATACGGCTTTTACGAGGCGGTGGATTTCACCTGTTCCGAAAAAACGGTAGTGCGGTGTTATAAATTCTCACATCTGTGCATGTCGGTGATATCCGCGGCAAACTACGCGCTTGACAATATCTTTGTAAAGCGTTTTTGTCAGAGCAAATATGCAAATCCCTACCTTTATCTTTTGCGCTGCGACAAAGAGGCGCGATTTGCTAAGTTCAAGGTTTCAGAGCTTATACCGCGTTCAAGTATCGATAAGCAGAAAAAGGAAAAAGAATGTGCAGTACCGAGACTGTGTCTTGTCGGAAACGAGTCGCTCTCATTTTACGCCTCCTCGGTAGGTCATCTGATGTTTGTTTCAAGGGGCGCGGCGTTGAGTTCAGACTGCTTTAAAGAGTACGATATGAAAAACACCCTTGACTCGGTTCGCGTCTTATTCAGTACGGAAAAGGCGCTCTACAACGCTCTTGACGGAGAATTTGATTACAACGGAGAGTACGCGCGCTACCTTTCAAATCATTCGGATATCGTTTCAAACACCAAAATAATAATAAAAAAGGATTCGGCGGTCTGTGAAATCCGACTTACGGTAAAAGGCGCTTTCAGCAAAATATCCGCATGTTTGGATTTTAAGGCGACAAGCGACGTCTCATCCCGCGAGGGACATTTTTTGCAGAAGTCTCAAGAGCTTTGCGTACTCTACACTACAAAAAGCAAATCCGTTCTGTCAAAAGACAAAGAGCGTTTTAAAATAAACGTGAAGGAAGAATGTCCCGACGGAGTGTTTATTTGCTCCTTCTTCATAAGCCTTGCATCGGATGAAAAAAAGGCTTTGTCGCTTATCTGTCCGGCTGAGATCTCAAGCGACGTTTTTGCAGAAAGCATCGAAAAGGAGGCTCTGCTCGCCTCTGTGCGATTTAAGGCAGGCAGAGTCAGAAACGGCGAGCCGGTAAGTCTTTCAAAGCTGCAAAACTTTGAAAATACAAATGTAATATGCGCAATTTGCCCCGAATCGCTTTGCAATGTCTCACTTCTTTCCACTCTGTCAAAAATCGTAAGCGAGTTCTCAATGTGCGGACTTCCTCTAAAGCTTGCCGTAATATGCAAATATAATAAAGCACACTGTAAAATACTTCCTTATCTGTCTTGTGAGGATATTGTACTTGACCTTAACGAATCTGATGAAGAACTGATAAAGGCGCTTGCAGCCTTCGCGGCGATGTATATTGACGAGGAGGATTTTCTCTCGCCCGAGAACTTTTTCAAAGAGGTGATGAACGGCGTACGGTCGATCGACGACTGCATATACCAAAAATTCACTCACGTGTCAAGACCGGCTCCTCCCTCCTGTTCCCACAAAACCGAAAGCGGCTATATAACTGATTCCAAGGCGGTTTTTTACAAAGAATCCCTCTCTTATGCAATAGATTTTTGCATCGGGCGCAAAATAAAAGTCAAGCTTTCAAGTGAAGGGCTGACGGCGCTGTATTGGGACGACCGTCCGTTAACGAGCTTTATACGGCTGTGCGTGCGTATTGACGGAGTAAAATACGACCTTATATCATCATGCCATACCGTTGAAAAAAGCGACGGACTTGTGAGCTTTGACGGAAGGATAAACGGGCGGGATGTAAGGTGCGAAATCTTTATGGACGACGAGCTTTCACTTGTGGTAATACGCGTATACGGAGAAGGAATGGAAGCGTGTCTTGACCTTGCGCCCTACTCTCCGCGTTCGGACCCGAGACTGTGCCGCATAATTACCGAGGGCGATTCTACCCTGTATCGCTCGATATGCGAGGGCTTTTATTCAAATAATACCCTGTTTGTCTCAAAGCCCTGCAAGAGATTTGACAAGCAGATATTAACAGTCGGCCTGTACGGCTCTTCGCCGCACGTATTTTACGAGGCGAATGAAAAATACTCCTGCCCTTCGGGCTGCGAGGGACCCGTGGCATACGACCCCACAATAAAGATATACGGTCCGCTCAAGGAATGCGACCATTTGGTCTGCCACAGAATCCCCGAATTCTTCGGCGGGCTTTGCCTTGACGCAAAAAAGCGAATATACGGCTTTCCGGTGCTCGCCGTTACCGACCCCCAGCTTTTTATCAAAACGCTGCGAGAGTATGCGGCGTCCTGCAAAATTAACGGGGAGGATTGCATAATAATGGCGGCCGCAATCGCTCAGTGCTTTAAAACGAGCTCGGACGATCTTTTTCTCAGAGAAAAAGTGCCCTATGCAGACAGCGATATAAAAGAGAGTCTGTATATGCACGGAATAAGAGCGATCGAAAACTACAAGGGAAAAAACGATCGGGGAGGACTTATTCGCTATCTTGTATGCAAAATGTATGAGCCGGTATGCCGTCACATGAACGAAAGCCTGGACGTTCCCGAAATAGATCGGGACTTAATTTCAAAGGACGCTCCGCCCTTTTTTGAACTTTGTCTGCTCATGCTCGATGGCAACACCTCAAAAGCTCTCTCAAAGCTCACCTCCCTTTGCCCGGGATACGGAGAAAACGATCCCACCCTTCTTGGAATTTTCTATATGATATATCTGCGATTTGTCATAGGCATTGAGGATTACGGCGACCGATTCACGATTAAGCCGAGGCTATGCTCTCTTTTGCCCTCATTTAAAATGAGCTATTTAAAAGGCTCCTCGAAATTTATAATATCCGCCTCGATCGCCGACAAAGATCTGACCTGCCTTGACAAAATCCCGTATGAGGGGGACTTCTATTTTGACAACAACTTTCACACCATCGACATCAGCACAAAAAAACGCTCGTAAATCAGCCGTATTTTCTCTATCTGTTACAAAATATTTATAAATCGCACTTTACAAATTGTTTTTTTTGTTCTATAATGTTATCTGACATTATATTGGCGTCTTTCACATTTTAAGACGCCTGAATGAGCAAAAGGAGAATTCTTTATGCATAAAATCGGATTTCCCGGACTTGGGATCAAGGATTTTGATCTTGACCCCATCGCCTTTTCGATTTTCGGCCTTGATATCGCCTGGTACGGGATCATAATAACCCTTGGCATAGCGTGCGCGATAATTTACGCGTATTTCAGAGGAAAGCAGGAAAAGATGGTGCTTGACGATCTGCTTGATATCGCGTTTGCCGCGGTTATCCCCGGAATTATCGGCGCAAGGATTTACTACGTTTTTTTCGACTATCTCAAAAATCCGCAAAAATACAAGAGCTTTTTTGATATAATAAACATCAGGGGCGGAGGACTCGCCATATACGGCGGGCTGATATTCGGCATCATAGGCTGTATTGTAATGCTGCGCATAAAGCACATGCGCATTCTCAAATTTCTCGACTGCATAGCTCCCGGAGTAATGCTCGCACAGGCGATGGGCAGATGGGGCAACTTCTTTAACGCTGAAGCGTACGGCGCCGAGACGTCTCTTCCCTGGAGAATGCGTATAACCTTCCCCTGGGGGGCGGTAACCGAGGTGCACCCCACATTTTTGTATGAATCGCTTTGGAACCTTGTCGGATTTATCGTTATCAACACGCTTTTGTACAAGAGAAAAAAGTTTGACGGTCAGATATTTGCCATATACGTTTCATATTACGGACTTGGCAGAATGTTTATCGAAGGACTCAGGCAGGACAGCCTTTACGCCGGCAGCATACGCATCTCGCAAATATTTGCGCTGTTTTGCCTCGTGGCGGGTCTTGCATGGCTGATATACTGCACGGTAGCCCGCAGAGATCTTTCGCCCGCGAACTGTATCTACTACGAAGGCTCTTTGAAATACAATAATGTCATGAACATTGAAAGAGAGGACTCGGACGCACAGGCGTATCCCGAGCAGACGCCCGATTGGCAATCCCATATCGGCACAAATCAGGATCAAAACGTCAATCCAAGTTCTGATAAAAGTGAAATTCAAAACGATAATACCGATGTAAAGCGCTCGGAAAGCACAGAAGAAGCGCCTTCAGACATCGAAACGCTGTCAAAGGAAGAAGAAAAAACAAATGAGCAGGATAATTGACGGAAAGGCGATATCCGCCCTTGAAAGACAAAGAATCAAATCTCAGACCGAGAGTTTTATAAATGAAAGCGGTATTGTTCCCGGGCTTGCCGTTATAATTGTAGGCGAGGACCCCGCCTCAAAGGTATATGTTAAAAACAAGCACAAGGGCTGCCTTGACATGGGGTTCGTATCCAAAATATATGAGCTCCCGGAAAACACCGAAGAGCGCGAGCTGCTAAATCTCATAGACGCTCTGAATCTCGATAACGAGATACACGGAATACTGGTTCAGCTTCCTCTGCCTAAACACCTTGATGAAAAAAAAGTCATAGCGCGGATAAATCCCGAAAAGGATGTGGACGCCTTCCACACTCAGAATGTCGGAAAAATCGTCCTTGGAGAGTACGATTTTCTGCCCTGCACGCCCGCCGGAATAATGGTGCTGCTGCGTGAGAGCGGCGTCACTATCGAAGGCAAGGAATGCGTCATTATCGGCAGAAGCAATATAGTAGGAAAGCCCATGGCTCTTCTTATGCTTCACGCAAACGCCACCGTAACCATCTGCCACAGCAAAAGCGTAAATTTGCCCGAAATAACAAGGCGCGCCGACATTTTGATTGTCGCCGTCGGCAAAGAAAAATTTGTAAAAGCCGATATGGTAAAAGAAGGCGCGGTAGTTATAGACGTCGGCATGAACAGAGACGGTAACGGAAAGCTTTGCGGAGACGTGGACTTTGAAGAAGTGTTGAAGGTTGCCTCAGCTATCACCCCCGTGCCCGGCGGCGTCGGTCCGATGACGATAACCATGCTGCTCCAAAACACTCTGACGGCGGCGAAAAAGTTCGCTCTGCAAAAAAATAACCTGTTTTATCGGCGAAAAACGCAAAAAAGAAGAAAAAACTATTGACAAAAGCCACTGCTGTGTGGTATAATATCATGCCGCATAACGTTCGGTATTCAACTTGACTTTCTCAGACCGAACTTAGCGAGTTTCGTGCCCCATGAGGTACGATTATGAAAGGAATAATCCAAAAGAATGTATGCTATTATCGTAACGGGCGGTAAGCAGTACAAAGTCACTGAAGGCGACATCGTTTTTATCGAAAAGCTGGACGCCGCCGAGGGTGACAATGTGACCTTTGACAAGGTACTTGTTGTAAACAAGGACGGCGCGACTTCAATCGGCGCTCCCTATGTCGAAGGTGCGAGCGTGACCGCGAACGTTTTAAAAAACGGCAAGGCAAAGAAGATTTACGTCTTTAAGTACAAGGCCAAAAAGAACGAGAAGAAAAAGATCGGCCACAGACAGCCCTACACAAAAGTTCAGATCCAAACCATCGCGCTTTGATTTCAAAATGACAAAGATTACATTTTTGAAGAAAAACGGCATCTATTACGGGTTCAAAGAGACCGGACACACCGGCTTTGCCGACCAAGGGGACGACATCGTGTGCGCCGCCCTGAGCGCTATGACAATGCTGATAATAAATGCCATCGAAGTTTCCTACGCATCTGACGTCGACTACAAGATCGATGAAGAAACTACCGATATTTCGGTTAAATGTCTTGCCGCCCTTCCCGAATATTCGGATGACGAGAACAAACGTTACGCCGTGTCGGGCATATTCTACGCATATTACATCCAGCTGTGCGATATGCTTGAGGATTACTATGATTTTATCGATGTTTCAGAGGTCGAGGAGTAAAATAACCAAAAAGGAGTAAAGCAATGCTTAGAATCAGTTTACAGTTTTTCGCTCATAAAAAGGGCGTCGGTTCTACAAAAAACGGCCGTGACAGCGAGTCCAAACGTCTTGGCCTCAAAAAGGCCGACGGACAGACGGTTCTTGCGGGCAATATAATTGTCAGACAGCGCGGAACTCACATTCACCCCGGAGTGAACGTCGGTATCGGTTCGGATGACACTCTTTACGCGCTCATAAACGGAAAGGTCAAATTCGAACACATTTCCGGCAACAGAAAACGCGTAAGTGTTTACGCCGAGTGATTATCAATAAAAAATAATAAATAAGATCCCGTGAAAAACGTTTAAGCTTTTCTCGGGATCTTACTTTATTATTTGAATCGTTTTTTTAATCCTGCAACACGCGGGTTGCTTTTTAAAAATCAGTCTTTTTTGCCGTAGAAATTGTCAAGCTCGCTGCGTATATCCTCGTCGATAATTATATTTGAAACGTCAACACCCTTTACGCCCGAATAGGAGAGCAGATGTTCAAGAGTATTTTGTATCGACAGCACCTTGTTTCGGCATCGGGAGCACTCGATCATATGGAGATTGACCTCCGATGCAAGGCGCAGATTCTCATCGTTTATTTCGTCAAAGGAAATAAAACGTATGATTTTATCAAGGCTCAAATGTTCCATACTGACTCCTCTTAAATACTGCCGGCGTTTACCGCCTTTATTATCCTCATGTTGACCCTATTTACCCAGTCGCTCACCGTGGCTTTTCCGCCCTTTTTCATAAAGAATTCACTGTATTTCACATCGCCGAGCGGCCTTTCTCCCCTATACGGCTCCTCAAGCAGTCCGAGTATCCTTGAATTTTCGGCCTCGCTTATGTTGAGCCATGGGATCTTTTTTGCCTCTAAGCAAATAATGGCGTATATCTCGCTCATGGTAAGGTCGCTGAACGTATTGACGACAAGGGCGTTGACCTTGTTTTCAACGACCTCCCCGGCGTCGGATGTCACATCGCACCTTATAAGCAGTATCGCCCTTACTATCCAAGTAAAGATGATATGGAGCGAAGAATCAAATGTGAGAACGGCGCGAAAGCATTCGTGCAGCGTTTCGTTTATCTCTACAGATGCGAAAGGGTTGTCGTTTGACGGGATATCTATCGGTTCTCCGTCCTCGTTCACCATTTCCCTTTCAAAAAAGCCCTTTGACGCGAAGGCTCTCGCCGCGTCAACAACAGCGTTGCGCGCCACCGTGTATATCCACCGAAGAAAGCCGTCGGGGTCGTAATTCAATGTTCCGTTTCTGTAAAGAAACTTGTCTATACACGATTTAATAAGGCATATAAGGACGTCATGGTAAATGTCGTCACCGGCGTTAGCAAATCTGAGCGAAGGATACTTAAGACACCGAGAGTATATATACGGCTTTAAAAAGCTTTCGGCTATCCTGCAAAGAGCGTCGTATTTTGCTCCCGACCTGCACGTTACCTCTTGTACCATCAAAGCAAACTCACGGCAGTATTCGTCCCGAGTCATTTTGCCCATATTCTTCCACCATTTCTACAAGCTTTGTCGATCGTCTATACTTTAAACTTGAAACTTGCGCCTCTGGCGCTTTTATTCTTTTTCTTGATCGTTATCGTCCGAAGGATATAAAACATTATTATGTTCGCCGGATAAGGTCGGCTCATCATCAAGAAGACTCTGAACATCGGTCTCGTCCTGCGAGCTTTTTTCATTTTCATTTTCGTTTTTTTCGGATTTTCTCTTTTTGCGCTTTTTGGTTGTCGACTTATTATTTTCATTTGAAGCGCCGCCGGCATTATTCTTTTTTGAAGCCGTACTGTTTTTGCGCTTGTTGCCGCCCTTGAAAAGCGCTGCTATCACAAATCCCACTAAAAAGCCGGTGAGAGCCACCGCCGCAAGCACCGTCACAATAACTCCGATGCTCAAATTATCAAGCAAAACGCGTTGTTTTCCCAAAAGGTCGGCGTATTCGTCCTCACTCACGGTTTTGACGGTAAAATAATACTCGGTCGTATCTCCGTTTTCCGCGGTGCAGACAAGCGCCTGCTTTTGATCGCTCTTAAGGTCAAGAATCAGCTCGATGGCGGAAAGAGCAGCGTTTTGCGGTATCGCGGTTATCTTTACCTCGCCTATTTTTGAGGTTATGTAAACGGTATACTCGTGTACGGTGCTGTCAAAGCTTACCGACAGTATGCCGTCCGAAAGGATTATGTCCTTTATTTGTGAATTTGTATCGCCGTTTGGGATCGGTCCTTTCGAGTCGTAAAAATTCAGAGTGTATTTCCTTCCTTCGACCCCGTCGTCCGATATAACGGTAATCTCATAACCGCAAAACCTTCCCTCATTGATGACCTTATCAATATTTACATGCGAAAACTCATCGGCAGCGTATACTATTTCAAAATCCGAATCCAAATTGTCAACATAAACCGAATACTCGGTGACGTCGCTTGAAAACTCGGGCGAAAGCTCAATTTTTCCCCCGTCAGCCTCACCCGACTGAGTGACAGAAAGGCTTACAAGCCCCGACGGATGCTTCAGCGCCGCTAAGACGTTGGTCGTAGCTTCACATCCCTTGAGCAAAGTGTCCTTTGCGCCGTCGGTCACGTTGACGTTCGAGGCGGAAAGTGTCAGCTCGGTTCCTTCGGGTACGTCCTGACTAAGCGAAAATTTAGCAGTGAAAAGTTCTGTTTGCCCCTGCACCGGGTAAGAAAGCTGAGTGTCGATCAAAAGATAGGTGATTGTATTCTCGCTTTGCGAATAGTTTAGCGTCCACTCTTCCAAAGAGCTTGTACATTCAACAAGCGTAAGCATACCGGCTTCATACGTAAAGCTTCCGTTGACGGCGTGCGAAAGAGGAAGATCAAGTGAAAACACGACCTCAAATTCCCCGCCCTGCCAAACATGCTCAGGAAAGGTTACGTGCATTCCTTCACCCTGCGCGGCAATCGGAGGATCATCCTCCTTTGTATTCGAAACATCGCTCGTCTTTGCGGTGTTTTCGCCGTCCGCTTCTTCACCTTCTTCGGCATACGCCGTATAAAAGGCGCCAAGCAGCATTAAAAGGGCCAAAACCGCAATTAATAATCTTTCGATAAATTTTAAATTCTCGGAAGAAAAAATCATTTTAAACCGTCCGTTTTTTACAAGGGCTGTTCGTCCTCGTTATTAAGTTTGATCTTTGACAGAAGACATACAAGGTCGGCAAGAGTAACCTGACCGTCGTTGTTTATATCCTGTACCATTGTGTCGTACTCGTCGACCCGAGAGGTGAACAAAAGGCTCATCATAAGATAATCGCCGAGCGTAACATAACCGTCTCCGTTGAGATCTCCGCCGACCGCGATGTCAAGCTGAGCAAGACGGTCCTCGTTGTACCAAAGCACGGCAGTACACCCGCTTCCCACATAGCTGTCCTTTGAAAGGGCCTTTTTGTCGATTCCCAAGACCTCAATTCGGTCGGATGCCTCAAATGCCGAAATAAAGTCTGCAACAGTCGTCTTTTCTTTGATTCTACAACGCTCGTCGTTGTCAATACCGTATTCCTCGCTTACAAAACTGTTGAGAATAATTAAAACGTTTAAACTCTTGTATTTTCCGCCGTAATAGACGCGTACTGTGTTATTTCCCGGCTTGCTGCTGTCAAAGCCCGTAACCCTGAAACCTTCTTCTACAGTTTCTTCAGTGCCGTTGTCATACGAGACACGCATTGTAAGTCCGTCAACGGCAAAGCTTTCTCCGCAGTAGTACTCGGTTTTATACGGATCGCTCGTTATAATGACAGAGGTTACCGACTTTGCCTTTATCGTAACGGAAAAGAAAGCTTTGAAGCCGTTGTATGTCACGGTAATCGTCTGTTTTCCAACGGTGTTCATATCGCATTTTGAAAGCTCGTACTCGTTAACGACCTCGCTCGAGTTGTTGTCGTACTTTGCCACCACCTGAAGTCCTGTGTAATCCGCCTTGGTTCCTTCAATAAATGTAGTGACCTTTGGAGTCTTTTCAATCGAGATTCCCACAAGCTGCTTTTCGTTGACTCTTATTTTAAAGCTCACGGCAAGCGAGCCGTATGTTACCGTGATATCCTTGGCGCCGAGAGTCGAGCTGTCAAAGCCGCTGTAGCTTACCGAGCTTGTAATATCGGTTTGCGCTCCGTCGTCAAACACCGCCACGACCTTTATGCCCGAAGGATCAAAAGAATCGCCCTCATAATACTCAATTTTCGCGGGCATGACTGAAATTTCAATCGCAACAGACTTTCTTTGGCGTACGTCGCCGCATACCGAGCAGACGCTTTCCTCAATAAGCAGCGACTCGTCGCTTCCCTGACTCACCATTTGCCAGTTGCCGTAGGTATGTGAAACTATGCAGCTGTAGTTTGTGGCTTTGTACGGGCTGCTTTTGGCATACTGCTCCGCATAGCTGCCTCCCTGATAATATATATCGGTAAGCTTTGACCCTTCAAACGCGCTGTCGGCGATTGCCGTGACGCTTGAGGGAATATATATCCTCTTAAGATAGTCGCATTGTGAAAACGCCTTTTCGCCTATTGACGTAAGAGTATATACCCTGCCGTCATATAGGATGTACTTTGTAAGATACACATATCCGCTGTTGAGGCCGGCGTATTTTGAATTGTTATCCGCGGCCGCATCGTTGCTGCCGACCGTCGCCGTCATGTTTATATGATCGAAGGCGTAATAAACTCCCTGAGAGTCAATACCGTCCTCATTTGCAACCGATACCGTACTCTTCTCTTCAATACCGATAAGGTCCTTTGTTGCCACCCATCCGTAAAACGCGGCATATGTCGTAAATCCCATGCCCGTGCTTTCGTCGGTGTACAGAATCGGTATGACGGTGTTCCTTCTGATGGAACCGAGCGAAGTAGATAAGGCGGACGCCTCGCTCCTGACAGTGAGCAGATTGGTGTTGACGATATAATATTTCACGTCATATCCGCTGCTTGAAGGGTCGGACATATTAATATCCGAATTAAAGAGCTTTGCTTCGCGAAGTCTGCGCCTTGCAAGTCCGGCGTTTTCCTTACCTCCCGCGTTACGCCACATGTAAAATGCGTCCTCCATCTGCTGCGCAGTGTATTCGCCGCTAATCAGAAGGCGCTTTATCGTGAAACTCGAAGTGCTCCTTTTCCAAATATTTGCCCCGAGATTGTACGTGAAGCTAACCAGCGCGTCAAACTGATTTTGCGTCAGAGACAAGTTGTATTCAAGTGCGAATTTGTTTACCGAGTTTATGTAACTTCCTACCGTTTTTAAAAGCATTTCCTCGGCCTCGACTATCGATATCCCGTTCGGATATATTTTATAAGGATCGTCATCAAGCGAACATACATAAGAACCGTATCCGATTGACCAGTGTGAATAATCCGAATAAGGATATTGAGCGTATCCTTCGAAATTTTTAATAAGGTCAAGACCCTCGGGACTTAAGTCCATCTGTCCGATAGCGGTAGAAAGAGCCGTGCGCCGCACGCCGAAATTTTCTGTCGCCTCATCGGCTGCGCTTATTGGAAATGCAGATAAAACCAGCAGTGTCACGGCAAGTAAAACGATACAAATCAAATTTCTTTTCATAATTACGGCCATATCTCCTTTAAATAAAAGACGGGAGAATCCTTTCTTTCCATGAATGCGAAAAGCATGTTTCAAAGCGCTTCGAACATTATCATCGCTATGTCGGCGCGCGCCGTTTGCCTTTCTTTTCCCGTATTACTGTCTTTGTGTACTTCCTACGTTTTATCCGTCGTTGTTTTTTTACTTCCTATTTTTACCTATTAGCTGCCTATACCCTTTAAGTTTATCACATTAACTACGGCTTGTCAACCGTTTCGTTTAAAGAATTCTCAAAAAAGGCTTGGTTCAAATAATTATACGCCAAATTTAAATATTTTTATTACTTTATATTGCAAGTTTTCAGAAAATTTGTTATAATAACCGCAAACGTTTTTTAGTAAAGGAACCGATATGGACATTATTTTAAAGCTATCACAGGAATTTGGCCTTGACGCCGAGAGAGTGCGTGCTACGGTAGATCTGATTGAAAAGGGCAACACTATACCCTTTATCGCAAGGTATCGCAAAGAAGTGACGGGTTCTCTTGACGATCAGATACTGCGCGAACTTTCAGAAAGGCTTGTATACCTGAAAAATCTTGAGGAAAACCGCGAGAAGGTGTACAACGCCATAAGCGAACAGGGCGCAATGACAGACGAGATTGCCTCCGCTCTCGAAAATGCGAAAACCATGACAGAAATAGACGACATATACAGGCCTTACCGCCCCAAAAGAAAAACAAGAGCGTCCGTTGCAAAGGAAAAAGGACTTGAAGCGCTTGCAAATTTGATATACGAACAGCAAACATCCTGCCCGACGCCCCTTCAAATGGCATTAGAGTATGTAAATGAAGAACTGGGCGTAAACAGCGCGGAAGACGCTTTGCAGGGCGCGATGGATATAATCGCCGAGATGATCTCGGACGACGCCGAGGTAAGAAAAAGGATTCGTTATGTTTGCTATATGAATGGCAGCCTTGTTTCAAAGGCAAACTCCGAGGACGCGGGCGTTTACGAAATGTACAAAGAATATTCCGAGCCTTTGACAAAAGCGGCAGGTCACAGAATACTCGCCATAAACCGCGGAGAGCGAGAGGATGTGCTTAAGGTCTCGATAGATTTCAGCTCGATCAAGGCAATGAATATAATACTCGGGGTACATCTTAAAAACGCCGACTCCCCATGCGCCCAAACCGTCCGCCTTGCCGCCGAGGACGCTTATACACGTCTTATATTTCCGTCAATAGAGCGCGAAATACGAAACATGCTCACCGAAAAAGCCGAGACAGACGCAATAAAACTCTTTTCTACAAATCTGCGTCAGCTTCTTATGCAGCCGCCCGTTAAGGGCAAGATAGTGCTCGGTCTTGACCCCGGATACAGAATGGGATGCAAGATCGCAGCGGTAGACGGCACGGGAAAAGTGCTTGACACGGGAGTTATATACCCCGTTCCGCCCTTTAACAAGGTCGAACAGGCAAAATCGCTGGTATCAAGCTGGATAAAAAAATACAAGATCCAAATAATCGCAATAGGCAACGGGACCGCCTCTCACGAGACCGAGGTCTTTGCCGCCGATGTGATTAAGGATTTTCCTCAGGTCAGGTATATGGTGGTGAGCGAGGCGGGCGCTTCGGTCTACTCCGCCTCAAAGCTCGGAGCAAAGGAATTTCCCGAATTTGACGTGAATCTCAGAAGCGCCGTATCGATCGCACGAAGGCTTCAGGATCCCCTTGCGGAGCTTGTAAAGATCGACCCGAAGGCAATCGGCGTCGGGCAGTATCAACACGACATGCCCCAGAACCGGCTTTCCGAGGCCCTTGACGGGGTGGTTGAGGACTGCGTCAACTCGGTCGGAGTGGATATAAACACCGCTTCCGCTCCTCTTCTCTCACGGGTTGCCGGTATAAACTCGACGGTAGCTAACAATATTGTCGCATACCGCGAAGAAAACGGTTGCTTCAGATCAAGAAACGCACTGAAAAAAGTGCCCAAACTCGGACCAAAAGCCTTTGAACAATGCGCCGGATTTATGAGAGTACCCGAAAGCTCGGACGTTCTTGACAACACGGCGGTGCATCCCGAAAGCTATGATGCGGCAAGGTCGCTGCTGCTCGAATGCGGACTCACCGACGCGGATATTGCCTCGGGAGAAGCATCATCAATTTTTGAAAAGATAGAAGAGTCGGGACAAGCCGAACTTGCAAAAAAGCTCGGGATCGGAATTCCGACGCTGCTTGATATCGCAAAAGAAATATCAAAACCCGGCAGAGATCCGAGAGATGAGCTTCCTCCTCCCATGCTTCGCTCAGAAATTTTAGGCATCGAAAGTCTGAGTGTCGGTATGGAGCTTAAGGGAACGGTGAGAAACGTTGTTGACTTCGGCGCTTTTGTGGATATCGGAGTGCATCAGGACGGCCTCGTTCACATTTCTCAAATAAGCGGAAAACGGGTGAACCATCCCTCGGATGTGCTCAAGGTCGGGGACATCGTAACGGTTTGGGTACTGAGCGTCGACGTCGAGAAAAAACGCATAGGACTTACCATGAGGGAACCGAAAAACAAGTAATATCAGGTAATATTATTTATAATAAAATAGTACGCGACTTGCCGTTGCATCGTAAAGATAAAGAGTGTACCAAAAAAACAAAGCTCATCCGAAAACGTTGAGCTTTGTTTTTTTTATGAGTGTTTCCCGATCGTGGACACGTCAATAAACGAAAATCATCAAATTGTCTTATCGAGATTTTCCGCGCGCGCGGTGATGTTTCTTTTAAAGTCAATGAGTCTGTGGTCGTACTCGCTGTTCATAAATGAAGAGGTAATTATAAAATCCGCCGTCGCCTTGTTATTGGCTATCGGTATATCATATACCTGCGCAATCC
The DNA here is from genome assembly GCA_947588825.1 of uncultured Clostridia bacterium. Taxonomy (GTDB): domain Bacteria; phylum Bacillota; class Clostridia; order Oscillospirales; family CAG-272; genus CAKSQF01. The sequence continues at coordinate 83,165 of CANPZU010000003.1, forward strand.
TGAGCAGCGCTTTAACATCCGGATCGTGAGGCTGCGCAGTGAGGGGATCGGAAAAGAAGATTACAATATCTATCTTTCCTTCGACTATTCTCGCGCCTATTTGCTGGTCTCCTCCGAGAGGGCCGCTGTTGAAACCTCTTACAGGAAGAGACGTTTTTTCGGATATCATTCGCGCGGTAGTGCCCGTTCCGAAGAGAAAATGAGATTTAAGAATGTGTTCGTTCTTGCGGCACCATTCTATTATTTCCGCTTTTTTATTGTCGTGAGCTATGAGCGCTATATTTTTTTGCTTTCCGATCGTGTATACCACTTGACTGTCTGTACATGTCACCGAATTATCCATTATATTACATATCCGACCTTTCACTATGTATGTTTATCAGTTCATAACACGGATAATTATACATAATAAAAGCGGATTTGTCAATCCCGGACAATCAATATTACAAACATTATACACTCATTTTACTTGTTTTTGCTTTTAAAAATCAACGCCGCAAGCAGTGCAAAGACCATTGAAGCGGCAATGCCTGCGGATGTCGCGGTAAGACCGCCGGTAAGAATACCTATGGCTCCCTTTTCATCTATCGCCGCTTTGACGCCTTCGGACAGCGCGTATCCGAATCCGGTAAGCGGCACAGACGCTCCTGCTCCCGCAAAATCGGCTATATATTTGTAAACCCCTATTCCTCCTAACACAACGCCGGAGACTACGTACGCCACAAGTATTCTGGCGGGAGTCAGTTTGGTTTTGTCGATGAGTATCTGCGCTATGACGCAAAATGCTCCTCCCACGGCGAACGCGTAAACATATTGAAGAATAACATCTGTCATTTTCATCCCTCCCTGTGTGAAAGTTTTACAAGATGAACTACTCCGGGGATATTCTCCCCCTGCAAAACGCTTGCCTGACTGAGCAGCGCTCCGCTCCCGAGAAAAAGTACGTTTTTGTATTTTCCCGAGATTATATCGGGAAGTATCGAAGCTGCCATTGCAAAAGCGCTGCATCCGCAGCCAGAAGCTCCCGCGTGCATGTCCTGTTTTTGCCTGTCATACAGCATAAGTCCGCAGTCGTTATAAACATTTTTCATGTCATAGCCGAGCTGAAGCATCATTTCGGTAACTATTCTATGACCCTCGTATCCGAGGTCGCCCGTCACAATAAGGTCAAAGCTTTCGGGGCCGGTCCCGCTCTCCCTGAAGTATTTAACAAGGGTGTCGACCGCGGCGGGAGCCATTGCCGCTCCCATGTTGTTGGCGTCCGCTATCCCAGCATCAACAGTTATCCCGAACAGCACCTCGTCGATATACGCGCCGCTGCCTGAACTTTCCACAAAAAATGCGCCCGCGGCGGTAGCGGTATGTTGAGAGGTGGGAGTGCGCTGTGAACCGTATTCGAGGGGAAACCGAAACTGTCTTTCTGCCGAACAAAAGTGAGAACTCGTCACCACCGCCGCGCGTTTGACATATCCGCCGTCGCAAAGTATTCCGCCGAGCGCAAGACCGAGAGCGGCAGTCGAGCACGCCCCGTATATGCCAAAATAGGGTATGTCGAAGCTGAGCAGTCCATAGCTTGAAGAGGTACACTGATTTATAAGATCTCCGGCTATCAGAATATCCACGTCCGTCGCTTTAAGATCTCTTTTGGACAAAAGATGGTTGAAAACTCTTCTCTGCATCTCGCTTTCTGCCTTTTCCCATGTGTTCTTGTCAAATCTGTCCGTCTCGTCATAAAAGTCAAGCTTATCGCCCAAAGGTCCTTTTCGTTCTTCTTTTCCCCCGACGCAGGAAAAACAGGTTATCACCGGGGAGTTTTTCAGTTTAATTATCATTGTTATAGTCATTTTGCGGTAAGATGCGCGTCTCACCGCGATTTATCCTTTCCTACCGTATTTTCTTTTGTTTTACATGAACAGCTTGCAAATATAGTATATGACCCCGTATAAAACGCTTGCCGCCGTCCCGTATAGGATTACCGGACCCGCGATTATAAATATTTTTGCGCCGAGTCCCATGACAAAACCCTCCGACTTGTTATCAAGCGCGGGAGACACAACCGAGTTTGCAAATCCCGTTATGGGCACAAGCGTTCCGGCGCCCGCGTGCTTTGCAATGTCGTCAAATATTCCGAGTCCGGTGAGAAGCGCCGTTATGAAAATAAGAGTCACCGACACAAGTGCTTTTGACGTTTCCTTTGAAATATCGAGATACAAATAAAGCTGCATAAGAGCTTGTCCGATGACACAAATCAAACCTCCGATAAGAAACGCCTTTACACAGTTTTTCAGTATGGGAGATTTTTTCGCGGTCTTTTCAACATATTTGCCGTATTTTTCTTTATTAACGCTCATATATGAACACTGCCTTTCTTTGTTTATTAATCCATTATAAATTATTTCATTTTCTTTTCGCAATATGCGTTTTTCCTCTTTACAATTTAAATGTTTTGTGTTAATATAGAATATTGTAGCAATTTAATAATTTAAATGTGACTTTATGAGTCAAAAAATGCTAAAAAGGAAGCTGAGAAGCTGAAATGGTAAAAAAAGATGAAGTTTAACAGTCTTGAGTTTTGTCCTGTGATTCTCGGCGGAGATATCACCGCGTACAGCCTTGTTAGAAGCTTTCACGAACAGTACGGCATCAAATCGATCGTGCTCAACATGTCGGAGGGAGGCCCTATAAAGGGCAGCAAGATATGCGAGGACGTTTTTTATCCGGGAATAGAAAATAAGGACACGCTTTTAAAGGCGCTCACCGAGGTTGCAAAGAGCCACAGCGACAAAAAGCTGATACTTTTCGGGTGCGGAGATTGGTATGTCCGCATCATAATCGAAAACAAAGCGTACCTTTCCGAATATTACGTTATTCCCTATATAGACGAAGAGCTTATGAACCGAGTTGTTCTCAAAGACAACTTTTATCAAATACTCAGCGAGCTTAATATTCCGCATCCCGACACTTTTGTGTACGACTGCAAGGAAAAGACGCCTCTCACCTTTGACTTTGAGTACCCGATAATCGCAAAACCCGCAAACAGCGCCCTCTACCACTATGCCAAATTTCCGGGCAAGAAAAAGGTGTTCAAGTTTGACAACAAAGAATCGCTGGAAAAAATGCTTGAGAATCTTGAAAAAAGCTCATATGACTACAAATTTCTGATTCAGGACCGCATCCCCGGAGATGACTCGAACATGAGAGTGCTTACCTGCTACAGCGATAAAAACGCCAAGGTGCGTTTTGCCGCGCTCGGTCACGTTCTGCTTGAGGAGCATACTCCCACGGCGCTCGGAAATCCCTGCTGCATTATAAACGAAAGCGAAAAAGAGGTAATAGAACAGGCGACGCGTTTTCTTGAGTACGTCGGCTACACAGGCTTTTCAAATTTTGATCTGAAATACGACTCAAGAGACGGAAAGTACAAGTTTTTTGAAATAAACATAAGACTCGGCAGAAGCAACTATTACATAACGGGCAGCGGTTTCAACACCGTCAAACTCATAGTGGACGACCTTATATACAACAAAGAAATACCGTATACAATCGCCGACAGGGAGCATCTTTTCTCATTTGTACCCCGATCGGTTATAAAAAAGTATGTATATGACAAGGAATTGAGAGAAAGAGCGCTTTCGCTCATGAAAAGCGGCAAATGGTCAAATCCCTTGTTTTACTCTGCGGATAAGAGCATAAAACACCGCATTTATTCTCTCACTGCCTTTTTAAATCAGAAGAAAAAGTTCAAAAAATATTTCAACTGATCTCATCAGACCTTTTCTTGCAAAGGAGCCCTTTTTACAAAATGGATAAGACAAGGACACTGGGAATAATCGGCGGAGTCGGCCCGATGGCGACAGTTTATTTTATGGAAATGCTGATCGACATGACCGACGCCGCGCGTGATCAGGATCATATAAACATGATTGTTTACAATCACAGCACCATTCCCGACAGAACCGATTACATATTAGACAAGAGCAAAAAAGACCCTCTTCCCGACATGATTCATGATGCAAAAATGCTTCAGTCGGCGGGCGCCGATCTCGTTGTCGTTCCCTGCAACACCGCCCAGTATTTTTTGGAAGGCATAAAGGCGAGTATCAAAATTCCCATGCTCAATATCGTCGATGAAACGGTGGCGTATGCAAAACGCGCCGTTCCGGGCCTGAAAAGGCTCGGAATACTTGCGACAAACGGCACTGTGAAGTCGGGAGTATATGATAAGGCTTGCAAAGAACACCTTATCGAATGCGTTGTGCCAAACGAAGCCGCACAACAAATTGTGATGAAAATCATATACGAGCAGGTAAAGGCAGGAAAGATGGCCGATATAAGCGCCGTTATGAGCGTTATCGAGTCGATGAAGAGCGCCGGATGCCAAGCGGTAGTTTTGGGCTGCACGGAGCTTTCGCTTGTTAAAAAGAGCTTTTCAATAACAAGACCCGACGTTATCGACTCTTTGGAGGTTCTTGCAAAACGCACGATACTCGCTTGCGGCAAAAAGCTAAAGGCGCGGTACGCCGACACGGATGCGTTCCCCTCCCTTCCCGTCGCCAAGGCGCTGCTGTAATTCAAATTATACGAAAACACGACGTGTGTCCGTTATCGAAAATCGACACGTATGCGACCGATTTTGCCGGGGTTTCACCCCGGCAAAAAAATTAAGAGCGGCCGTTAACGAAATTACTATTTACATTCCTTCGTTTTTATGATAAAATAATGACATCGCGACACTTGAAAGGCAACGCTTGTTATGGCATTCGGAACCCCAAATTACCTGTTTGAGAGCATATACGACATAACGCCGGATTTTTTTATAAAACGCGGCGTATGCTTTGTGATGTGCGATATCGACAACACGCTTGTCACTTACGACGACATCATCCCTCCCGCAAGCCTTGTCAATTGGTTTGACAATATGAAAAAAAACGGCGTAAACTTTGCTTTTGTATCAAACAACGAAAAAAGTCGTGTGGAAACATTCAACCGAGATCTTGGATACCCATTTATTGCTAAAGCGAAAAAGCCGCTTCCCTTTAGCATGAAGCGGCTGCTTAAAGAAAACGGCATCAAAAAAAATCAGGCGGCAGTGCTTGGCGACCAGGTACTTACCGATTCCATGGCGGCTGCCTCTCTCGGGGTAATGTCGATAAACGTACCTCCTATAAAGGACCGAACCGGGGCTTTTTTTAAATTCAAACGCAGAGTGGAAAGGCTGTTTATGCGTTCATACTGGAGAAAGCATCCCGAATCGCAAGAGCTGTGCAGGATATGGCACGAAAAAACGGGAAACAGGTACAAATAATTTATAAAAAAGGAGCGGTACAACATGTCAGCTATATTCGGACCGAGCGGTAATTCGGCCTCCTTTTACAAAGCGGGAAAAAAGCATACATACGAAGCGCCCGAATGGCTTGCGGCTATGGGGCTTGACTGCTATGAATACAGCGCGGGAAACGGGGTCGTAGGATCGATTGCCGCATTTGAAAAGATAGGAAAACAGGCAAAGCTTTATAATATAAAGCTTTCCTTCCACACTCCCTACTTTATTTCCCTTTCAGGAATCGAAGAAGAAAAAAGACTCAAAAGTCTTCGGTATATTGAACAGTCGCTTAACGCCTCCTTGGCAATGGGAGCCGACATCATAGTTATACACACCGGCAGCGCCGCCAAAATTTCAAGAAACGAGGCGCTCTCCCTTGCAAAGGACACAATCTGCCGCGCCCTTAACGCTTTTCCCGACTTCGACGTGAAATTCGGTCTTGAAACGATGGGAAAGCTCAACCAGCTCGGAACGCTTGAAGAGGTAATCGATATCTGCAAAATTGACAAAAGACTTTGCCCGGTGGTAGACTTCGGCCATATGAACGCCCGAAACATCGGCAATCTTTTCAAGAATCAGGACGACTACCGAAGAGTGTTTTCAGCAATCGGCGACGCGCTCGGATATGAGTACGCCGACACCCTGCACTGTCATTTTTCAAAGATCGAATACACCGCATCGGGTGAAAAAAGGCATCTGACCTTTGAGGACACCCTGTACGGCCCAAATTATGAGCCGCTTATGGAAGCGATAATCAAGGACGGATATTCCCCGAGAATTATATGCGAATCGGACGGCACAATGGCGGAAGACGCCCTGACAATGAAAAACTATTATAAAACGCTGACCCAAAAATAATTTTATACAGAGGTACAGACCATGAATAAAAGAGAAAAGCTTTTGTCCCTTCTTCCGTCGGATATCGACGCGATGCTCATTACAAATACAAAAAACCAGTATTATCTTACAGGCTTTGACTTCTGCGACGGATTTGTTCTCGTCACAAGATGCAAGTCTTATCTGCTCACCGACTTTAGATATATCGAAGCGGCGCGGGAGGAGACCGACCCTGAATTTGAGGTTATGACCATGCAAGGCCCGCGCAAGACCATGTTTTATGATCTGCTCACCTCAAACGGAGTAAAAAAGGTGGCTTTTGAAGAAAGCTCTTTGACCTACGCCGAGAAAAAGAGCTACGAGAGCATGCTGGAAGGCTTTATATTTGTTCCCTCGGGAAACGTCATTCAAAAGATGAGAATCAAAAAAGACGAGGATGAAATAGATAAAATCATAAAAGCCCAACGTATCGCCGAAGACGCCTTTGCACACATTTTGGGCTTTATAAATCCGGAACGCACGGAAATTGAGGTGGCTTTGGAGCTCGAATTTTACATGCGCTCTCATGGAGCGAAATCGGTATCGTTTGACACCATCGCCGTTTCAGGCAGCGCCTCATCGCGTCCGCACGGAGTGCCAAGAAACGTAAAGCTTGAACAAGGCTTTCTGACGATGGACTTCGGAGCTCTCTACAAGGGTTACTGCTCGGACATGACAAGAACCGTGGCGCTGGGGAAGTGCACAAACGAAATGAAAAAGGTGTATGACACCGTGAAAAACGCTCAGCTTGCCGCACTTGACGCTTACGCGATAGGAAAGACCGGCAAGGAGATAGACAAAGTGGCAAGAGACATAATATACGGCGCCGGATATGTCGGCTGCTTCGGTCACGGACTGGGACACGGAGTCGGTATGGACATACACGAAGCGCCCGGGGTAAGCGCCGGGTCGGACGTTCCCTTTGAAGAAGGTCATGTTGTTACCTGCGAGCCCGGCATCTACCTTGAAGGCAGATTCGGTGTGAGAATAGAGGATATGGTTGTTTTCGGCAAGGACGGACCGCAGGACATAACGCTGGCTCCAAAGGAGCTTATTATCCTTTGACATCCCATGTTGATCGACCAGGAAGTATACTGTAAATGAGTGTGATATTAAACCTGATAATAAAAATAATCAATGCGGTATTCGGCTTTATCGACGATCTTTTCTCATACAGAACGATTTATTCGATAACCGGAATATTCTTCACTCGTAAATTTCCCAAGGCCAAACGCAACCACAAATACGCGATTCTCATCGCGGCAAGAAACGAAGAAAAGGTTATAGGAAACCTGCTCGACAGCATAGACAGACAGGACTATCCCAAGAAAATGCTGAATGTTTTCGTTGTGGCGGACAATTGCAGCGACAATACGGCAAATATAGCAAGAAGCTGGGGCGCCGTATGTTACGAGCGACATGACGTTGAGCACAAGACCAAGGGATACGCGCTGCAGTATCTTGTTCAGTGCATAGAAAAGGATTACAAAACCGACTCATTTGAAGGATATTTTATATTTGACGCAGATAATCTGCTGAGCGAGGACTATATCACCCGCATGAATGAGGCTTTCGACGCGGGAGAAAAAATCGTAACGTCCTACCGCCACACTAAAAATTTTGACGACAATTGGATCTCCGCCTCCTATGCGCTTCACTGGCTTAGGACCATTCGAAACGAACACCGCGCCCGCTCTTTGTTTCATCTTGCAACCAGAATACAAGGCACAGGCTTTCTGTTTGTAAACGATATAATAAAAAACGGCTGGAATTACACCAGCCTTACCGAGGATCGGGCATTTTGCGCCGACGCGGTGGCAAAGGGTTACAGGATATCCTACTGCAACGCGGCAGTTTTCTATGACGAACAGCCCGTGAGCTTCAAAATTGCCATGAGACAACGTATTCGCTGGGCCAAGGGACATCTGCAAGCATTTACCGAAAACGCGGGCAAGCTGTTTTATCACATATTTATTACGGGCGGGATAGCAAACAGCAGCGCGCACGTGGGAGATAAAAACAAGCTGACAAGGGCTAAGCGCTTTTTCAACAATGTGCGAATGCGCTTCATGTCATTTGACATGTTGACAACCATTTATCCCCGCGCGCTCTTTTCGGTTTTTAAACGTCTTTCAATTTTTATACTTCGCGCCGTCTTGATATTCGGCGCCGCGGAATACGCTGCCACGGGAAGCGCGCCCACGTTTTTGCGATATATTTTAAAGCCCTTCGGCGTGACGCTTGTCGCAAACAACGTTTCTCTTGCCTTCCTTCTTCTGTTTTTGTTTACTGTCGGTTGGACGCTCAACACTTATTTAGGCAGCATTCTTGTGGCTGTATATATATTTATTGTCGAGCACAAACGAATAATGCCCATGAAATTTTTAAAAAAGGTTTGGTTTTGCATCACATTTCCCATATTTGACCTTATGGGCAGATACGCCCTGTGCATAGCGCTTTTTCAAAAGGTCGAGTGGAAGCCGATACCTCACGAAGCGTCGCTCAGCATAAAAGATATTACAAAAAAAGAGTAAACGCACGTTAAGGTCAAGAGGACGCAGGCAGCCCCAAACGCCGCAGATTATATGCTTTTTTTAAACTTTTCTAAAATTAATCGAAAAGGTATTGAAAATCGGGACGAAATATATTACAATATAACAGATATACATTTACTGATACTTTTTGGAGGTAATTTAACATGATAACCGCTGGCGATTTCAAAAACGGAGTCACATTCGAAATGGACGGCAAGGTAATGCAGGTAATTGAATTCCAACACGTCAAGCCGGGAAAAGGAGCCGCTTTTGTCAGAACCAAAATGCGCAATGTGATAACGGGTGCAGTCGTTGAAACTTCCTTTAGCCCCACAGATAAGTTCGAAAACGCTTATGTAGAGAGAAAGGACATGCAGTATTCCTACAATGACGGCGACCTTTATTTCTTCATGGATATGGAATCCTATGAAATGATACCCATTGAGAAAGCTATACTTACAGACAGCTTTAAATTTGTCAAAGAAGAAATGATATGCAAGATACTTTCCTACAAGGGCAAAGTATTCGGAGTCGAGCCCCCCATGTTCGTTGAGCTTGAAGTGACCGACACCGATCCCGGTTTTGCCGGCAATACCGCGACAAACGCTTTAAAACCCGCCACCCTTGAAACCGGCGCGGTTATAAAGGTACCGCTCTTTATCAATGTCGGCGATAAGCTCAAGATTGATACAAGGACCGGGGAATATCTTTCAAGAGCATAAAAAACGATAACGCCCGTTTGGTATATGCGCTTGTCGGGTAATCACACATAACTTTATTTTATTTAAAGGAGAAGACGCACATGACAGTTATCGAAAAAATAGCCTATCTCAAAGGACTTATGGAAGGCATGTCATTTGAAGCGGTAACACCCGAGCAAAAAATCATTGCCTCTGTGGTCGATATTCTTGACGACATGGCAAAATCGCTTACCGATGCCGAGGAAAACATCGATCATTTGAACGACTACATTGAGGAAGTGGACGAGGATCTCGGCGACGTTGAAGAATATCTTTACGGAGATGATTTTGACAGCGTGAAAGATTATGAGGACGACGACGAGGACGACGTGTACGACTTCAAAGCGCATGACAAGGACGGCGACGACGAGGACGGGGATGACGACGAGGACGGGGATGACGAAATCTACGAATTTGAGTGCCCCGAATGCGGAGAGAAAATATACCTTTCCGAAGAGCTTTTAAACAATGAAGAAATTATTTGCCCCTCATGTCTTAAAAAGCTCAGATATGAAGAAGACGAGGATTGAGCGTAACAAATTACACTCGTGTTTCCCGCCTGCAAACTAATCAAGACCACCGTTAAATCGGTGGTCTTGACTTTATTTGTTATTAAAGCCGCGCTTTGTCAAAAAAAGATTCATTCAATATACTTTTTTATGTACTCGTACTGTTTTTCTATACTGTTAATGTTCGATTCGTGAAGCGCGTTTTCAGTGGTGCGCGAGTTCGAGCTTGCCGATTGCAGTGCCGCAAGCTCCTCGGCGACCGTTTTTCTTGTAAGATTATTGTCTTCTATCGCGTCGTCGATATCGTCAATTTCGTCTTTGGTGTTTGCGACAAGGTTGGCATATTCGGATATAAGCTCCTGATTTCCGGCATTGGTGGCCTCAAGAAGATTTGCTTCGTATTCCGCAAGCTGCGCCGCCTTTTTTGTCCTTTCAATATTGTAGTTTTCATTGCTCTTATCGAGGTTTTCAAGTATCGCGTTGTACTCGGTTGTCTTTTTTCTGAAGTCGCTCTCAAGCTTTGACAGCTCGGCATCATGTCTTTCGTTCTCGGCTTTTATTGCGTTTTGATACTCGGTGATCTTTTCCTGAATTTCCTCGTCTGAAAGGCTTGTGACATTCACAACAATCTCATCGTATTTTCCGCTGTCATCAATGCTCTCGACTCTCACCCTTGCCGTTCCGTTTGCCACGGCGACGATCCTGCCGTCGATAACTTTGACTACATCGTCGTTTGACACGGTTATCTTACATTCCTTGTTAGTGGCGTTTTCGGGCAAAACGGTGTACAAAATCTCAACGCTCTCGCCCTCGTGCAGAGATACAATATTATCATTTCCGATAACTACCGAATCCACCGGCACCTTAAGCATCGCCGGATCGATAACGTTTACGGTGCACTGTGCAACAACTCCGTATTCCGAAGTGGCAGTTATCGTCACCGTTCCGTTCGCTATGCCTTCCACCACGCCGTTTTCGTCAACCGAAGCGATTGTGCCGTCCGAACAGGCGAAGGTGATCGTTTCCATATCGGCGTCCGCGGGGAGTTTATTCAAAATAAGAGCAAGAGTCTCTCCTATTTTCATTTCATAACTGCCGCTTTCAAAGCTCATCGAGGTTATAGGCTGGTACACGCTGACCTCGCATGTGGCGGTATACAGACCGTCAACCGTTGTAACCGTTATAGTTGCGTTTCCTGAGCCTACGGCTTTGACTATACCCGTGCTCTCGCCGACGGCGGCGACCCTTGCATTGCTTGTAGACCACTTGACATCCTTTATGTCTGCGTCTATCGGACTGATAATGGCGGTGAGCTGTTCGCTGTTTCCGACGCTCAGTCTAAGCGAAGGAATATTGACGCTCACTCCCGTAACAGGCGATGTAACCGTCACCTGACATTCAGCTGTAAATCCGCCGTTTACCGTTTCAACCGTGATGGTGGCGCTTCCCGCGCCCACCCCGGTGACTATTCCGTTCATATTGACCGTCGCGACCGATTCATTTGAGCTTCTCCAAATGACATTTTTATTTGAAGCGTCATCCGGCAGCACCGTACAGGAAAGCGCGCTCGACACTCCCTTACTGAGCTTTAATGTGGTGCTCGTCATTGTGACGCCGGTCGTGGGCGTGACAACCGTAACGGTACAAAACGCAGTAAACTCTCCGTCTTTTGTTTTTGCGCCGATACTCGTCACACCGTTTCCGACTGCTGTAACGACTCCCGTTTCGGATACCGTTGCGACGCTCTCAACACTTGATATCCATGTCACGCCGTTGTTGCTTATACCTTCGGGCAGTACGGTCGCGGTGAGCGCATAGCTCGTTCCTATTTCAAGCTCAAGCGCGCTCTTGTCAAGAACGACTCCGCTGACAACCGAGCTGACAGTAACCGGGCAGGACGCGCTGTGCTTTCCGTCAATGGTAGTCGCGGTTATTGTCGTGCTTCCGTCAACGACTCCCGTGACATTTCCCTTGGTGTCAACGGTCGCCACCGAGTTGTCATCCGACGACCACAGCACCGTTAATGTCTCTGAATTTGTCAGTATGTTATATGCCGTCAGCTTTTTTGTCTCGCCCACTGCGATAATAAGTCCCGCAGTATTGTCAAGAGTTATTCCCTCCTGCTCGGCATCAACGCCGGTCGTGGTTTTTTCATTTTTTTTCGTGTCTTCATTATCGCCGCATGAAACAAAAAGCGAAAGGGACATGATAACACATAAAAGCAAACAAAATTTTTTCATAAAGGTTCCTTTCAATTACGGTTATATATTCCGTCCGAACAGACAACAACACCCTGCGTTTTCGGACACAATGAAAAATCATATAAATAAACAACTTTTAATGTATTATACTCTTAATTTGTAAATAAATCAACAACCAAAAATAACATATTTATATTTCTTGTTAAATGAGTCGTTACATTATTGAAATATTTTATTGATTGTTTGCTTAATTTATGCTATATTATATATGAGCGTATTTCTTGTCGCTTAAAACCAAAAAAGCTGAAAGGAGAACCTTGCAAAAAAAGCGCCGCAAGTGTAGATAACGATATGGACGCAATATATAAAAAAGAGGCCAAAGAGCTGCTCGAATTCATTAAAAAATCGCCGACCGCCTATCACGCCGTCAGAAGCATATGCGATCTTTTAAAGGAATCGAACGGAGAACAAATATGCGAGGCGTTCGACTTTGATTTCAGTTACGGTAAAACATATTATATTACCCGTTCGATGACGTCAATTATCGCCTTCAGAGTTCCAAAGAACCCAAAGGGTTTTATGATATGCGCGTCTCATACCGATTCGCCGACTTTTAAGCTCAAGCCCTCCTTTGAAAAATCCGTCTGCGGCAAATATATCACGCTGGACGTTGAAAAATACGGCGGTATGATTCACTCGACATGGCTTGACAGACCGCTGTCCGTCGCAGGGCGGATAACAGTGAGAGAGGAAAACCGCGTAATATCAAAGCTTCTAACACTCGATCGCGACCTTCTTGTAATACCGAATGTGTGCATACATTTCAACCGCTCGATAAACGACGGCGGCAAATACAATCCTCAAACAGACCTGTCTCCTCTGTACGCCGAAGGAACCGATCACACCTCTCTTATAAAGCTTATCGCAGAAGAGACAAAAGTCCGGCAGAGCGACATTCTCTCACATGAGTTATTCCTTTACGATCGCACTCCGGGATGCATTTGGGGCTCGGACGGTCAGTTCTTTTCTTCCTCGAGGATAGACGACATCGCGTGCGCGTATACCTCTCTCAAGGCGTTTCTGAAGGCGGAACCGACCGAATGCGTGCAAATTTACGCTTCGCTTGACAACGAGGAAACGGGAAGCATGTCAAGGCAGGGCGCGCACTCCACTTTCCTTTACGACGTACTTAACCTTATATGCTCAAAGGCGGACATATCAAACAGCAATCGCCAAAGAATGATAAACTCCTCCCTCATGGTCTCGGCCGATAACGCTCATGCGCTTCACCCCTGTCACCCCGAGTATTGCGACCAACTGAACGCGCCCGTTTTAAATGGCGGAGTGGCGATAAAGACAAACGCGGCACAAAGGTACGTCACGGACGCCGTAAGCGCTTCCCTGTTTAAAGAGATATGCCGCAAATCAAACGTCCCAACTCAAAGCTTTGCAAACCGTTCGGATATCGCGGGAGGGTCTACGCTCGGCAATATTTTGACAACAAACGTGCCAATTTGCGCCGTTGATATAGGTATGCCCCAACTTGCAATGCACTCGGCGTGGGAGAGCGCCGGAGTTAAAGACGTAAAGTATATGACCGACTGCTTGAGTCAATTTTATATGACAAGAATCATCTGCCTGTGCGACGGCAGCTATGAGATTGTCTGATCATTCGACATAAAAACGCAGAAAGGATATTGATATTACAAATGGGAATTCTCGAAAGATTCACCGCGGTGCTGCGAACCGCCTCAAAAAACTCGGGACACAGAGTAAGCGCCATAATCCTTGCCGCCGGCAAAGGGAGCAGAATGGAAGAAGACGTAACAAAACAGTTTATCCTTCTTAATTCCGTACCGATCGTCATTTACTCAATCCTCGCCTTTGAAAACTGCGACTACATCGACGAAATCGTGGTCGTTGCAAAGGAAGACGAGATTGCAAAATATGCGCCTCTTTTAAAAGAATACAAAATAAAAAAGGTCTTTGCAATCGTAAGCGGAGGAGAAACCAGGCAGGAATCGGTGATGAAAGGCATGGAGGCGATTTCCGCCAAATCCGACTTTGTTGCAATACACGACGGCGCAAGGCCGCTTATCACCGACCGGCAAATAAAAGCGGTTCTTTTGAACGCTTTTAAATTCAAAGCAGCAACTGCGGCGGCAAGGTCAAAAGACACCCCGAAGCTCGTTTCAAACAACGGATTTATAGAAAAAGGGGTCGATCGCGAGAAGCTGTGGCTTATGCAGACTCCGCAGGTCTTTAACGCAGATTTGTACAGAGCCGCGCTGCTCAATGCAATACAGCGCAAATTTGAAGGTACCGACGACTGCGCGATTGCAGAATTTGCGGGTTTTCCCGTCAAAGTGGTAGATTGCGGATATGAGAACATAAAAATAACCACCCACACAGATCTTTCTCTTGCAAAGGCAATACTTGACGAAAGAAAGAAGGAAAACACCGATGAATGATATAAGGGTCGGCCACGGATATGATGTACACCGCCTTGTAGACGGCAAAAAACTGACACTCGGAGGAGTTAATATAGCATATGAAAAAGGACTTGAAGGCCATTCTGACGCCGACGTCCTGCTTCACGCCATAATGGACTCGCTGCTCGGGGCCGCCGCGCTTTACGACATAGGCAAGCATTTTCCCGACAGCGACGACAGCTACAAAAACATAGACAGCCGTCTGCTGCTATGCCGCGTTTGCGCACTGCTTTCCGAGCAAGGATACCGCGTGTCCAACGTCGACTGCACTCTTATAGCCGAGAAGCCCAAGATCGCGCCATACATAGATATAATGAGACAAAATATTGCATACGATCTTAAAATCCCGATTTCCCGAGTAAACGTAAAGGCAACGACCGAGGAAAAGCTCGGTTTCACGGGACGGCTTGAGGGAATCGCCGCACACGCCGTATCCTTGATATGCAAAGACTGACATTACCGATAACAGCTCCGCCGTTTGGGCGGCGAAGCTGAGATCTATATTAAGGCAAGACAATCCAACACTTAAATGGTACACTTCCTTTATTTTTAAATTCTATTATCGGACGACTTACCGGTTTTTTATTTGCTGTCTGCCCTGCTTTTATAATATGAACGCAAAATGATCTTGTTACCGACGCGCAACTTCGTATGAAAGGATAAAAATATGATCTGTATCTCCCCTTCCATTCTCTCTGCCGACTTCTCAAAGCTCGGAGACGAGGTACTAAAAGTAAAAGAAGCGGGCGCCGAATTTCTTCACATAGACGTTATGGACGGCTTATTCGTGCCGAACATTTCGTTCGGCGCTCCCGTCTTTAAATGCATAAGAAACCTTACCGATATGGTCTTTGACGTCCATCTTATGATAAATGAACCGATAAGATATATAGACGACTTTGTAAACGCGGGCGCCGATATAATTACCGTCCACTATGAGGCGGCAAAAGACGTCAGAGGCACCCTCGAATATATAAAATCAAAGGGAGTCCGCGCTTCTCTTTCCATAAAACCCGACACTCCGTCATCCGTGCTCGATCAGTTTTACGATATATGCGATATGATGCTCATTATGACCGTAGAACCCGGATTTGGAGGTCAGAAGCTGATAGATAAAACGCTTGAAAACATAAAACACGCTTATATTTTGAGAGAAAAAACAAAGAGCGGCTTTCTTATCGAGGCGGACGGAGGCATAAACGCCGAAAACGCCCGACTGGTTCGCGCCGCCGGAGCGGACGTTTTAGTCGCCGGCTCCTCTGTTTTTAAAGCGGCGGACTATAAAAAGGCTGTAGATGCGCTCAGAGGCTGAAAAAATAAACGGGAATTAATAAGTAAAAGGACGACCGACCTGCGTCCTTTTTGAAAATCGACGCTCACCCTATCGGATGAGCGTCGATTTTGCAACTTTTCAGCGTTATTTTACTTCTGTCAAGAGCGGGAATGCTGTTTTGAAGTGTCCCTTTTGAGGGTAAACTCAAATTCGCAGTATTCGTTTTGGATGCTGTTGACCGATATGGTTTCGCCGTGCGCCTCAATGATGGTACGGGCGATATACATGCCGAGCCCGACGCCCGTTTTATCCATTCCGCGGCTTTTATCCGCTTTATAAAAACGTTCAAATACGAACGGAAGATCCTCAGACGGTATACCCACTCCTTCATTGTACACGGAGAAATGAATTTTTTTGTCTTTTACGTGCGTGCCGATTCGGAGCGTTCCGCCCTCTCTTGAAAACTTTACGGCGTTATCCACTATGTTGTAAACTATTTGATTGATGGCGTCTGCATCCGCGATCGCAAACATGTTGTCCTCGTCAAAATCAAATTCCACATTAAGCTTTTTATCCTCTATTTTCTGTTCAAAAGAGAACAGAGTCTGTCTTGCCAGCTCGCAAATGTCAAAGGACGCCATGCTGAATTTACGCTCCCCTGCCTGTATGCGCGAGAGGTCAAGCAGGGCGTTAACGAGTCTTGCAAGCCTTCTTACCTCGTTTCCGATTATCCCGAGGTAGTGTTCATATTTATCGGGAGGAATAGCGCCCGCGAGCATGCCGTCGACAAAGCCCCCGATGGCGGTCATTGGCGTACGCAAATCGTGCGAGACATTGGCAAGGAAGGTTCTGCGTGTCTGCTCAAGGGTCTCAAGGTCGGCGGCCATGTTGTTAAACGCCACTGCGAGAGCGGATATCTCGTCGTTACCGCTGACCGGGACTCTCACGTCAAAATGTCCCGCGGCAAACTCCTTTGCCGCTCTGCTCATGGCGCGAAGAGGCTTGGCAATACGTTCGCTTATAAAGTAACTGGCAATTATCGCGGCGATCATCACCCACATCGAGGCCATCATTATCGTCTGTATGGTCCTTGTAACATATGAAACGGCGTAATCGGTTGAGCGACATGCCAAAACGATGCCCTCCACATAGCCTCGTGCAGAGAGGATCGGCTCGGCGTATACATAATGCGATCCGTCGAAAACACCGTCAAGGTCGCCCTCAAAACTGCTGACTTTTTCCTCGGTTATCTGCCTGACCGTTTCACTGGAAAGGTTGCTCTTTATGTACATATCCGGCACACTGTCATTGTAGATGAGAATAACCCCGTCTCTGTCGGTAACAAATACATACAGCTCGTTCATATACCGAGTGATGGCTGAAATGCTGAGCAAAACGCTGTCGTAATCACTGTGAACATAATCTCCGATCTGACTGTAGCTGTTGCTGAGATCGTTTTCTATTATGTCGCTCACCGATTTTGCCGCCTGTGACAAATCGTCCTTTGTCATCTGCTCGTTATACCCCTGTATCATGGCGGAAAGAATTATGGCAAGGATAAAAAAGCTGAGGAGTATTATCATTCCGAAGGTCACCATGTACCTTGCAAAGACACTTTTATACAGCATTTTAACTCTTTCCTCCTTTTTCTTGTCTTTTCTTCATTGCATTTTTTCAAGCGCGAGGCGTTTTATCAAACGTTGAATCTGAAAAGCACCACGTCGCCGTCCTTCATAATATAATCCTTGCCCTCGCTGCGGTACAGTCCCTTTTCTTTTGCGGCGTTTATGCTGCCCGCGGATACAAGGTCGTCGTAAGCGACGATCTCGGCTCTTATAAAGCCTCTTTCAAAATCGCTGTGTATCTTCCCCGCCGCCTGAGGCGCTTTTGTACCGTTTTTTATAGTCCACGCACGAACCTCTTTAGGGCCGGCGGTGAGAAAGCTTATAAGTCCCAAAAGCGAGTAACCCGCCTTTATCAGCTTTGAAAGTCCGCTTTCAGGAATGCCCATGTCATCAAGGAACATTTTCTTTTCATCCTCGTCAAGGAGAGATATTTCCGCTTCGATGCCCGCGCATATCGCCACCGCCTTAGAATTCTCCGATTCTGAAAATTTGACAACGTCAAGATACGCTTTATTATTTATATAACTTCCGTCAGCTTCGTTTTCCGAAACGTTTGCAACATATATGACCGGCTTAAGCGTCAGCAGTCCGAAAGAAGCGGCAAGCCCCGCCTCTTCCTTTGAAAATTCGAGAGTGCGAACGCTTTTCCCTTTTTCGAGAACGTCGTATATCCTTTCAAGCAGCTCAAGCTCCAAGGCGTGGGTTTTATCGGAACGCGCGGCTTTTCTTATTCTGTCAAGACGTTTTTCAACCACCTCAAGATCGGAAATGGCAAGCTCGGTGTTGATCGTTTCAAGGTCGCGCAGCGGATCAACACTGCCCTCGACGTGAACGATGTTAGGATCCTCAAAGCAGCGCACCACATGTACTATGGCGTCCACCTCTCTTATATGCCCGAGAAATTTGTTTCCGAGTCCCTCGCCCTTGGAGGCGCCCTTCACAAGCCCCGCGATATCCACAAATTCGATCGTCGCAGGAGTATATTTTTCGGGCGAATAAAGTTTTGCAAGCCAGTCCAGCCTTTCGTCAGGCACCGCAACCACTCCCACATTAGGTTCTATGGTACAGAAAGGATAGTTAGCCGACTCGGCTTTAGCATTCGTTATGGCGTTGAAAAGCGTGCTCTTTCCCACATTGGGAAGTCCCACTATCCCAAGTTTCATTTACAATACCTCCCGCCGCGTATTTTCGTGCGGCTCATCCATGTATTTTTAAATTATATCATTTAATTATAATACATTTTCAGAAAGAAAACAATACTTTTTAAAAAGTCGTCAAATATTTGCTCTGCAATGTAAATAGATATGACCCATTTTGTTTCAAAAAAAGAAAACTTCTGTATGGTATCGCATTTGGCAGGCA